>NZ_CM001555.1:1127705-1349520 GCF_000275865.1 Methanofollis liminatans DSM 4140 | reverse complement strand
CCCGGGCAGAGGCGGACTTCGCGATTCGTTCTATCGTCTCTTCGCATCGAGAACGTGAGAGTTCTTGAAAACCGAGCAACCCCTGCCAGGTCGCCCCCCCCTCACGTCCGCTGGAACATCGCCGCCAGTTCGTCAGGTGAGAAGGAGACGATCGTCGGGCGCCCGTGCGGGCAGGTGTAGGGGTTTTTCGTCCGGGCGAGCTGGTCGATGAGGCGGCGCATCTGCTCCCGCGAGAGGTGGTCGCCCGCCTTGATCGCCCCCCTGCAGGCGACGCGTCTCAGCACCGCCTCCCTTTTTCCCACCGGATCGGACGGGCTCTCCCTGACCAGGGCGGAGACGAGGTCCCTGATCACCTCGGGCTCTTCGAGTTTCCCGAGCACCACCGGGATGGCGTTCACCGCATAGGTCGAGGGGCCGAACTCTTCGAGGACGAAGCCCTCCTCCGCAAGGGTCGGGAGGGCCTCCCGCGCCAGTTCGGCCTCCTGCGGGGAGAAGGTGACCAGCACCGGGACGATCAGCTCCTGCGATCCCGGGCCGGCCCGATCCTGCGCCTGCTCGTAGAGGACGCGCTCGTGGGCGGCGTGCTGGTCGATGACGACCAGGGAGCGCCCCTCTGCCGAACCGACGATGTACATCGCGTCGAGCTGGCCGATCACCTCGATCTCCGGGAGGAGGTTTCGCTCGGCGCCCGCGAGGGGGAGTTCGCTCTGCCGCAGCCGCCGGTCGGTGAGGGTGAACGGGGCGCGGCTCTCGGCCACGCCGGCGGCCCGGGGCCCGGGCAGGGGGTGTGACGGGATGGCGACGGCCGGGAAGACGGGCTTTGCGCCCGGGGCGCTGAGGTCCTTCCCCCCGAGGGCGGTGCGGACGGCATCGGCGATCGCCCCGTAGATCTCCTTCTCGTGGCTGAGCCGCACGAGTTTTTTGGTCGGGTGGACGTTGACGTCGACGAGGTCGCCGTTGATCCCGATGCTGAGGAAGGCGACCGGGAACCGGTCCTTCGGGAGGAGGGTGCCGTAGCCCTCCTTGATCGCCCGCACGATCTGGAGGGAGGAGATGGGGCGGGCGTTGATGGAGAGGAAGACCTGGTACTGGTCGGCCCGCGAGACCGCGGGGGTCGAGATGTAGCCGGCGACCTGGACGAGAGGGGTTTTGAGGGAAACCGGGACGAGGCCCTTTGCCACGGCCGTCCCGAAGAGGGCGGCGACCGTCTCCTTCAGGTCATCGGTGGCATGGGTGGCGATCCGCTCCCGCCCGTTGTGGAGGAGGCGGAACGAGATCTCCGGGCGGGCGAGGGCCGTCCTCTCGATCACCCCGTGGATATGGGCGAGTTCGGTGTGGAGGGACTTGAGGAACTTCCGCCGCGCCGGGGTGTTGAAGAAGAGGTCGCGCACCTCCACGCTCGTCCCCTCGGGCGCCCCGACCTCCGCGACCTCAGGGGCGCTCCCGCCCCGGATCGCCACCCTGGTCCCGGCGATCTCGTCGCCGCCCCGCCGCCGCGTGACCAGGGTGACGTCAGATACCGAGGCGATGCTCGGCAGGGCCTCGCCCCTGAAGCCCAGGGTGAGCACCCGGTCAAGGTCGTCGATCCGGCTGATCTTGCTGGTGGCGTGCTCCTTGAAGGCGAGGACGGCGTCGGCCCGCCCCATCCCAGCGCCATCGTCGACCACCCTGACGGCGGTGACGTGGTTTCTATCCGAGGTCACCTCCACCCGGACCAGGCGGGCGCCGGCGTCGATGGCGTTCTCCACAAGCTCCTTCACCACCGAGGCCGGGCGCTCCACCACCTCGCCGGCGGCGATCTGGTTCACCGTCCGCTCGTCCAGCACCTGGATCGTCGTCCCGTTCATCGCCCCTCCTCCCCTGCAATCCGTTTGAGGTCATAGATCTTCTCGAGGGCGGTGCGCGGGGTCAGGGTGTCGGGGTCGAGTTTTTTCAACTCCTCGACGACCGGGCTCGGCCGCGTCACGGGGGTGTCGCTGATCAGGAGCATCTGGGTGTAGCGCCGCCCCTTCGCGTCGGGCGACGATACGGCGTCGGCGGTCTCCTGAAGGATCTTCTCGGCCCGCTGGGTCACCTTCGCCGGCACGCCCGCGAGGCGGGCGACATGAATGCCGTAACTCTTGTCGGTGGCGCCGGGGATGATCTTTCGCAGGAAGACCACGTCCGACCCGGTCTCCTTGACGGCGAAATGGTAGTTTTTCACGCGCTTCAACGAGCCCTCCACGTCGATGAGCTGGTGGAAGTGCGTGGCGAAGAGGGTCCGCGGCCCTTTTCCTCTGGTGCCGTGGAGGTACTCGAGCACGGCCTTTGCGATGGAATACCCGTCGATGGTGCTGGTCCCCCGCCCGATCTCGTCCAGGATCACGAGGCTCCGTTCGGTGACGTTGTTGAGGATGTTGGCGAGCTCCTGCATCTCGACCATGAAGGTGCTCCGCCCGCTCGAGAGGTCGTCCGAGGCCCCGACGCGGGTGAAGACGCGGTCCACGAGGCCGATCGAGGCGTAGGAGGCCGGGACGAAACTCCCCATCTGGGCCATGACGGTGATCAGGGCGACGGCCCGCATATAGGTGGACTTGCCGGCCATGTTCGCCCCGGTGATGATGAGGATCTGGTCGCCCTCGCTGTCGAGGAGGGTGTCGTTGGGGATGAACGTCCCGGCGGTCTTCTCCTCGACGACCGGGTGGCGCCCGTCCCTGATGACTGTTTTGAGGCCGTCGTCCAGTTCGGGGCGGACGTAGGCGTTCCTGAGGGCGACGTCGGCGAGGGCGGCGTGGAGGTCGAGGACGCCCACCGCCCGTGCGGTCTCCTGGAAGGCAGCGACCGAGGCGGCGAGCGTTCCGAGGAGATTGGCAAAGAGTTCGGCCTCAAGGGAGAGGAGACGCTCGTCGGCGCTGGCGATGAGGGCCTCCTTCTCCTTCAGGGCCGGCGTCGTGAACCGCTCGCCGTTGGCCGTCGTCTGCCGGCGGTCGTAGTCGTCGGGCACCAGGTGGAGGTTCGGCTTTGTGATCTCGATCGTGTAGCCGAAGACGCGGTTGTACTTCACCTTCAGCGACCTGATCCCGGTCCGCTCCCGCTCTGTCTGCTGGAACTCGGCGATCCAGGTCCGCCCCGAGCCCGAGAGCCGGTGCAGTTCGTCGAGTTCGGCGCTGTATCCCTCCCTGATCGCCCCGCCGTTCTTCAGGGTGGCCGGGGGATCGTCGGCGATCGCCCGGTCGATGAGGTCGATCACCCCGGCGAAGTCGCCGAGGCGGCCGAGGGCGTCCGTGATCTCCTCGGGCGCCTCTTCAGGGAAGAGGCCCCTGATCCCGGCGACGCACCCGAGCGAGGCGCCGAGGGTGACCAGGTCGCGGGGCGTGGCGTTTCCGTAGGCGATCCTCCCGGCGATCCGCTCGATGTCGGCGCACTGTTTGAGGAGATCCCGCAGGTCGGTGCGCACCGCCGTATTCTGGCAGAGGTACTCGACGGCGTCGAGGCGGGCGTCGATCCGCGCCGCCGAGATGAGGGGGTTGACCAGGTGGCTGCGGAGGGTCCGGCTTCCCATCGCCGTCCTCGTGCGGTCGAGGACATGGATGAGGGTGCCCTCCTTCCCCTCGCCCCGGATCGTCTCGGTGATCTCGAGGTTTCGCAGGGTGATCGCATCCAGCATCATCCGATCGGCCGGCGCCCTGACCGAGAGTCCGGTGATGTGGGAGAGGGCCGAGTACTGCGTCTCGGTCGCATAGGCGAGGGCGGCTCCGGCCGCCCTGACGGCGGCGTCGAGTTCGGCGCAGCCGTAGCCGTCGAGGGAGAGCGTCTTGAAGTGGCCGAGGAGGAGGTCGCGGGCCGTTTTTTCTGAGAAGGCGTCCTCGCGGAACCGGGTGACGAGCACCTCGAGGTCGGCGAGGCGCCCCTCCAGGCCGTCCGGGAGGGGCGGGCCGACGATGCACTCCTGCGGGCGGTAACGCTCCACCTCGGAGAGGATACCGGAGAAGTCCCGGTCGCCGGCGCACTCCTCCACGAAAAATTCTCCCGTCGAGATGTCCAGGAATGCGAGCCCGAATTTCGGACCGTCAGGGCAGAGGGCCATCAGGTAGCGGGCGCCGGGCGAGGCGATCATCGAGGCGTCGATCACCGTGCCCGGCGTGATCACCCGCACGACGTCGCGCTTGACGATCCCCTTCGCCTTCTTCGGGTCTTCGATCTGCTCGCAGACGGCGACACGGTAGCCCTTCGAGACCAGGCGCGCGATATAGGTCTCGGCCGCATGGTACGGGACGCCGGCGAGGGGCATCCGCTCCCCCTCCTGGTCTTTGCCGCGTGCCGTCAGCACGATGTCGAGTTCCCGTGAGACGACCCCTGCGTCATCGCCGAATGTCTCGTAAAAGTCGCCCATGCGGAAAAAAATGATGCAGTCCGGATGTTTCTCCTTCATCGCATAGAACTGCCGCATGGCCGGGGTCATCTTCTCGATCATTCTGTATGAAGTCCACCGCCATGCTAAAAGGAGTTTCTTTCGTCGGATCCGCTCCTCCTTATCCGCCCCCAAAGACCTTCTTTTTCAGGATCTCGTACGCCTCCGCGGCGATCTCCCTGACATCGTCGTCCTCGTCCCGGATCGCCTCCAGCAGGGGGCGCTGGCCACGGGAGTCGCCGATCTGCCCCAGGGCCCAGGCCGCCTTCTTCCGCACGCGGGGGTCGGGATCCTTCATCGCCGCAATCAGGGGTTCGACCGCACGCTCGTCGCCGATCCTGCCGAGGGCGTCGGCAGCACCCCAGCGGTACTCGGGGCGCTCGTGGGTGAGATTTTTGAGGAACTCCGCAATCATCATCTCCTGCTCGGCCGCCCGCCGGTCGGCCTCTTCGCCACTCGTGCCCATACCCTGCCCTCTCTGTCGGCCCCCCACAAAAAACCCGCGGCCGGGAAGGACTATTACGGAGACCGTCGATGGATCATGAGGATCCATCATGGACAAACACCCAGAAGGAACAAAGGTCGTCCTCCATACCACCATGGGAGACGTCACCCTGCACCTCTACGGCGACATGCCAGTCACCGCAGGAAACTTTGAAAAACTCGTGAAGGACGGCTTTTACAACGGCGTCATCTTCCACCGCGTCATCCCGAACTTCATGATCCAGGGCGGCGACCCGACCGGCACCGGCACGGGCGGACCCGGATACGCGATCCGGGACGAGTTCTCCTCCTCCAACCGGAACGACCGCGGCACGATCTCGATGGCGAACGCCGGCCCGAACACCGGGGGGTCCCAGTTCTTCATCAACCTGGTGGACAACAACTACCTCGACCGCCAGCACCCGGTCTTTGGTGCGGTGATCGCGGGCATGGACGTCGTCGACGCCATCGGCAAGGTGCCGACCGGCCGCCAGGACCGGCCCCGCACCGAGGTCAAGATCATCACGGCCGAGGTTGTGGCGTAAACTCTCACTCTTTTTCTCTCATCTCGAACCAGACCGGATCCCTGCAGTCGACCGCGCCCGTGTAGTTGATCGTGATCTCCTCGCCTGCCGCGATCGGGCGGCACGCCGCGACCGTGACCGTCCCCGTGACGAAATCGCGCACGTGGTCGGCGTTCGGGCGGTAGGAATGGTTGTAGAGCGACCCGAACCCCAGGGCGATCGCACACCCCTCGTCCCCCTCCCCCCAGGCAAAATAATAGTTGAAGAGTTCGGTCCGGTCCAGGAGTGTCGTCGCATCAGTCCCGCCGCAGACGATCACCGGGCAGACCTCGATCTCCTCGCCCGGCGCATACGCCCGTGCGGCAAAGACGCCGCGGCCGCGCCCCGCGGTGAGGCCGACGTAGATCGCCGGCCGCTCAATACAGAGTTCTTTTTCCGGTTCCATTGCAGTAGTGAGAGATCGCACTCCAGGGAGATGAAGGTGGCGGCCTGCTCCCATCCTCACGTTTATCATCCCGGCTCTGAAATTTTATACTGATATATGGATGTAAATTTCAAGCGTTACGGGCTCTACCTGGTCAGGTGGCAGCTTTCCACCCCCATCCTCGCCGGGGTGCTCATCGTCCTCTCCACCATGGACGCCCTGATGGCGACGATCATCGCCAACCTCATCGGTGGTCTCATCTTCTTCTGGGTCGACCGGTTCATCTTCACCTCGAAAGTGCTCGACGCCCAGTGGGAAGTGAAGGACAACATCGCCTGCGTCGACTGCGGCAAGGTCTGCCGGGGATACCGCCTGGTAAAGACGCCGAACTACGACAAAACCGACGACAAAGAGCCGGAGTTCAGGTGCGAGGAGTGCTCCCGGAAGAAATCCGAGGAGCTCAGAAAACGCGGGGTCAAACTCTAAACCCCTCCTTTTTTACCCTCCCGCTCCCACGCTTTCTGATGAGGCTCCTCTCCTGGAACGTGAACGGGATCAGATCGGTCCACAAGAAAGGGTTCTGCAAATGGTTCGGTGACGAGTCTCCTGACATTCTCTGCATCCAGGAGACAAAGGCGCAGGAGGACCAGATCCCCCCGGAGATCCGCTCCCCTCCAGGCTATCACGCTTACTTCTCCTCTGCGATGCGGAAAGGCTACAGCGGCGTCGCCCTCTTCAGCCGCGAAGAGCCCATTTCTATCACAAGAGACTTCGACGGCAGGTTCGGGGACGAGGGGCGCATCATCATCGCCGAGTACCAGGCGTTCACCCTCTTCGACATCTACTTCCCGAACGGCAAGTCCTCGCCCGAGAGGCTTGCATACAAGATGGCGTTCTACGACGCCTTCCTCTCCTCTGTCCGGGGCATGAACGAGGAGGGGCGGTCGGTCGTGGTCTGCGGCGACGTGAACACCGCCCACCAGGCGATCGACCTCGCCCGCCCGAAAGAGAACGTGAAAATTTCCGGGTTCCTCCCGGAAGAGCGCGCCGCCCTCGACCTCTGGATCGAGAGCGGGCTCGTCGACACCTTCCGCTTCTTCACCGCGGAGGGTGGGCACTACACCTACTGGGACTTAAAGACCCGCGCCCGCGACCGGAACGTCGGATGGCGGATCGACTACTTCTTCGTGAGCAGCGAACTCGCCGGAGCGGTACAGGACGCCTTCATCCTCCCCGATGTCATGGGCTCAGACCACTGCCCGATCGGGATCGAGATCGAACCCTGAAGGGGCGGTGCGCCGGCCCCCCTGACCGGCCCATAAATCCCCTGTAAATCGCCTGGATTCCGGCATACATCCAGGATCTTCCAGATATCTGAGATAGGTTTATCCCCTGACCTGCAGACCCAGAGATCATCCGATCAGGAAAGGAGGTGAACCTTCTATGTCGAAAGAAAACCAGAAGAAAGCCTCACCCGCGGGAAAGGCAGCTCCGGCCGCAAAGGAGAATGCGCCGGTCAAGAAGAGCACCAAGTCGAACAGACTCTGACGGGGTGGCCCCCCCGTCAATTTTCCTCTTTCACTCGAATGACCTATATCCGCCCCCATCCTTTCTTCTTCACATGGATTACTTCGACCTCATCTCGATCTCCACCAGAAACAGGGCGATCATGAACCCGACGACGCCCAAGAAGGTGGTCATGGCCGGGGAGATGGCCCGCCTGAAGGCCGGGGAGCAGGTGATCGAGTTCGGGTGCGGCTACGCCGCCGTCCTCGCCCTCTTCGGAGAGCGGTTCGGGATCATGGGCCGCGGCATCGATATCAGGGAAGATGCCTGCGCGCGGGCAGAAGAGACCCTCAGGGGCGCCGGCCTCGCCGGAGAGATCGAGATCTCCTGCGCCGACCTCCTGGACGAGACGCCCGACCGGGCGTACGACCTTGCGGCCTGCGTTGGTTCGTCCCACATCTGGGGCGGCTTTGCCCCGGCCCTCGCCGCCATGACAGCATGGCTCACTCCTGTGGGAAGAATCCTCATCGGCGAGCGCTACTGGGCAAAAGAAGCGGTCCCGCCATCGTTCTCGCGCGAGTGGCCCGAGGTGCTCACCGAGTACGAGATCTTCTCCGCGGCGCGAGAGGCGGGTTTCGAGGTCAGGGGCGTCTTCAGGGCATCGCCCGAGGACTGGGACGCCTACGAGTCCTCGAACTGGGGCGGGCTCCTCCAGTGGATCGAGGAGCACCCGGACGATCCCCAAACTGACGAGGTGCGGGAGTACCTCCACCGGATCCAGGACGAGTATGCGGGCTACGGCCCCGAGTACATGGGGTTCGCCCTCTACGTCCTCGTTCCTGCCTGAACCATCACGAACTATATGAGGGCGTCTGTCCAACGCTAAACCGCCTATGGAGTCACAGGAAGAGAAATACTCCTTCATTGCACGCATGCCCGACCGCCCGGGCTCCCTCCAGCGTGCGGCAGAGATCATCAAACGCTATGGCGGCAATATCAACCGGATCCAGTTCAGTCGGTGCATCGACCCCTCGACGGTCTTCTTTGAGGTCACGGCCCTGCCCCAGGACTATATCGCCGTGCAGTACGAACTCTCGGCCATCGGCTACCTCCAGACCAATCTCCCCGCGATCAGTTTCCTCAAGTTCCACGCCCACCTCCCGCACACGCCGGGAGCCCTCTCGGACTTTCTCGCCCTGACGACAGAGGCCGGGGCGAACATCGCCCATATTGACTTCGACGACGCGGGAAAGCACCCCGACCGCCTCACGGTCAGCCTCAGCCTCGAGGAGAGCGGGAAGGTCGAGACCCTCCTCAACGCCCTGAAGTCGCGCTACCCCCTCGAGATCCTGGACTACGACACCACGGGCAACACCCTCGACGAGACGGTCTTTTACATCTGCTTCGCCCAGCGTCTGCGAACCATGATCGGGTCGGCTGAGGACCCCTTCCTCCTCGGCCTCCTCCAGGAGATCAACCACATCGTCCAGGAGCTGACAAACCGGGGCGAAGACCCCCTGCAGGTCTTCGCGAGCATCATCGAGGTCGGGGATACGCTGAACCGGACCTCGGGCGAGGGTTTCTATGCCGACGTCCAGCGGATCGAGGTCACGCCCGGGATGACCCTATTCTGCTTCCAGCTCCCCGGCGGCGGGAACATCTTCCTCTTCGAGACGCCGGACGAGGCGATGATGGTGGACACCGGCTACGGCATCTACTATCCAGACGTGATCGAGATGTTCCGCCACTACGGCATCGGCGACGGCACCAGGCTGAAGCGGATCATCATCACCCACGCCGATGCCGACCACTGCGGCGCCGGCGGGTTCTACGACGTACCGGCCTTCATGCACCGGGGGACCGAGGCGATCATCAGGAGCCAGAACCGCGCCACCGGGTCGCCCTCAGAGTCCTCGATCCTGGAGGTGGTCTATACCACGATCATCAACCTCTTCTCCAGGTTCAACCCGCCCGAGAACTACACCCTCTTCGATAGACCTTCAGGGGAGAGGCAGGGGATCTTCCCGGTCCTCGGCCGCTTCTCGTTCGGGGGCCTGACCTTCGAGGTGCTGGAGGCCCTGGGCGGGCATATTCATGGGCTCGTCTACCTCTTCTGCCCTGAGGCCGGTCTGCTCATGACCAGCGACACGGTGATCAACTTCGGCAGCCTCACCGAGGCGCGGAAGAAATATAACTCTCTTGCCGATTTCCTGGTCACCTCGGTCAACGTCGACTCCGGGGTGGCGCGGCAGGAACGCCGCGCTCTCCAGGACCTCGCCGCCGGCGTGGACGCCGCCTTTGCCGGTACCGGCAGGCGCTGCCTGATCTGCGGCGGCCACGGTGCGGTCTCCGTGATCGAGGATGGAAAACTCATACCCTATGGTGAGATCGAGCACTACTCTCACCGGGCGTGAAAAAAAGTGATGGGAAAAATTACTTTTTCATTTTTTCAATCTCTTCTTCGACTTCCTTTGCACCTTCCTGGTAGAACTTCTCCTCTTCAGGGTAGAGTTCCTTCAGGAGCCTGAGAAACTCTCCGGCGTGGACGAGTTCCTCCTCTGCGATGTCGTAGAGGACTTCCTTTGCGAGCTCGTTGTCGATCGATTCGGCGAGCTGCTGGTAGATCTGGACCGCTTCGTATTCGGCGGCGATCTGGAACCTGATTGCCCGCACGAGTTCCATGTCGGTCAGTTTCCTGTTGTATGCGTTCCCGGAGAACGGATTGGTAAATTCCGGCATAATAGATCCTCTATTCTTGAGAATATCATAAATAGTTTCCCTCAGCGGCCACCGCCAGAGAGATATAGGGTGCGGTCTATCGGCATGCATGGCGCAGATATCCGCTTCTCTGATCGGTCAGCGCTTTCCGGCGATCAAAGGGCGATCACTCGCAGGAGATGAGGTGACGTTCCCGGACGATCTTTCCGGGAAGGTGACGCTCGTCGTCGTCGCCATGGAGCGATCGGCTCAGCCGAGGGTGGACTCCTGGATCTCTCCGTTCAGGGATGCCTTCGCGGGGCTGGACGGCTATGCGTGGTACGAAGTCCCGGTGATCGACCGGAAGATCGGGTTTTTTCTCTCGGGGATGATCGATGCGGGCATGCGGGCCGGCATCCCCCCTGCAGTGCATGGATCGGTGGTCACGGTCTATGGGAACACGAGGGGTATCATGAACGCCCTGGGGATCGCGGACCATTCGACGGCATCGGCCTTTCTCCTCGACCAGGAGGGAGTAGTGCGCCTGAGAGGGGAGGGGTATGGAGGGGAGGAGGCGATCAGGGAGATGGTCGCCGCCGCCCGCCGCCTTGCCGGGGAATAACCTTCAACCTGTGGGGGCGTTCGGGGCGGAGCGGGATACCTCACTCGCCTACCCGACGATCTTCGCCGGGATCAGGTTTGCTGCCATCCTGACGAACAGCGTGGCGGTCCTGGCAGCCTGATCCTCGAAGGGCTTGCAGGGAGCAATGTCACAAAAATGCTCTCCGGAGCGGTGCCGGCGATCCTGATCGCCCTGGCGGTGGACAGTGCCCTTTCAGTCATGGAGAGGCGCCTTGAAAAGAAAAAATGAGGTTAGAGGTTTTTCAAGGCCACGATATCGACGACGCCGGTCAGCTTCCAGATGTTGGAGCGTTCTTCCGATGCGATCGACTCGATCGGGTCGCCGGGTTTGTGGCCCAGGGCTGCAAGGATATTCATCGAGAGGTGCTTTTCCTTGATCATGTTCACAAACTTCTCCCGGACGATCTTTTTCTGGATGGAGTCCTCCTCCTGCCTGAGATATCCCTGCATGGTTACAAATGTGTAACATGACAGGTCTTTTGTGTATTTCTCCACCTCAACCGAGACGTACGGACTTTTCCTGAAGAGCTCATTCTTTCTTCCGTACTTCGTGGAGAGGAAGTAGAGAAACCGACCGTCGAAGACGTAGAGGAACGGGGCGATGTAGGGATACTTGTCACCCTGAAAGGCGATCCGTGCGATATAGCCCTCGGCAATGAGTGTATCGTACTCCTCCTTTTCCATCTTTGGGATTTTGACAATCTCCATGTATGCTCTCCTGATTGCCTTTTCTGTTCATCCAATTAAATACCTTTTCATTTGTCCCTCAGTCCGTCACCTTCACACCCTTCCAGAAGGCCACATAATTACGAATTTCTCTGGCCGCCGGTTTGGGTTCGGGATAATACCATGCAGCGTCCCTGTTTTCCTGACCCTCCACGACAACGGTATAGTAGTGCGCCTCCCCCTTCCAGGTACATGTTGTCCGCGTGTGAGACTCCTTCAGATACTCAAATCGTACAGATTCCGGAGGAAAATACACATTTCCCTCCACCATCCTCACATCCCCGCTTTCGGCGAGAACCTGTCCTTTCCATTCTGCTCTCGGCATCCTTCTTCCCGGTCTTCGCTCGACTCCTAAAATATTAAGGTTTTGCTCCTCCGTGCTCGCCGCAATGCTATCCCGGTGCCATCCCATTCTCATGAATAAATGTGATGCGGTCTAAAAAAAGTCCCGGATAATTTTAGAAATATTGAAATACTATGTTATCAAAAGCCCGAATGCGTGATAGCAATGTCCGAAAAACACTTTAGTAGATCCGCAGCCCTCCTCTCCGGGCTTCTTGTGCTGCTCGTTGCGATCGCCTGCATAGCAGGCTGTACAGGCTCCTCCGACTCGGGCGCTACCCCGACGCCCGAAGCATCGACCCCTGTTACGACCGCCGCAGGGGGTGCCACCACGGGCGGTTCGGTTTCCGCGGTCCACTACACCGACCTCATTAAATTCCTCCCGTCGGCAACCGCAAACTGGGAGGCCGGCGACAAAAACGGGATGACAATGTCGAGCGGGGGCGAGGACTGGAGCTGGGCCGAGGCCACCTATACCCAGACGACCAACCCCGACGTCTCGGTGACAGTCGTCATCCAGGACACGGCCGGGATGACCGAGGGCTACTGGACGATCTGGGAGACGGCAACGGTTGTTGATACGCCCGAATTCTCCTGGAAGTCGACGACCTTCAAGGGCTATCCGGCATGGGAGTTTGTCGACAAGACCGCAGACGAGTACACCCTGTATGTCGGGATCAACGACCGGATCATGGTATTCATCGACGTTTCAAACGGCAAAAAGGACTATCTGACGGTTTTCGGCAACATGATCGACTTCAACGGGCTTGCCGCCCTCACCTGAGTGCGGCCGAAACATTCCTTTTTTTTGTGCGTATCCCAATGATTAATGCCTCCCGCCTCGCAGAAAATACTGCATGTTCGCCTGCTCTGCAGCAGGTGTACGCGGGGTGGTAATCTGAAAAAAGTATTCATGGTTCTTGGCGTTCTGACCCTTCTGATCGTCCCGGCGGCCTCGGGAGAAGAAATGGCCGGCCCTCTCTGGAGCATTGCCGTCGGCGGGGGCGTGACATCTACAGCAGTGACGACAGATGGCGGCCTGATCGTGGCAGGGACCCGTGATACAGGGGGCGTCAGGGTCTTCGACGAGAACGGCACCGAGGTCTGGAACTATCCGACCGGGTGCCCGGTCTATCAGGTCTCGATATCGGGCGACGGCCGTTTTGTCGCCGCCGCATCTGATAAAGTCCGCCTCTTCGACAGGAACGGCGAGATCATATCAAACTTTGATACGGGATTTTTCGCCTACAGCACCGCCCTCTCTGCCGACGGCGCCTACCTTGCCGCCGGCTACGACGACAGCACGGTCGCCCTCTATACCGCAGGTGGTCAGGAGCTCTGGACCGCGGAACTCGACGACGACGCCGTCTCCCTGTCGCTCTCATCGGACGGGTCGTACCTGGCCGCCGGGTCCAAGGACGAGCGCCTGTATTTCTTCGACAACCGGGGCGTCCCCCTCTGGTCGTACGAGACCGGAAAGACGGTGATGGGGGTCTCGGTCTCACCTGAAGGCGAATATGTGGCGGCCGGTTCCCTCGACAAGGTGATCTATTTCTTTGATCAGGATGGTGTCCTGCTCTGGCACTACATCGTCGGTGAACGGGTATTCGACGTCTCGGTCTCGACCGGCGGAGAGTATGTGGCGGCCGCCGCCGGCACCGGCCTGCTCCTCCTGGACCGGGAGGGGAACCTGGTCTGGCGCTATGACGCCGGGAACACCGTCCAGGGGGTGGCGATGACGCCGGACGGGAGGAGGATCGCCCTCGGCGTCGGTTCCGGTGCACCGGCCGTTCATTTCCTTGAGGGAATACGTGCGCCGGTTTCCGTAGACGACCCTGAGGCTGACCTCCAGGATGCGGCAGCCTCCAGGGCCGTAGCCGATCCCTACCTGATGAAAGCATATATTATGGCCGATACCGGCGAGGTCCCGACCATCGCCCATGATTTCGACGGCGTCTCGATCGCCGGTATCGTGAGCGAAGAGGCCGATCAAAAGGCGCCGGTTATGGTGCGGATGACCGTGGGGCCTGAATGGGTTGCCGCACACGGCGATCAGGAGGGGGTGGTGATGGTGGCGGCACATCCTGATGCTCTCGATAGCGTTCCTTTCCTGGTCGAGATGATTCCCACCTCGTTTATTGGATACGACCCCGAAGGCCGTCTGGTCTTTGAGGGCAGATCCCCCTATGCCCTGACGGCCTACGGGATCATTGCGGCGCCTGAAGAGGATGAAAGGGGGACGCCGGGCGGCGGCCTCGTTCCCCTGCTCACCGGAGACGGTATGTTCCGTCTTCCTCTGCCACAAACCCCTCAGAAATCAGCTTCTGAAGGATAGCCTCTCCCTTTTCCGGGTCCACTCCCGCCTCCCTGAAGAGGGAGGAGGGATCGTGGCGACCTGTTTTGAGAAGGATCCTGAGCACCTTCCCCCGGATCTGCCGGTCTGAACCTTCGAACTTCGTCTGCTTTGCATAGGAGGCGCTCCGCCGGTTCGGGTTTGGATACCGTTTCTTGAGCATCGTTCCATAGTCCATAATGCCCCAGTAAAACTCCCGCGGGTGCTTCCGGTCGAGGGTCATCGCCACGAGCGGGAGGATCTCGGCGTCGGTGACGTCCGTGCTGTCCCTGAAGAAGAAGTGGATGCAGACGCGACGGATGTTCGTCTCGATAAAGACCGTCGGGGCGTTGAATGCAAAGGCGGCGATTGAAGAGGCCGTGGCCCTTCCAATGCCGGGCAGGGTCTGGAGGTCCTCGACGGTGCGGGGGAGTGCGCCGCCATAGATATCGACGACCATCTGCGCCGCCTTCCTGAGGGAGAGCGCCCTCCTGTTGTAGCCCATGCCCTGCCATACCGCCAGGAGGTCTTCTGTACCGGCCGCCGCAAGCGAGGCAAAGTCAGGGAACCGCTCGATGAAGAGAGGATACTTCACCTGCACCCGCTCCACCTGCGTCTGCTGGAGCATCACCTCTGAGACGAAGATGTGGTACGGATCCTCTGTCTCCCGCCATGCCATCTGCCGTCCATGATGCCTGAAATAGTGGCAGATCACCAGACGGAGGGCGGCACATGCCTCAGGGCCGCGGCCGTGCGCCGCAAGCGCCCGCTCGAACTGCCTGATGTAGTCGGCATGCGTATCAGAAAACGGCATGGTACCCTCCCTTATGATCAGGGCAGGGCGCTGTAAAATAGGTTGAGGTGGCCGCATTCCCGGGCTCTGGGGAAACTATATATGCTTAACTGTTGCCAATCTCTCTGCCCGTACGGGGGGATTGTCAGATGGACACGGAAGAGTACAAAAAGATCATTGCACAGGCGATCGACAAAGAGGTCGAGGCCTACGTGTTTTACCAGTCGGTCTATGAAAAAGTGAACGATGCAAACCTCAAGAAGATCTTTTCAGAACTTGCCGAGGAAGAGAAAGGCCACAGGAAACTGCTCGAAGGCTATCTCTCGGGCGGCGCAAAGAAGTTGAAATTCAATGAGGCCAGGGACTACAAGGTCTCGGCGACGATCGAGCGGCCGAACCCGACCGTCGATATGAAGCCGGTCGAGGGGATAGAACTCGCCATAAAGCGGGAAGAGGACGCGATGGAGATGTACGAGCAGTTCGCCGACCTCAGCACCGACGCCGAACAGAAGAACGTCTTCCTTGAGCTGGCGAAGATGGAGCGGGGGCACAAGGCGCGCCTTGAGGACATCTACACCGGCATGGCCTTCCCCGAGTCCTGGTAAGGGCCCGGCGCTCCTCTTTTTTCAGGTTTCCGGCGGGAAGGTTTCTGCATACCGGTCGGCGTCAAACTTTCTCTTCAGCCCGTTCGCATTCATGTACCGGATTTTTCCAAAGATCGCACGCTCTTTCCAGGGGCGGTCGTGTTTCCCGAAACACCATGCCACGCCGGCATAGCCGTTCGGGTTCCGCCCGTCGATCTCGTAGCGGTTGTTCAGGTAGAGCGCCGCCCGGTATGCGTCTTCAGGCGTCTCCGACCATTCCAGGATCTTTTTTCCCCAGTACATCCGCATGTAGCCGTGCATTTTTCCGGTGACCACCATCTGCCGCTGGGCGGCGTTCCAGTATTGGTCATGAGTCCGCCCCTCTTCAAGTTCCCGGAGCGTATAGATGTACTCCCTCTGGTCGCGGGCATGGTCGGCGAGGGTCTGTTTCGCCCACTGCGGCAACCCATCGTAGGCGTCATACCCCGGGTTGTACCTGACGAAGTTCACCGCAAGCTCCCGGCGGACGATCGCCTCCTCCAGGTAGGCCCGGGCCGCCGGCATCCCGGTCGCCCTGACGGCGAGGGCGATCTCGACCGGGGAGATCTGCCCGAAATGGAGATACGGGCTCAGATCTGAGAGCACATCCCTGTTTGGATCGTTTCGCCCGTCCTCATACGCGGAGAGGCGCTCAGAGCAGAAGATCCCCAGGTGGCGGCGTGCCTCTGCCGTCCCGCCGGCAAACATGCCTGCAGGGACGCTTCCGTCGACTAAAAGGCGATCGACCGCCGGCACACCTGCATCTGCAACCTCGTCCGGCTGGAGAGGCACGTTCACCTGCCGCTCTTTCACCGGGATAAGGTACGTCTCGAGCTGGCGCAGGATCTTCGGCCTGAACGTCGCCGCCGACCACTCCTCTTTTCCCGACGCCACTTCCACCGGGACAACGACACCGGATTCGACGGTGATGACCGGGCAGGGGACCGCCGCTGCAACCCGCTCCCTCCACGCGTTGAGGTGGCGGAGGTAGCCGCGGTCGGTGACGACCAGGCAGGCCGCCTCGCCGAACGCCGCCGCCACCTCGTACGGCGGCCCCTCACGTACGAAGAAGGGGATGCCCCGCACCTTCAGGTCCTCGCCGGTCTCCCGGAGACCTTCGAGCATGAACGCAAAGGAACGGCGGTTCGCCTCTGGATAGGAGACGTCCAGGCCGAAACAGACATAAACCGGCTTATTGATGCTGTTCGCCCGTTCGACGGAGTACTCGAGCGCAGGGTTTTCCCCCGCCCTCTGCGAGGATTGCATCCAGTAGAGCACGTACTCCCCTGCAACGGCCTCGCGACCGTTCAGGGGGCTGATGCGTTCGGGCTGGACCATGCTCCTCCCTCTGGCGCCTGCGCACAAAAAGTGTCCGGCCCTGAACGACCGCCATCAGGTTTCGCTGTCCCTCACCCGCAGGGAGAGGAGAAGCGTGGCGAGAGATAGGACCGAGATCGCCACGAACACGAGGTGGAACGCCTCCGTCGATGGCATGGGCGCCGTCCACCCGGGCACATTCACCGCAAAACCGGTGAGGAATGCGCCGGCGATCACCGGCCCGATCATTCCGCCGATGTTCTGCGAGGTGTGGTAGACGGCGGTCCATGCCCCGGTATCGGCTGCATCCGCCGCCCTGATGACGATGATCGTGTTGCCGGTGAGGGTGACCGACATGCCGGCATTGAAGAGAACTCCGGCAATCACCAGGACTGCAACCGATGGGCCGGTGAAGAGATAGAGGAGGGCCCCGACGAGAAGGAGGGCCGATCCAAGGACCATCGCCGGGCGCACCCCCCACCTGCCGACCATCGCCCCGGTCGCAGGGCCCGAGATCATATCGGCGACCGAGCCCGGCATCAGGATCAGCCCGACGGCCAGGGCCGGGAGGCCGAGGCCGGTCGGGCTCTCGATGAGGTAGGGGAGGGTCTGGATGAGCATGAAGGTCGCCATGACGACGATGAGCCCGATCACGAGGGCGATGAGCACCGGGAGTTTCTGCACCATGGAGAGGTCGAGCATCGGCTCCTCGGCCACGGCCTCGACCCGTACGAAGAGTGCGCCGAAGACGGCCGTCATGAGGATGAGGAGCAGAATGCCCGGCGACGACCATCCTGCCGTCCCTCCAAGGGTGAGGGCGAGGACGAAGGAGAGGAGGGTGAGGGTGAAGGCCGCCATCCCGGCACGGTCGATCGGTGCGCCTGCCCTGGGCGGGGATGGAATGATCACGATCGCCGTCAGCGCCAGGAGAATGAATACGGCCGGGGCGACCAGGTGGAAGGTCATCCGCCAGCTATACAGTCCGACGATCCATGAACCGACAAAGATCCCGAGGAGGGTTCCGGCCCCGAACATGGCAGCGATCGTCCCGACGGCGACCGGCACCCGCTCGGGCGGGAACTGCTCACGGATCAGGGCATAGCAGAGGGGGAACATCCCGAGGCCGGTGCCCTGGAGGGCCCGGAAGAGAAGGAGGCTTCCAATGTCGGTGGCCCACCCGCTGGCGACGACGCCGGCGGCGTAGATGGCGATGCAGACGAGCATCATCCGCTTCTTCCCGAAGAGGTCGCCGCACTTTCCGATGACCGGCGTGATGATCGCCCCGACGAGGAGGACGGACGTGAGGATCAGCGAGGTCCAGACGCCCGAGATCCCGAACTCGTCCTGTATCAGGGGGAGGGCCGGCGTGAGCATCGCCTCGGTGAACATGACGGTGACGACGACGGCGCTCAGGACGACGAGGGCGCAGAGGTGGTAGCGGGGGTCTGTTACATTGAAAGGGGGTTTCACGGTATCTGCCTATTTAAGTTCTCTATTCTTTTCTGCTCTTCTTGAGCATCAGTGTGACGGCTCCCGGCAAAAAAGGGGGGGCTGGCGTGAAACATCCAGGCAGTCTTCCAGGACCGGCGCCAATGAACCTGCTCCTGGATGAGACTGCAGCCCTCGAACGACCGATCTCGCCAGCGGCACCAGGTACGAGGCACCGGATCCGAGAGATTTATCTCTTTGCATGCCAATCTCGTGATGGCGGTCCTCCCTGAACTTGTGTTGGCGCACGATTCAATCCGGGGGCTGCCATTCATCATACCGTTGTCTGGCATTTCTGTACTTCCCTGTTCTGCATTTTCAATCAGGCTTGCGCCGTCCGCTATCCACCGCTGGCAGGCTGGCTCTCTGATCGGGTCGAAGACCTTCTGAGATCGCTCTCTCGGGGTTGTTTTTCCCTCCTTTGAGGGCTGCTGCATCGAAACGAAGGGAGGGGGGACGGGCGGAATCGCACTGGGTATAACAGTTTGCGGCATCTCTCCGGCTGGTCGAGAGGGATCGACAAAGACCCTAATCGCGGTTAGTACTAATTGAGATTAGTACAAAGAGGTGCACCGGTATATTTTCTTGCTGCTCTCTGATTTGTCCGGGAGTGTCCGTTCTATCAGATTTTACCGGAGGACCGGCAGTAGAGAGGCCTTCCTGAAGCATTCATTGTCCTTCATACCCAAACGGCCCTGCCGTGACAGTTCCCTGTCAGGACACCGAACATCCAGGGTGACTTCCGGGGCGTAGAAAGGACGGCCATATCAGGGTCTGGTAAAAACTCAATCCCGGCAAACGAAACAGTCAGCGGTTTATTGCTAAAAAATTCTTAAGAAAATCACAATAAAAAAACACAAAAATACCACAAAAGATGCTGCGAGGGGGCTTTCGAATAGAATGTTTGAAATCCAAAAATGTTTTTATAAAGGAGAGGGCAACGGAGATCTATGGCAAAAGGAGTACGGACAGGAACATCGTTCCATAAGTCTGATGCAACCTATCTCAGGAACACCCAGGAGATGATTGCACGGAAGACCCATAACGGCGAGATTACACCGCAGGATGCGGGTCTTCTCAGGGAGTATCTCGCCGAGATCACCGCCGAGAGCGGAATAAGCGCCGTACGCCAGTACAAGATCGCCATCCAGATCGTCGGCCTCCGCCGTTTCCTCCCACCGTTTGCCGGGGCGACCGCCGGGGACCTGTATCACGCTGTCAACCAGATCAGGGCCGCCACCGGCGATGACGGTGCACCCCTCTTCAAGCAGAACACGGTCTCCGATATGACCCGGTTTCTCCGCCGTTTTTATCTCTGGATGATCGAGAACGGCTATAGCGTTATTCCGGAAGCGAAGGTGAAGAAGATCAAACCGCCGGCCTATCAACGGATGACCAAGACCGCCGAGGAACTCCTGACCGAGGACGAGATCAGGGCAATGCTTGAAGCGGCCCGCACCCCGAAAGACCGGGCATTGCTTGCCACCCTCTATGAGTCGGGCTGCCGGATCGGCGAGCTCGGCACGCTCACGTGGGGACAGGTGAAGTTCACCAACTGGAACGTCACCCTGAATGTGGACGGCAAGACCCAGAAACCGCGATATGTCCCTCTTGTCATTGCCCGCCCCTATCTTGCCGCATGGAAGGCAGCGTATCCGAAGAAAATTACCCCGGAAGCACACGTCTTCCTGACCGCCACCACCCAGCAGCCCCTGCAATATGCAGGCGTTGTCAAGCAGTTCAGGGTCATCGCACAAAGAGGCGGGGTCAAAAAGCATATCAATCCCCATCTCTTCAGGCATTCCAGGATCACGCACCTGATCCAGCAGGGGATGCCTGAATCGGTGATCAAACTGATGATGTGGGGGAGTCTCAACACCGGTATGTTCCAGACCTATGCCCATCTCACCAACCGGGATATCGACACGGCCATGGCCAAGCTCACCGGTGTGACGACCGAGGAGGAAGAGAGGAGCGTGGCTCTGGAGGCCAAACAGTGCCCGCGGTGCCACTCGGTGAACGGCCCGACCTATCACTTCTGTGCGACCTGCGGACTTGCGCTGGACCAGGACGCAGAGATTGAACTGAGGGGGGCACAGGAGGCCACCGATGAGTATTATCTCAAAAAGATCCTGACCAATCCTGCCATGCTCGAAAAATTGACCTGGACCTTGCAGAGCATCACAGGGGCATCGGGTTCGATGAGGACCTGAGCCTCTCCCCTATTTGAGAACGTGACATTTTTTCCGGACAAATTTCTGGCAGTAGACTTTCTCACCCCAACAGGGGAGCGCGGTGCCCTCTGGAGAACGCCGGGGCTCTTCAGAGGAATATTCAAACCGCATATTTTGCTTCGATCGTGATAATGGCCATTTTAATGTGACATTCGGGACTTGTGTTTATATCCTGCCCCCTCCGACTCTCCCTTGATGACCCAGAAAGAAGACAACTCATCATCCAGAGGATGGAACCATGAATCTGGCGGAGAAGCCTGCCTGTATGACGTGAACAGAAGGATCGGGGACGGCCCCCTACACCTTCTTTCAGAAAGAGGAGTGAGGGCATGAAACTAATTAAAACACTGAGGAGGGACGTCTTCGACCAGCTCCCTACGATCAATAAGGCAGTGGCCCTTGTCATGGTAGAAAAAGGGGATCTGCGGCTGATCGATGAGCCAGAATATTTCAAAGGGTCTAGACAGGGGGATGGAGCATCCCGATGAGGTGCTGGAGGTTCAGCGATATCATTCGCTCGATGCAAACATCGTCGTCCTCGTATCAGTCTGCCTTTGATGTTTGGGTTTGGTATATCAGGATCCCTATTAGTGGATCGTCTCGGTCTGAAGGTGGGGGCAATTGACCAATGATCCTGTCAATGCCGCATAAGTAAAAACCATCAAAACTTTTCTGAAAGGGTGCGTCCTTTTGCTGTGAGCCGATATTTTTGCTTGCTGCTCTGTAGTTTATCGGGGAGCGTCATTTCGATCAGGTTTTCCCGCAGGGCCGGCAGCAGATAGGCTTTCCTGAAGTGTTCTTTGTCCTTCAGACCGAGAGTATCCTGAAGATCCTGCCGCGACATTTCTCCCTCCAGGACACCGAGCATCTTTCTGACTTCCGGGGTGACTTCCGGGGTGACTTCCGGGGTGACTTCCGGGGTGACTTCCGGGGTGACTTCCGGGGTGACTTCCGGGGTGACTTCCGGGGTGACTTCCGGGGTGACTTCCGGGGTGACTTCCGGGGTGACTTCCGGGGTGACTTCCGGGGCATAGAAGGTTAAGGTGACACCACGATCGTCTTCCGACCACTTCGGCGGAGGTAAACCGCGCTCGTCACAGGCCTTCCTGATCATCACACTGCCACGGCCTATCATCTCCATTAATCCTCGCAGATAAAGCACATGGGCAATGTCCGGATTGCGCAGCACCGAGATATGCCCGGACATGAGGTTATCGGGCGTCACACCTTCAGGAAACCTGCCGGCGTTCCAGATCTCCAGACGGTCCGGATAGATGTGAATGCTAATCCCCCCGGAAAAATCGCTGTAATCCCGGTGGACAAACGCATTTACCAACCCTTCCCTGATCGCGGCTATAGGGTAGAGAGGCTCGTCCTGCCGGTTCAGACTGTCCCTGTCAAAACGTGAGATAGTTGGTGTATTTCGTTGAATGAAACGGTAACCTTCCTCCAAAACCGGTACCAGTGGGCCTTCATAGGATTTCATATCCCGGTACGTGTCATCTGCCCTGTTTGTCGTAAAACAGGCAGCACGGACCCGTACCTGCGGATAACGCATGGCTGGATTGGCTCCAAAAAGGACATCGCCGCCATTGGTCAGGCGTCCATAGCGACACACTCCGAGGTCTTCAAGAACCCTGATCGGATTTTTGCTCTCTCGAAACTGGAGCCTGGCCCTTTCGGTCACTGCATTCACGGTGGAACGGACTTCATCTTCATCCAGATCCTCCTTCATGTCTGCAGAAGAAAAACGGCGCTCCCATCGTTCGGGTTCCACCTGTTTGCGGAGCACCATATCGCGGATCGTATCGATATCGGCTTTTTTTGTGGTCTGACCGTCACGAATATAGATCACATGCTCAAAGGCGTACGGTAGATCTTTGCCGGCCGGCACCTCGACGATCAGCACCCTCTTTTCTCCGACAGGATGGACCTGAACAGATACCAGTGCGCCCGGAGAAACACCGTCGAGCAGTCCTTGTTCGAGATTCTTCGCTACAGTATCGGCGTCGTCGATGCCGATGATATCCCCCCTGTCATTCACACCACAGACGAGAGAGCCACCGGACGTATTGAGAAAACCGCAGACCACAGAACCGACGACATCAAGATCCTGGCACTTCGGCAGAAATTCAATGCTCTGGTCATCTTCAGGCAGCAGAGCCTCATCTATATTCTCCGGTTTCATAGCCTCCCTCCCCTGTCCTGGATGATTCGAGAAACACGGGCACTATCTCGTAAGTTCTCGCGCACAAACGCCTCGACTTCCTGATAGCGAGAGAACTGTGCCATAGCGAAAAGAGCAGCGTCATCATCAGAACCGAACTTCTGGACCCAGTTCCCCTGTCGGTCCTGCAGGGGCTTCTGAGAGAGAATGGACTCTTCGTACATGTCAATGACACGAAGATCATCCAGGATCTGGTTTTTCTCCAGTGAAAGTTTTTCTCGGCCGCTCTCTCCTTTATAACCCAGATGGTTCAGCAGCGATCTGGCGAAAATTACATGATCATGGGCCAGAAGCCAGCGCGGTTTGTTGAGTTCGATGGCTTTTCTCAGTTCAAGGTGGGTGATGGAAAGTCCGTCTGCATCTTTTCCACTACCGTAATGAGGGGTAATCAAACCGAGAAACAGATCGCAGTTTGTTACCCCCGCTATACAATTCTCAAAAGCTGAGTGTTGTGAAAAGACCGGCATGGTTCCCTTGTGCGACATCCAGACTTCATACCCGAATTCAGTTAAAAGCGTGTATATCCGGTCCAGAAGTTCTTCGATGCCATAGACCGTAGATGAAACCATGATCGTGAGTTTTTTGTTGCTCTTCATCTTTCCTCAGTTGAGTCCTGCTCTGATCGATCCTGTTCGGAGAAAGAAAATTAAAGCCTTTCTGAAATTTCCCTGATCATTCGGCCACGTCACGAACATATCCGATGTCTTAACCCCCCGGGCAGACTTTTTTCTGGTTATAATGATGATGCCTTGCCTGGTTTTCAAGGGAGACTGTTTTTTGAGCAGATTTCCTCCTCTGCTGTGACTGCCAGGAAATACTTACTGAACACATGATCGATGAATTCTTTATTCGATTTGATGGATATAACCTCGCTCAGCCTCTCTTTAGACTTGTCGATTCGACTGAAACAGTTCTATGACCGCACCGTATGATTCGGCAGTGATGGCACCTTTCATGATCCGAGCCAGGCCCTGACATCTTCTTGCTTCTGCCGCTCAAGCCGATCCAGTTCCTTCCCTACTCCTTCAAACCTGATCCCGATTCTGGTCCTGCCCGACGCCGACATCTCCTCGGTTAGAATATGGTTGACCGGGAAGAACTCTCTCACATCTGCACCGATATTATGCCCCGAGCAGATGATCTGGACGTTGTTGCGCTCAAGGATCGACCCGATCTTCTCCCAGAGATAGTGTGCCCCCGTCGAACCGAAGGGATTGTCGACAATAAGCACCTTTGCGGTCTTCATATCATACCGGTCGACGACGACCTCCCGGATCGCGGACATGATGACCACGAGGAAGATGATATACATCGTATTCTCCTGACCATCTGAGGCCTTGATCTTCTCCCACTCCTGGAGGGGGTGAGAGGCTATGTCGATCTTGCGTATTTTGACGATGATCTGCTCCATGTCCAGCACCCTGCCCACCAGCTGGTCGGGCATGAGCGCTTTTTCCAGTTCTTTCCGCCCGATCTCGCCAGTCTGGATCTGGTGGGTGAGGTCCTGAATGTACTGGTGCATCGTCCCCTCCGCCACCTCGCTGGAATACTCGCATGTCTCGAAGTTGATATGCACCATCTCATACGTCCGCCCGTCGATCTCGATCTTCGAGGCTGTCGGGAACTTTTTCAGGTAGTCCCTGTATTGCCGTGCTATACCAAGAGCCTGAGCGACGATCTTTGTCTCGGCTTCGCGCAGCCCGTCCACCATCTCCCTGGTTATGGCGATGTCCGACCTGATCATCCCGGCAGATTCGTCCAGGCTCTGGCGGGTGGAGTATGCCTCGTCCAGGTTTTCCGCCGCCCTGAGTTTTGTCCTGATCTCGTTTACGAACTCGACTGCGACGGTGACCCTGCTGAGGTCTTCGATGACCATATTTTTTCTGCCCTCAAAATTTTTCCTGCTTTTTTTCACCCGTGCATCGTTTGAAGCAAGTTCCTGCCGGAGATCAGCATAGGGGACCAGGTCTCTGGCTGGAAGAGGTGTCTTCCCCGCAAAATGATAGACACCGTCGAGCACCTCATAGTTCCGGTACTGGGCATCCAAGTCTCTCCGTTCGTCATCCGCCTCTGTGTGTGCACCGTGCAGGGCCGCGATCTCGCTACGGGTACGCACACGTACGTCCTCCAGCCCCTCCAGGTCCGCTTCAAATGGCGAGGCGTCGAGGAGTGCCGGGTTCCGGAGATAGGGCTCTGGTGCGTGGCTGTTGAAGGCCCCCTCCGCCTTCTCCAGGCCAAGGGACTCGAAGTGGTGTTCCTTCTCCACAGCATTATACCGTTCTGTTGCCCTCTTAAGGGGACCGCGGAGGGTCTGCACCCCCTCTTTCAGCACCTCGATGGCCTCTTCGGGGACGGGTTCGTGGGGTTTTCGGGCTTCGATCTCGGCGATGGAGACCTGTAAATTCTTTATGTCGGCCAGTGCCTCCTCCGCCTCCCGTCTGTCTCTGGTGATCATTTCCCGGACATGGCCAATATTTTTGTTGACCCCGTCGACTGCATCCTTTGCGGCGTGGTAGTCGGTCGTGAGTCGTGAGATGTCGGTGTCAGGGAGAAGGTCGACCTCATCCTTTTCATATTCCCGGTACTCCGCACATGCCCCCGTTACCGTCCGGAGATGGGCATTCAGCTGTCTGTTCGACTGCTCTTTGTTCTTCAGGTCTAGCGTGCCCCGGGCGATCCCGGCCTCGGTCTGCTCCAGCGCCGCCTCGTACTCCTTCCCATACTGGATTTTCTGCTGCAGACCTTTGGAGGCCTCTTTCTTCTTCCCTGATATCTCCTGGATATTTAGGAGCAGGAGACGCTTTCTCTCGAACAGGTTGACCTCTTCTCTTTTTTTCTCCAGGCGTGCCTCTATTTCGGGAAGGGCGTCCCGGTCGTCCTCGATCTCTTTCTGCACGGCGGCATGCAGGGCGACCTTTTCATCCCGTGCCTCTGCATATCCCCTGATCTCGGCTTCTTTCTGCTCCTGGTATCCGGGGGGAAAGCGCAGGACAAATGACCTGAGGGCCTCTTCGTTCTTCCGGGCGCCTTCTAGTTCCTCCCCGGTCCGGATACTTTCATCGTTGATTCTTGAGATCTCCTTCCTGAGGCGTTCCGCCTCTCGGTCACTGTCGAGGACGCGGAGAGTGTGTTTCGGCGGCCTGGACGGGATATATACGTCGCCGAGGGTGAGGACCCTCTTCTCCCTGAGATAACCATAACTGGTGATGACGACTGATGCGTCCTGGACGAGGGCCGGGAGGACGGAGGGACTGTGGACAATTGTCTCGTAGTCCTGGGGAAGGAGGAGGATAGCTTTTGAAAGCCAGGGAGCGTTGGCCAGGCTCTCCTCTCTTTCATCAGGAGGGAGGTCTTTCAGGTATTCGGCCCCGCTCATGACTTCTGCATATTTCTCGCGCAGGGTGTCGAGGGCGTCCAGAGTGTCCCTGTTCAGGGCGACGCCGTAGTGCAGTACCCCCTCCAACTCCTTCTCCAGGGAGGTGCGACGATCTTTCAGGTCTCTCAGAGATTCCTGCAGCTCACCGATACGGTCGTTGAGATGTGCACGGCAGGTCTCGACCTCGTCCGTCCCGTAGAGGCCGGCGATCTGGTGTGCCGCCTGCTCTTCGGCAGTATAGGCCTCCACCTCCCTCTTCACCCGATCGATGTCCCGGTTCCTTAAATCAATCTGCTCTCTCAGTCCCTTTTCTGACACCTCGTTTCTGTCGAGCCGCCTCTTTCTTTCATCGATCTCTGCAGAGAGAAGAGCACAGGCATCATTTTCGCGTGTGATACGCCTCTCCGTCGCCTCGATGAGTGTGGGGATCTGATCCGAGAGCCCTGTATCGACGCGGGGACATTGTTTGTGTTTCTGGTGGAGGTCTGCCTCCTCCTCGTCCAGCTCCGCGATCTGTCGCTCTAAATTATCAATTGCAAGTCTGTTTTCCTCTATCCGCGTCGTGATGCCACCGAGAGCCCGCTCTAATTTTGTGTTTGCCTCTTTGAGGGCTTCCGCTTCATCCTCTCCTCTCTGGAGGTCGTCGGTGACCCTCTGCTTCTCCCGCAGAGAATGGGCGAGGAGCGTCTTTCCCAGTCTCTGGAGCCGGGTGAAGATCTCCAGGTGATCGCGTGTTGTATTCTCTATGTACTCCTCGTTTTTCCTGACCTCTGCCAGCGCCTCTCTGTACCTGAGATATTTGTTCACCGCCCATGCACATTTCACCTCGTGTTCCTGTGCCTCCACCGCTTCTTCGAGGTGCGTCTTCTCCCCTCCGACCTTTTCAAGGCTCTGCCTGAGGAGATTGACGCGGACGTTCTGCACGATGAGTCCGGTCATCTCGATATCGGTTTCTATGGAGTGGAGTGCCGCCTCTTTCCCGGCGGCCCTCTCCTGGAGGTCACGGATCTCTTCCTCCTTGCGGGCGAGCGCTTCCCGGTGTGCGGCGTACTGCGATGCAGCCCTCTGTTTGGACTCCTCGAATGCCTGGAATGACCCGATCATCTCCTGGTTTGCCTCCTGCAGAGTGGTGATTCCGTCCAGAAGGTGTTCGTAGTCGTGCAGGCATTTCTGCTCTTCCTGCAACCTTTTGAGTTCCTCCTGGCACTGATAGAGTGCGTCCGCAAGAGACTTCTCGTTCGACCCGCCTGTCTCTTCCCCGGTCCTGAGAGACTGTTTGTGCTGGAGGCACCTCTCGATCGTCTTTATCAGGAGTTTTTCCACAAGCGTCCGTGAGGACCTGAACTCCCGGAAATATGACTTCAGAAAATTTTCCTGTCTGTTGATCTGTTTGATGAACTCCCATTCGGGTTCGAGAAGACAGTAAGTCTGGATCTTTTCCAGGTACTCCTTTCGGACGTCCGTGGCCCAGATGTCGTAGCCTGCCTTTGCCTTTTCCCTGAGCATTCTCTGGCTGTCGGCATAGTCCCTGACCACAAAGTCACCCCTCTCCCTCCAGCAGAGGGGGATATTTTTGAGGTCGAGATCGTTTTGCCTGTCATAGAGGTGGATATAGGAGAAGTACTTGATCCCGTCATTTTTTTCTCCCTCGTCCTGGTCCGACCTTCTCTTCGCACAAAAACCTGTCAGAAGATATTTTTTCTCTGCAATGCCCTCTTCCAGTTCCCATTCGGCAAGGATGTGAGTGGTGCGGTTCTGGTCTCCACCGCGGAACATATCCTTGAACGGGTGGTTTGGATCAAGCGAGGTGTTGGGGAGGATGCACTGAAGCATGAGCATCAGCAGGACAGACTTCCCGCCGCCGTTTCTCAGTTCGTAGGTGGCGTTCCGGCTATAGAAGGGCATCGTAAAGTCTTCGTATATACCCCTCCCGTCGTCGAACTGGGCGTTCACAACCCGTACACGCTGGAGTTTAGGCATCGTCTTCCTCCGCGGCATCGCCAAGCCCCTCGATGAAGGCTCTCAGGTCGGCCTGGACCTCCTCGTTGCTGTACGTCCCGGCGATGATCGCCTTGCACCTTGGGGTGAGGTAGACCGCCCCGTCGTGCTCCCTGACAAGCTGGTTTTTCTCCATAAAGGCGATGGTGCTGTTGACCAGGGCGTTCTTCGAACTGATACCGCGCTGTTTGATCTCATCGCACTCGTCTGGTCTGAGTTCGGCCGAAGGGAGTTTGTTCCAGGTTTCGGCGATCACTTTGAAGTTGAACTGGTGGCCTTCGCTGGTCGTCTCCAGGTCTTCGAGTGCTTCCATTGCCTTCATCTTTTGCTCGACCACCTCAAGGAGACGGGTTTTGTGCACCTTCTCCAGGTAGGGCTCGCGGGTTGAGTCCCGGTAAAACTCGGCGATGAGGATGTGCATGATAAAAAATGCCGTGTACATCTCGGGGTTTTTGAAGCCGTACCCCAGACCGTTTTTGATCTCGGTGTTTGAGAGGCCGAAGACCGGGTTGTTTATGCCGGGGCTGAGGTAGAAGACGTCGTGGTACCTGCAGAGGACCAATCCCTGCTTTCTTGCGCAGACCTCCAGTGCCTCCCTCACCTCGGTCTCCTGGTCATACCGTAAAAATTCGCGGGGATTGTCGGTGCGTGTGATCGACCCGTTCTTCAGGATGGAATAGAAGATCTCCAGGGCGACTCCGAGGTTTTCTTCGTCAAACTTCATTCTGTCGTTCTCCCATAAAGTCAAGGTACGAGACGTACACGTCTCTCTCATCGGTGAGCGGCACCCGGATCTCGGGCATGGACCTGACTCTGATCGTGTCGATCCCGACCTCCTTTTCAGTCGCAACAGAGACCAGAACCTTCTCGATCGCGCCCTGCCGTTCTTCTGGTGTGTGGAGGTCGAAGACCGTCTCGTACGCTTCTTTCTCCTCCTGCCGCGCGCCTTTGTTCAACTCGATCAGGAAGGGGATCAGGTCGATGTGGTCCATTCCCCCGTCCCCGTACCTCGCCAGGACCAGGTCCAAGAATGCGGGCAGGTCAAGGTGCCCTCCCTCGCTGAGGGCTTCAAGCAGAACGGACGCATAGGCGGTGAAGGTCTTCACCTGCCGTTCGTGCACGATCTCATCGGGTGGCTTTGCATCGCCCCACTCTTCTTTCACCCGACTCTCTGCAACCTCTGCCTTTTTCCCGATGATATTCTGCGGCTCGAAGAGTTTGCAGATACTGAACGTTTTCCTGGGGCCGGGGAGGAGGAGGGGGAGCATCTCCACCACATGCACGTCATTGGGAAGGTTGGCCAGGATGTGGTTTTCGAGCGTTTTCTGGAACTGGTAGCGGCGTTCAAAGAGCGAGTGCAACCTGACATTCTTGATCCGTTCATACTCCGAGGGGATCGTGGTGTAGTCTTCGAGGAGTTTGTTATGGAGCCTGTAGCCGCGGTCCAGTTCGTCTGCGAGTTCTTTGATGGTGATGAAGTCCTCTTCGTCACCCAGTGAACGGGAATGATCGGTGATCCGCTTTTTATCCTCTGAGATCTCCTGGAGGGTATTCTGGACCTGACGAAAGAGTTCCTCTTCCTGCTCAAGCTGGGAGATGATGTCCCTGGTGTAGGCGGTGAATTTCTCCACGACGTCGGGGTCTCCGTAGATCATGCTGTCAATCAGGGCCTGTCTTTTCCCTTTTTTCCGGTGGACTTCGAGGTTGAGGCTCCTCACCGTCTCCAGGGCGTTTCTGAAGGACCCGCTCTCGATCTGCTTTTTAAAGAGGATGAGAGCGACCGTGACCCTGGACTCTTCGGGGAGCTCCTTGATGGTGATCATGAACTCAAGACCGGCGTCGGTGATCTGGTAGGCGCCCTCGCTCACGTTGTACTCGACAAGGTGGACATAGCGGTCGACCTGCTGCTTCCTGACCGTGTCGAGGTACTGAAAGTGGTAGAGTTCGCCACCGGGTGTGGTCTCGAGATCGCCAAGCACGGTCCGTGTCACCTCCTGGTAGTCAAATGTCTGCCCAGGGTACATCTCTTTCATCATTCCTTCGATGTATCCCCGGATCTCGTCGGGCCTCACGGTGCGGCCCTGGAGACGGCCTTTTTCGATGAGAAATGTCAGCACGCCGAGGGCGAGGGAGGGGGCATCATAGTCCCTCTTCTGGGCATAGGCCTTAAAAAAAGGGTAGAAGCACACGAGGTGCTCCATGCGTTCGTTGATATCTTTAAAATGTCTCTGATAGTCCAAGGGCCTTCATCCTCCTGAGGTCGACAGCGGTGAGGACCTCCTGCGGGAGATATCTCTCTTCCGTGATGATCCACTCGATCGCCGCCCTGCTCTCTTCGTCGAAACCGTCGATAAAAGGGGAAAGTGGAATCTGCCCTCTGTTTTGTTCTGTCCTGAGAGGGCGAGCATTCCGGTATCCTGCCTTCCTCAGAACGGCGGTGTAGAAGGAGGTGGCCGGCTTGATGCCATAGTCGGGGTAGCGTGCCTGCAAACGGTTGAAGATGGCAATGCCCTCCCTGTCAATGTCCCCGAAATAGAAATATAGGTCGTCCGGTGTCCCACCCACGGTCTCGATGTACTCGAATTTTTTCTGGATCGCATTTCCCTCCCCGTAGATGATGAGGTTGATGCCGTCAAACTCCCCTGCAATCACCGCCCGCTGGAAGGTCCAGAAGGTGTCCTTGTTCTCGACAATCAGGACGTTTCTCTTCGTTTTCCCCTGCTCTGCACCGAAGCCCTTCTCAATGTAGAAGAATGGTTCAAACACCTTTTTTGCCCTGATGTCTGCGAGTATCAGGCCGAGATTCCTGAGCACCGCCGAGCCGTCGACTGCTGCGTGCTGCGGTTCATCGATCGCCTTCTCGTCGCCGAAGATCTCGTAGGAGCGTTCGTTGACTGTCAGCACCTCGTGGTCGTCCCCGTCGATCAGGTCCCTGATCCTGATGATGGCGTCACGGTCCCGGCGATAGGTGTCTGCATGGTGTGCGTAGTAATCAATGGACATCGGGGCAGGGAGGGAGAAGAGTTCGTTTTTATGCTCCGCTGAGAGGGGTGCTTCTTTTTCTGCGATCAGGTCCCGCCGGATGGTATATCTATCGGGAAGCCCGCCGTACCCGGTGAGCGGTCGTGCATTCTTGAGGGGGACGAGCACGCCCTTCTGGATGAGGTAGCGGATCGTGCAGATGAACTGCTTCTGCCACTCGGTATCAGCAAGGAGGTTGATCCCATCGTCTTTGAGGATTCTTTTCATATAGCTGAGGGCGATCCTCTTATTTTTATGCCGGAGGAGGATCGCTCTGATGATGTTCTGCATGAGATCATCTGGTTCTATCCGTCTCTCTTCTGATAATTTATTCGGTTTGATTGGGTGAAATGGCTCTATCGTTTCGCTCGTAGTCGTTCAGGTAGCGAATATGAACTCCCGGCCAGAATCGGGGGCGGCGTACCACAATTCTTGTGAGACTCATGCCGCTTCTCCAGAAGGCATGATTCCTATGTCGGATAGTGAGTATCCCACTCTGAGAAATGTGATATCCTGCATCTGTGGCTAGCTCCGGCAGATAAGAAGAGATTTGGGCGGTCTGTGCGGTGTAGATGGCAATGGCTGCCTTGCGGAACAGCAGATGGTTTGTCTTCCTGATAGGTGTCACCTGCATGGTACTTATCTTGTTCTGGGCGCTCCGCTCATACGCCGATTCTGACTGTGTTCTCCATCACCACAGATCCCCGTCAGCCAAAAAAGAGAGCAGCCATCAATAGAGGGTTTCTCTCGATTCAATAACGTGAGAGGGCCTGAGAGGAACGATATGGCGACATGATGGAAATGAAGCCCATTTATTCTTTAGAATGCAAAAAATAGAATATATTGCGAGATATGCCGTTTTCACTCCAGTGTTATTTGAAATTGTTTCGATACGCTCCGTACTCTGGACACTGTTTGCAGCATTATAATATCACAATCTAGAACTTTTTGGGAAACCTTTCTCCGAACCTTCCCCCTCCCTCCGGTGCACCATGTCGGTGAAGAGGCGGGCAGAGCTCTTTTCGTACTCGTTTGATGGAGCGAGAGGTTCTTCTCCTCTATGTCCTCATTTCCTGATCTCAGATGTGCGAGAACAATACCGAAAACAGCATTAATCGTGAAGAGATAACAGAGCATGTCCTGATCCCTGATTTCATGGAGAGCGCACATGAAACATCTCTCGGCATTTGAACTGGAATATCTCGAACACCCGGAGCGTTTCACCTTTGACTATTTCAGAGAGCAGTCTCTCAACCCCCATCCCCTCCCGGTTGCCCTGAGCCTGGCCGATGAGGAGCTCCTCAACCATTACGATAACGAATACCACCACCGCACCTTTCATCGCACCCTCTTCTTTCCCAGGCTCGACACCACCGGGCCTGCCTATCAGCTCCTGGAGGATTATGTCGCAGAGACGTCTACCGCCGTGCTCTCCGAGCGGTTCACCGAGGGATCTGACGCAGACTATGCCTGGGGAGAATTTTCAGGGTTCAGAAAACACCTGGTCACCGCCCTCCACACCTACCCCGAGATCCAGAAGGTCCAGATCCTCAAGAAGATCGCCGTGAAGATCGCGTTGCCGCCCTCACCGATCGACGAGAGCGCCCGCCTCTTCTCTGTAGGGAGTTCGCTCTTTGCGATGGAGTTCTATCTCGGCCTGAAGAACGCAAAAAAGTGGGGGGATTACCTCGGCGCATGGCCCCCATCCGACGAGGGCCTCCGCGAGATCGCCGAGACGCCCGAGGTCCTGCTCTCCCTCTGGAAGCACCAGGTCCAGGCCCGCGACCGCTGGCTCGGTGCCGGCGGGAAAGGGGTGCTGGAGATGGCCACCGCGACCGGTAAGACCCTGATCGGCCTTGCCACGGCCTATCATCTCTTCAGAGTCCACCGCTCCCTGCGGGTGCTGGTGCTCTGCCATTCGCGGGCGATCCTGAACCAGTGGCGGCGGGAGGCGATAGAGAGACTGGGGTTCCTGGGCGACCCTGACGAGGACTATTCGGTGCCGGTCTCGTATAAGGGGAGGTTTGAGATCTCGTTCAACACCCTCCAGATGGTGATGAGGGATCCGGGGCAGTACGGCACCGACCTGCTCATCGTCGACGAGGTCCACCACGGGGCCGGCCCGCAGTTTCGGAACGCCCTCTCCGTCCCGTGCAAATGGAAGATGGGGCTCTCGGCAACAGTGGAGGGGCGCGGGCGGACCGATGTCCTGGACGGCTACCTCGGGAGGACGGTCTACACCTATACGCTGGCCGATGCACGGCGGGACGGGATCATCCCAGAGTTCAACCTTGTGGTCCACAAGACCTTCCTGGATATCATGGAGGAGGAGGAGTTTGCGTCGATCACCGAGAGCATCAGGAAACTCCTGAACTACATCAACGCCAGCCAGAGAGAACGGATCAGGGTGTTGTCGAGGAACCGGTTTGAACGGTTTGAGAGCCTTTCGGATTTTGTCCGCCTGATGACCGATCTCAGGTACCGCAGCGTGGAGATCCCGGACGAGTGGCTCCAGATGATCGGCCTGATCAACAAACGCCGGTGGGTGATCCACCGCTCGTCGCCGAAGCTCGAGGAGGCGATCAGGCTGGCGCGGGATCTGGCCGGGGCGAGGAAGTGCGTGCTCTTTGCGATGGATATAGCGACCTGCGAGCGGGTCTATGAGCGTCTGTCAGGGGCGGTGCCGGCGTTCATCGTCCATTCAAAGATGAAGGACCCGGAGGTGAAGCACGCCCTCCAGGCCTTCAGGGCGGCGAGGAACGGGGTGCTGATCGCCCCGAGGATGCTCGACGAGGGTATCGATATTCCGGATGCGGAGGTCGGGATCAATGTGGCCTCGTCGAAGACAAAACTCCAGCTGATCCAGCGCCTGGGCAGGATCCTGCGGAATAGGCCCGGCAAACGGCCGGTCTTCCACCACTTTGTGGCCGTCCCCCGCAATTACATCGTCTCGGAGGACTCGTTTACCTACCAGAACGATCTCGCATGGATCACCGATGTGGCCCTGAAGATGGGGATCCCGATCACCGAGGAGGTCTCTGCTGATGCAGGGGTCTTCTCCGCCTTTGAGCGGGAGTCCGAGGAGGCGGTCAGGGCATACTATGCCGGCCATGAAGGCCTGGCGACCGATGACTTCGGCGTGATCAAGGTGAGGAATATCGTCGAATCGATCCTGCCCGAGGCGCGGGCGCGGCTGGTCGGCCTGCTGGAGGGGATGACCGGCCCCCTGACCGATGAGGGGTGGGCGCGGGTGCTGAGGTCGGCGTACCGAAACGAGCAGATGGTGGAGGTGCCGAGCCAGCGCTGGCTGCTGGTCATCGGCGGGAGGGAGCCGGCGGCGATCAGGGGGTTGATCCTGTGGTATGGGGGGGTGGCTGTCGAGGAGAGAAAGGAGAGCGTACCTGCCAGTCCCCCTCCCCGCGAGCTGCCCGCTCAGTGGGAGATGCCGAAGTCGATGGGTCAGAGTAGAGTTGAGCGTTTCATTTCGATTTTGATAGATGATCAGGCACCACAAAAGGAACAGAACAGGGCGTTGGACCTCCTTGTCAGGGAAAAACATTCGGCGGTCAAGCCATTGATCGCCGTGCTCAAAGACGGTAATAAGCGCGTCAGGGAACATTCGATCATCGCCCTTGGTCAGATCGGTTCCCGCGAGGCTATACCTTTCATACGTCCCTTTCTTCAAGATCAAGAACCGGGTGTGCGGCAGCAGGCCGCACTGGCACTCGGATATTTAAACGATACAGGTTCAAAACGCGCCCTTATGAAACTCAAAGGGGATTATGCGAAGGGCGTAAAAATCGCTGCAAAAAATGCGTTGAAGATGTTGGAGGGAATTTAAGAGGTTTTTATAAGGCCGCTGATGAACGATAGGTGTTGTTGATGGAGACACCCCCCGTCAAGGTTGAGGTGTTGTGGTGGCGGGGTGCGCGGGTATTGAGGGAAGATGGGATATTGAAGAAGTAATCCGGGAGAAGTGTGCCCGTGTCCGATATTTTAGAGAAAAACCGTATCTGGAAATATATCTGATTTTAATTTGAATCTATCGTTTTATTCAAAAGACAAAACCCTTATTGGAATAAAACCCCATCAACATCTAGAATGGCCCATTCATTTGACAATTTAGATAATACTGAAAGCGATCCCGAAGAGGATCCATCCTCTCACTATCATGATACAAGCCCCTACCGCGCCAGAAACATGATCGGGGCCCTCTTACCAGAATCAGAAAGGGTTTTTGGGTGTCTGGAGGCAGGGCGCTCTCTTGAGGAGATCCGTGAGATGGCGCTCCATGGCACCCTCTTCACACAAAGGGCTCTCCTGAGCAGGAAGAGGTTCTGGACCATGTTACAGAGCCGCTACTTCAAACTCCCTAAATGGGCTCTGGATGAGGTGATCGAAGCATATAGATCTGGCCCTCACGGTCGGGAGTTCGTATCGCTTCTGTATGTGCATTATGCACTCTGCGATCGGTTTACGTTTGATTTCATAACCCGGGTTCTCTGGGAGAAGTGGAGCCTTCAGCAGTTCAACGTGGCGAATGACGATATTCTGAAGATGCTCGACGACTGTGCAGAGGCCGAACCTCAGGTCACGACCTGGACAGAAGCAACACGGGTAAAACTTGCCGGGATCATCCTCTCCTCTCTGAGAGATTTTGGTGTGCTTGAGGGGAAACAGAAGAAAAGACTGGTCAAGCCGGTATTGCCTTTGAAGACCGCAGAGCACATTCTCCGCATTCTTACCGCAGAGGGGGTCAGGGGAAACGACGTGCTGACTGATCCGACCTGGCGCCTGTTTCTCTGTACCGAGGATGAGGTCGCTCACCATCTGCAGCATCTTGCCCTGAAACGGATCATCCATTTTGAGCGGGCTGGACGAACGGTTGTGTTACAGACGCCTGATGAGTGGAGAGACCTGAGATGACGCATAACGATTGGAAATGGAAAATCGGGGAGGCGATCACCCGTATCCAGACGCGTTACGATTTCATCGGGAGGAAGACCGGCGTTCCTTTTCTCGCGGTTGTCTATCCTGTCTCTGCAGAGGTGGCAGTCCTCAGGGAGTGGCACACGCAGGCGCGGGCGTTGCAGCCTGATATCGATGTGAAAACGGTCGATGTGCTTACTGTCACACAGTCTGTCCTCTCCGATATCGGCGTCGATAATGTTGTCGAATCCCTGACTGACAGGGAGTGGGGGGTCAGCGCACAGGAGGACCTGAGCCGGCTCTGGGTGAGCGCAATTGCCGATGAAGTCAGGCTCAGGATGACGGAAGAGAGTTCTGGAAAACCAGTTCTGAGTATTGAACATATTTCTGCTCTTTATCCTGCGTCGGGTCCATGGGATGTCATGCAGAGCCTGTGGAATGATGCAGAACTATCACTCGATTGTCCGGTTATTGTCCTGATTCCCGGGGCGCTCACCGGGCCGAGACATTATCGTTTCCTTGACCGGAGAGACGAGTTCATGTACCGGGGAGATCTCTTATGATAATCGCTGATCTATTCGAAACACGCGTTGAAGATAAAATTGAGCCCGTTATTAAGGTTGCCGAGAGAGAGGACGAACATAAACTCGCTGTTGAGATTGGCAGTTATGTCGTCACCCCGATGATCGAGAAATTCCTGGACGATTTTCTTGAGCATTATACTGATACGTTTCTGACGAAGACGACAGAGATCGGGATCTGGATCTCCGGGTACTTTGGCTCGGGTAAGTCCCATCTTGCAAAGATCATGGCGTTGCTCGCGGAGAACAGGGTCATTGAGAATGTTTCTGCATGCGAGCGTTTTGAATCGCGCCTGCCGCCCGACGGGCCCCGCACCACCTCGATCCTGAGGAGCCTGAAGAGGATGGACCAGTGCGAGGCCTCGGTGCTGGCCTTCAATCTCAATACTCTCTCTGCGAGCAAGACGCGGGAACTTCCCGAACTCCTCCTCTCGCAGTACTATCTCTCCCGGGGTTACTGCAACAACCTCACCTATGCCAGGGTGATCGAGGCCGAGATGGACCGACAGGGAAAGATCGATGACCTGCACGCGGCATTTGAGCGCCTGTCCCATAAAAAGTGGGCCGAGATCCGCGATAACCCGACCTTTTTCAGGAAGCACCTTTTTGCCGCCGCGAGCGAGGTCGCCCCGGATATGTTTCCCAGGCCGGAGGATGTGAAGGAGGCGCTGAGCGAGGCCGAGGCCGGTGCGATCATCAATGTGTCCACCCTTGTCGATACCGTCCTTGATGACCTGGAGCGCCTGGAAAGGGAGAGAGGGAAGCCGCAACGGTTCATGTGGGTAATGGATGAGACCGGGCAGTGGATCGAGAACAATAATGGCCGTCTTGCGCGGCTGCAGGCGTTTGTCGAGGAGGCGGCGCTCAAGGGGCAGGGCCGGATCTGGGTTGCTGTCACGACGCACGGGGATATGGGGGCGATTTACAAGGAAGCCCGCGCCCTTGACGGCGATATGAAAAAGATCGAGGGGCGGTTCAGGTTCAAGCCGGCTCTCACAACGGAGAATATCGAGCAGGTCCTTGAGAACCGGCTGCTCAGGAAGCGAACGGAGGGTAGGCGGGTTTTGCAGAGCCTGTACGAGAGGTGCGGGAGCGGAAACCTGAAGGGTATCGGCGAACTCTCCAACGCCCTCCAGGTGTTGCCGGATTGTTCGGAGGATTCTTTTGTCACGTATTATCCCTTCCTGCCCTATCAGGTGCACCTGATCCCTGATATTGTGAAGTCGCTCCGTTCGCGGGGTGGACGGGGCGAGCAGATGAGCGGGTCCACCAGGACGCTGCTGGCGATCACGCAGGATGTCCTGCGTGCGGGCCGGGTCAGGTACCTGGAGATGGAGCCCGGTGTGCTCGTGCGTTTCGATGAGATCTATCATAATCTCTCAGGGGAGGGCGAGGTCAGCCCGGATGTGCGGACCGATATTTCACGGATCTCGAAGGTGGTGCCTGATGCAAACGGGTTTACGGCGTCGGTTGCAGAGGTGCTTTTCCTTGTCAGGGAACTGGAGTATATCCCGAGGACGATCGATAATGTCGCCCGCCTGACCATTCGGGACGTGGATGATGACCTCTCTGATGCGATTGCGCGTGTCAGGCCTGAGCTTGAACGGTTGATGAAGGCCGGGCTTGTCGCCAGGATCGGTGAGGAGTATGAGTTCCTGACCGGTGAGCGCCGGACGTTTGAGGATGAGGTGACCACGGTCGAGGCCCAGATGGGGCAGGGGATTCGCGAGGAGCAGTTCGGCCGTTTGTTTATCAGCGAATCAAACTGGCGGAAGTGGCTCGGGTCCAATACGGTGAGTTTCAAGAGCCAGGAGTTCTCGTTTTCCCTGGAGGTGGATCATAAGAGGGTCGGCGGGACGTCGGGTGCGGTAACGCTGAAGATGATCACCCCTCTGGAGCGGGTGGGGGGCGCGACGGTTCAGGATCTGCAGTCTGACAGCCTCCATTCTGATGAGCGGAACACGATCTTTTTCCTTTCGGGGCGTGTGCCCGAGTTCGAGCAGGACCTGACCCGGTATATTGCGATGAAGGATGTGATCGACCGGTGGAAGCAGGACCCCCATAAATCCGAGGACGCCCGGAAACTGGCCAGGGACCGGGAAGGCATCGATCTGCCGAAGTTGCAGAAGAGGGTTGTCGATGGGTTGAGGGCCGGGATCCGGTCGGGTACGGTGGTCTTCAGGGGCGCTTCACGGACGCTGGATCTGCCGTCGAGCCAGAGTGCGGGAGATGGCCTGCTCTCGGTGATGGCCGAGTTCTGGCCGAAGATTTATACGAACTTTGACCGCGTGCCGGTGAGAATCTCCAATGACCAGCAGGCGATCCGGGATGTGCTGGCAGGGAAGACGGGCGTTTCGGCGGATGTGAAGGCGCTCGCACTGTATGACCAGACCGGGACGCTCAATCCGCAGAGCCCTCTGATCGATGCGATCAGGACGTACCTTGCCGGAGAGCAGACGCAGGGCCGCAGGGCGTTGGGGAAGGAGATGCTGGATTATTTTGAAGAGCCGCCTTTCGGCTGGGATCCCAATGCCGTCCGCGTGGGTGTCGCGGCGATGGCCAGGGCGGGCAGCGTGAAGGTGGTCCTGAACAAGAAGGTGTACACGAACCCTGACGACCAGGATCTCCAGGATGCCATGCGGGTGTCGTCGCACTTCAAAAAGTCGGAGCTGGAGCTGGAGGAGACGACGATCCCGCCGGAGATGCTGACCGAGGTGAGGTCCGTGCTGATCAATCTTGCGAAGAGCCGCCGGATCGAGGAGACGCCGGCGGCTCTTGCCGAAGCGGCGGGGTCTCTTGCGGATGCGCTGATTGAGAGGGCGCACCGTGTCGAACTCTGGGCGAGGGGGTCGGGGATGCCCCTTTCTGCTGCGTTTACGAAGGGGAAGGAGGCGTGGACGGCGCTTTCCGGGATGACAAACCCGGTGCACCGGGTCCGTGAGATTGCAGGTAACCGCGAGGGGTTTGCCGCCGGGCATGACGCGATATGCGCTGCCGACGCGTTTGTTGAGAAAAATGGGGATGCGTTTACGCGTCTTCGGGCGCTGAAGGGGCAGATGGAAGCGGTATCCTACCATACGGATGAGAGCAGCAGTGTCAGGGAGATGGTGTCGGCCTGGAATGCGGCGGTGGAGAAGGCGTCGTTCACCGACCCGGAGGCCTGGAAACGCCTGCTCGCCACCCAGAAGCAGGCTGAGCTGGAGGTGAAGGAGCTGGTGGCCGGCTGGAAGGAGTCGGCGCGGGAGGTCCTGGAGGAGGGTCTGGCCGCCCTGCCGACGAACCTTGCGGAGAGGGATCTGGACGCCGGGCTTGCAGAGAAGTGGAGGCCGCCTCTGGAGCATTTGCGCTCTGAGATCGAGGAGTGTTCGATCCCGGCGCAGGTGGCGACCCTGCCGTCGCGTGCAGGGAAGGCGGTGGCGGATCTGCAGATGAAGATCGATGCCGAGGTCGCCAGGATCGAGCGGGAGAAGGCGATAGAGAAGGGAGGAGTGAGTGTCCCCAGCCAGAAGGTGCGCCTCTCCCTGACGTCCCTGGTGTCAGGGAAGCGCGTCAGGAGCATTGCCGAGTGGGAGCGCCTCAGGGACGATATCGATGCCCGTGTGCGGGCGAAGATCAACGAAGGCTACGATATGGTGGAGTTCGAGTAACCATGGAGGCAGAGCAGAAGAAGATCCTCAAGCCGCTTGTCCTCGAGTTCAGGCACCTGCTGGAGGGGAGGTACGACGAGCACGGGAACTGGCATGGCGGCGATCTCGAAGAGCGGATGAATGCGCTGGGGGTCTGGTGGGACCGGGAGCCGGTTCCGGCCGGTGAGGTGCCGTTCCGCTCCCCTGAGGACCGGCACGCCCGCGCGGTGATCGATGCCTATCTTGCCCTGCGGGAGGAGGCGGGGATCGCGCGGCGGGATGCGATCGAGGAGTTTGTGCGGGAGACGGCGTACACCTGGGCGAACCGCCTGCTGGTGCTCAGGTGCATGGAGGCCCGCGATCTCATCGATGGTGTGGTGGCGACGAAGGAGGTCTATGGCGGGCGGTCGCTTGCCCACCACCGGCTGGCGCAGCGCCACCCGGAGGTCTGCACCGGCGAGGACGGGGGGCTTTTTGCGATGCTCCAGGATGCGTTTTCGTTCCATGCAAAGCACCTGCCGCTGCTCTTCGACCCGAAGGCGGCCGGGGTTGCGCTGCGGCCGTCGGTGGCGGCGCTGAAGCGGTGCATCGCCCTCCTCTCGGGGACGGAGGCGGTGAACAACTCCGGCACCGCGACGGACGAGGTGTTTGCGGCACCGGATGCCCTCGGGTGGGCGTATCAGTACTGGAACACCGAGGAGAAGGACCGGGTCTTCGAGAAGGTCAGGACGAAGAAGGCGAAGATCGCGGGTGCCGATATCATCCCGGCGACGCAGCTCTACACCGAGCCCTATATGGTGAAGTTCCTGGTCCAGAACTCGCTGGGCGCGACCTGGATGGGGATGTACCCGGACTCGGATCTCTCCGGGGGCTGGGAGTACTACGTGAAGGACGCCGATCGGGCGCCGGTGCGCAGGAAGAACGTGGAGAATATCACCTTCCTGGACCCGGCCTGCGGCTCGGGGCACTTCCTGATCGAGGCCTTCGACCTCTTCTACCAGATGTACGAGGCCGAGGGGAAGTACACCGACCCGGAGACGATCTGCAAGAAGATCCTCGCCCGCAACCTCTACGGGATCGATATCGACGAGCGGGCGGTGCAGATCGCCCGTGCGGCCCTCTGGATGAAGGCGGCCGAGCGGGTCTTCGACTTCTCGGGCACGCCGAAGAATATCATCGCCACTAACATCCGCCTGCCGAAGGGAAAGGACCACCTCCAGGCCTTCCTCGCCAAGCACCCCGAAGACGCCCCCCTCGCCCCGGCCCTCGAATCGATCTTCGAGGGCCTCGCCCATGCCGACGAACTCGGCTCCCTCCTCCAGATCGAGGAGCCGGTGGAGCGGGCACTCCGCAGCCTCCGCACCCGTCTCGGCGGGCAGACGACGCTCTCCACCGGAGAGTTCGCCGCCCCGACGACCGACGAGGAGTGGGAGACCTGGAAGGACGGCGTGGTCGAGCGCCTCGCCGACCACTTCACCGCAGAGGCGGAGGTGGCGGATCTCGTAAACGCCTTCTTTTCGCAGAACGCCGGGAAGGGTGTTCGGCTGTTTGAGTTGCTGTCGAAGCGATACGATGTAGTGGCGGCGAATCCGCCGTATATGGGATCAGGAACCATGTCATTGGTGGTGAAAAAATACCTAGATACCAATTATGACAAAGGAAAACGCGATCTTTTTGCAGCATTTATACTCCGAAATCTGAAACTTTCAAAACTTAGTGGCAAAGTGGCTATGGTCACACAACAATCCTGGTTATTTTTGCAAAGTTATGAAAACCTTCGAGCAATTACTGAAAAAAGGACGGAAAGTGCGCAAAAGGAAGAATTTTCAGGCCTAATTAGACAGACCAGTATCGAAACAATCGCCCAACTTGGACCGAAAGCTTTTGGAGAAATCGGAGGCGAGGTTGTAAGTGTCGTTCTTTTTACTTTAACTAACAGTGGACCAAAAGAGAACCACCATCTAACAGCAACTAGGGCTATTGCAGGAGGCTGCTCAGAAAAGAAAGCAGAATTACTGCGAAATAGAGGCAATAATCAGACCTATCGCATACTTCAAAAATTATTTCTTCACATCCCCTTTTATTCACTTATCTATTGGCTCCCCGAACCTTTGTTATTGCATTTATCCACAAGCAATCGATTAAGTCATCAAATTACTACTAGCGAAGGGCTTGGAACAAGAAATGACTCTAGGTTTGTACGATATCAATGGGAAGCAGTGATTGACAATAATCGTTGGTTCATGTATTCAAAAGGTGGAGGATACTCCCGCTGGATGGGATTCAATTATTGGATTGTTGACTATAATTACAAAGGTACTAAGATTAAGTCCCAAATCTCTGAAAAATATCCCTACCTGAAAGGAAATACCGATTGGCTTGTAAGGAATGAAGAGTTATATTTCGCTGATGGCTTAACGTATTCCGATATTTCAAATGGTGCTTTTAGTGCGCGGTATTTGCTAAAAAATTCAATCTTTTCGGATACAGGACCTGGCGTGTTTATTACGCGAACGCAGCTAAATACATTAGGTATATATTTTAATACCTATCTGGTAACAATATTGCTTCGTGCAATAAGCCCTAATTTACATTTTAAGACAGGATACGTCAAGCAGCTCCCTATCTGCCCAAACGAAACCGCATTAGACAACAAGTTATCTAAATTAATCTGTTACTGTAAATCAGAAGACGTTGAACAAGATCTTAGAGATGTCAAATTTAATCCTAGTAGCACATTAAATTCCTATTGGGCCTATTATCATCTAGATGCTATACTACATACCATTGAGGGCTTCAATGAGACCAAGTTATTAGGAGTGCTAGATCTTCAGAACATTAAAGATCAAATCTATACAGAAACAGGTTTGCCTTCAGGGTGGCACCCCCTCATCGCCGCCTACGACGCCCTCCCCCCGCTCCCGGACGGCCTCCCCGAGATCCCGCAGGAAGTCCTCGACGATCTCACCGAACACGAGCGCCGGAACCTCTCCCCCAACGACCTCGCCACCCTGAAGGCGAACCTCCGCACCCTCTACGAGGGCGGGCCGGGGGCGAAGATCGAGATCGAGGACGACAGCACCTCTGGCGACGGCGAGGAGGAGGCGGTCGCCGGGGCCTACATCCCGATCCCGGCCGAGACCTTCCTTGAAGAGCTCTCCCAGAAGTTACAGGTCCACCCCATCTCCGTCTACTGGCTCCTGAAGGAGGGGATCGAGGAGGAGTGCTGGCGGTGCATCCCGGAGGAGCGGCGGATCACCGAGGACCGCTTCACCGTGATGGTCCTCCGCATGCTCGGCCATAGGTGGCCGAAGCAGATCGAGGCCGGCGAAGCGGTTCCGGATTGGGCCGATGCCGACGGGATCATCCCGCTCACCCCGGGTTCCGGGGAGGCGACCCTGCTGGAGCGGGTCAGGGGGCGGATCGCCGCGGAGTTCCCCGGCGGTTCGGCTGCCGCCATCGAGCGGGAGTTCGAGGAGGTGATGGGCAAGAGTCTCGAAGACTGGCTCCACACCGAGTTCTTCAAGCACCACACCCAGCAGTTCAAGAAGCGCCCCATCGCCTGGCAGGTGCAGAGCGGCAAGTTCACGAAGAAGCGGCAGCCGGCGTTCGCCTGCCTGGCCTACTACCACAAACTCGACGAGGACACCCTCCACAAGATCAAGAACCAGTATGTCGGCCCCCTGCGGCAGCGCTACGAGACCGAGATGCGGGGCATCGAGGGCATCCCCCCTGCCTCACGAACCGAGGTGCAGGAGCGGCGCTTCCGCGAACTCGACGGGCTGATCGCCGAACTGAAGACCTTCGGGGCGACCCTCTCCGACGTTGCGGAGAACGGGTTTTCGAGCAAGACCCTGGAGAAGATCGCAAAGAGCGAGCCCCTCGACTCCTGGTGCTCCATCGACGGCACGCGCCCGGCCCCGGCCGACAGGGAGGCCTTCCTGCGGCAGGAGCGGAGCTACATCCCTGACATCAACGACGGCGTGCGGGTGAACGTCGTCCCCCTCCAGAAGGCCGGGCTGCTCGCGGCCGACGTGATCGCAAAGAAGGACCTGGAGAAGGCCGTCTCCGACCGGGCCGAGTGGCGGTCGGACGAGCGCCGGTGGTGCAGGGAAGGGAAACTGCCGAAGTGCGGGTGGTGGTGAATAATGGAGGGATGAAAATGAGTGATGATGAAACCCCATCTGATGAGAGCAGGTCATACTCGATAGAAGATCTCAGAGATATCAATTCACTCGCGGCGAAGGAACTCCTTCGCCTTATTCACCAGGATCAGTCTCTTGCACCAGAATGGAAGGATAAAATGCTTGATTTACTCAAAGATGGTGTGCCGGAAGATATCACACCATTATCCAAGATGATTGAGGAGGGTATCCATGCTTCGACTCAAGAGGCTGAAAGTGAAGAATTGTCGCGGGATCATTGATGGGCCGGATGTAGTATTTGGAACAGGTGGGGCAGTAATCTGTGGAGATAATGGCACAGGTAAGAGTTCATATATCGATGCTCTTGAAAAAGTGCTAACGGGGAAGTGCTCATCCCTTGACATCGGTGCTCAGGAGCTCTCATGGAAAAAGCAGGGGACTCATATTCGCTCTGATTCAAATCCTGAAATTCAAATGATTCTAACTGACGGCAATAAGGATGAAACGGTCTCTCTTGGAAAAAGTACCGAGTCTTTCCCTAAAGATGTTCAAAAATTCTTGAAAGCCTCTCAAGAAAGTAAATTCATCCTTCGACGTCGAATACTCCTCGATTTTATTGAAGCAAAACCAGCGCAGCGATACAAGGCGATTGAAGGTTTTCTAAATGTTGATCGATATGTGGCGTTTGAACAAAAGTTGATCGATCATAAAAAAGATTTAGAGAAAGGGGTGAAGGAATTAGACGATAAAATATCTCAAAATAAACAAGAAATTCGAAAAATCCTTAAAATTGACCCCAAAATCCCAATAACAAAGGAGTGCTTGATTGAACAATTTAATATCTGCTTGAAGGACGCCGGAATAAGGGAAGTCACAGATTTCGAGGAGTTTGAGGTATGTGTAGGGATTATCGATGCAGATTTGAGATCTTTTCAAAATATTTCTCAATGGCAAGGTATCATTGATTTTTCCAAAGAACTCGCCAATGCTCCTTCGTATTCAGAAGTTATAAGATCCGAAGAAGAGTATTACAGTGCTTCTAAGGAATTTAAAATTGAATCTGGGACATTAAAAGGACAATTATATGAGAAAGTACTTCAGGACGGCCTTCGTTGGATAAAAGAAGATGCTCTCGAACAATGCCCCCTCTGCAACTCCCCTATAAACGCAGATGAGATTCAGAAATTTGTTCAACAAAAAATTAACGAACATAAGTCCATCATTGCATCTAAAAATATTTGTAATGCAAAATATAATCTTTTTTTTCAGGCGATTTCAAATTATGCTAAATTTTTGGAGAAAACTCGTAGAACTTGGGATGAACTGCTGAAAGTACCGTTGATCGACAGGTATGATACCTTTCAGAAGGTAATTGAGGAGATAGTAGCAAGTAATAGTAAAATCAGTGAGCCTGAAAAAATAGAACAAGAACTTGCTCGATTACTCGAATTTGATGGAAATGCAATCATTCATTCAATGAAAGAAGTGATTGATGAGAGATGCGCTTCATCACCAGATATTGATCGATATAAAAAATTAATAGACCTGAAAAATTCGATCGCAGCCGTATTACTTCATCATTCGACTATTCAAGGCTCCATAAATACAAAAAATAATACTAAAGTTGTTTCCGAACAAATAACGCAAATATCTGAATATGCAACGAAAGCCCGCAAAGAAGCAATTAAAATTCTAATGTCTGAGATAGGAAAAGTGACCAATGAATATTATCAGTATATCCACCCTGGCGAATCAATAGGCTCTCCAGCATTTGAGCTCCCAGATGGAGGATCAGGAAGTATAAAGATCATCAGCGAATTTTATGGGACAGAAGACGATCCCCGCGGTCACTATAGCGAGGGACATGTTGATTCACTCGGGCTTTGTATATTTTTAGCGATTCGAAGGTTCCAGTATAACCAAAATCCTAATCTTTCATTGCTTGTGTTGGATGATGTACTACAAAGTGTAGATGCTGGTCATCGTCGAAAAACAGCAGAAATGATCTTTGAAAAATTCAACGATCACCAAATTGTAATTACAACACATGATCTTCTATGGTTTGAATATTTAAAACAGGCTTCAAAACGTCATATGAGGAGTAAGAAGTTAAAGTATTACAAAATTTCAGATTGGAATATTGATACAGGTCCGATATTCGGAGATCATCTGAATGATTATGAATGGTTAATATCAAAAAACGCTGGAAAATCCAACCCTCAGGATAAAGCGATAAAAGCAGGTCGAGTGCTGGAGGAAATTCTTCAGAACCTCTGCAACAATCTAAATGTTAGCGTCCGATTTAGTCTTTCAAGTAAATATACAATAGATCCCCTCTGGAATGCATTTTATTCAAAATCAAAAGAATTTAACAGTTTTTATTCCTCTAACAAGAAATGTCTTGATACAATCGAAAAAACACGAACCATGCGGAACTGGGCAGGTGCTCACTGGAACTCATGGGCAACAAATTTGACTGAAAGCGAAGCACGGGAATTTTGTGATGCAGTAATTGGTTTTCGGAAAGGTGTATTTTGTGAACATTGCAATGAATTTATTAGAAGAATTAGTGAGATTGACAATTTATGGTCCTGTAAATGCGAAAAAATCCGATATAAAAAGGGTGAATGATGGATGCCACTAGTTATTACGATATCAAAAATCTGAAGAGACCACAAATGAACAACAGCAAATTCATGAAAAAAGAGCAGTCTGCGTGCGGATGGTGATGACGATGGCAAAACTCCACCCCCTTGCCATCCGGAACGACTCTGAGTGCGTGAAACGGAAGTTCACAGAACCGAAAAAAGAGTTTCCTACACTCCATTCTCAGGATGAGCGGAGCCCGTTCCAGCATGATAAAGACAGGATCCTCTATTGCAAGTCCTTCAGAAGACTGATGCACAAGACGCAGGTCTGCTTCACCGGAACGATGAATGAGCACATCAGAACACGGCTGACACACACCCTTGAGGTAACGCAGATCGCCCGGACAATCGCACGTCAGGTCGGTGTGAACGAAGACCTCACCGAGGCGATTGCACTGGGGCACGATGTCGGCCATACCCCCTTCGGCCATATTGGCGAATATGTTATCCATGAACTTTTAACAGGGCAGGACGAGCGCAAAGTCCTGAACAAATTCAACATAGATCCCGAAAAGGTTGGCATCGGGTTCAAGCACAACTACCAGAGCGTCAGAGTGCTGATGGATGTTGAAAACGGATATTGCTCATTTTCTGGATTGAACATCAGTTATCCCGTCCTTGAGGGCATCTTAAAACATTCAAAATTGTGCTTTAAGGAAGAACCAGATTTTATCCAGTATGAAACGATTACCAACCTGCCGGAACTGCACTTCGAGCAACCATTCTCCGCTTCGATAGAGGGGCAGATTATCAGTCTGTCCGATGAAATTGCGCAGGTCTGCCATGACATCGAGGACGCGATTGAAGGAGACTATAATAGCAAAAAACTGATTCTGGAACTCATCGGTGAGTTAATTGATCAAGGTCTCTTGAAAGGAATTGAAGACCAACCCTTCATCAAAAAATCAGACCATTGCAAACCCTGGATTGACACGCACTATTTCAAAGAATTTACCAGCTGGATTATTAGTCTTATCGTTATTGAGTCCGTCGAAACAATAAAACAAAACATGGAGAATTATTTAAAAAGGAAAGCGAAACTCCCATATCCAGAACCAGAATATTATCCGATCACAGAAGATCTCGCCAGTGAAACAATTCTTGAAAAGAATATTTTATTCGCACGGCTCAAAGATCTGCAGGAACGGTTTATCATTAACAACTACAAAATTCACCGTGAAAATGGGAAAGCCAAGTTTATCCTGCGCCAGATCATCAAGGCATATCTGACCAACCCGAAACAGCTGCCCGACAGCGTCTTGAAGAAGTACACGGCGGTCTGTGAAGTCCCGGAGGTAAAAAAATATCTGAAAAACCTGGACCTCCACCATGAAACGATCAGATATCTCAATGACCGGGAATTCGAAGAATGCCGGCATAAAATAATATCAGACCCGAAATTCTTGCGTGTATTAAGCGACTATATCGCATCGATGACCGATCTCTATGCCTTCACCGAGTACAAGAAACTGTACCTTGAAGAGGATACAGGTGCTTAAGGAGGAGAGAGAATGACCGAACCCCCCACCAGTTTCCACGCCTGGCTCACCTCCAGGATCCGCCCCCACCTCCAGAAGCACAACGGCTGGATCCTCTGGTGCGACCCCCGCCGGGAATGGCTCGACCTCCTGAAGAAGACCGCCGAAGCCGACGGCCTGGAACTCTGGGCCGACCCCGACGAGCACGAACTCGCCCTCAGAAACCGCTTCGCAACCCGGCCGAGAACGAGCCGGATCGTCTGGCTTCCCCGCTCCGAGGAGGAGATCACCTGGTTCAGGGTCTTCGAGCCCGAGGCCGACCATGTCTGGGAGACCCGCCTGGTCTCCGCCCTCCGTGACTACGGGGTGCAGATCCCCGGCGACCGGGAGGAAGAACTCATCCCCCTCCTCCCCGCCTACGTCAACGAGCGGTTCGACAGCCCGCGGGCCGACTGGAAAGACTTCACCGCCGGCTCGGCAAAAGGCGAACTCGTCAACGACCGGAAGATCCTGGACGTCCTCGCCGGCAGCACCGGCGAATTCGACCGGCTCAGGTCAGAGAGCAGGTTCGAGATCTTCGCCCGCCGCGCCAGAGAGGACTTCGGCCTCCCCGACCCCGAACAGATGGACGAGGAGACCTGGCGACGGGAGGCGACCGCCGTCCTCCTCTGCACCGAGGCCGCCGAGGCCTCCCCCCACTCACCCCCGGCGGAAAAGAACCGCATCATCCCGCCGGGCCTGCCGCGCGAACACGCCCTCGCCCTGCTCAGGCAGTGGGAGGAGAACATCACCTATATCCCCTCCTTCGAGCGTGCCGTAAAGAAGGCGGACGCCATCACCTCCCTCGGCCCCTGGGCTGAAAGGCTCGCAACGCCCCCTGCATCGGCAGGTTCGCGGGCCGTCGAAGAGGCCATCCTCAAAAAATACCTGGACCGCCTCACCGCGATCGGCGACGTCGAGGCCCTCGCAAAAGAACTTGACAGCGCCCTCCCCACCTTCCAGGAGCGCGAAGCCCGCTTCTGGGGGAGCATTGCCACCGACAGCGTCGGCTGGCGGCACCTCTCCTCACTCGCCGGCGTCGCCCACCCCCTCGTCATGCACGCAGGCGTCGAAAAGACCTGGACCCGCGCCGGCGACGCCATCGCATGGTACGCCGGCGGCGGCTGGACCCTGGACGTGGCCGGAGAAATCCTCTTCACCGAAACCCCCTCCCTCCCCGAGGTGCTCAGGACCGTCAGGGGATCGCTCAGGCGCCACTACCTCAGAACCATCGACCGCATCGGCAGAACGTTCTCAGACCTCCTCGAAATCGACCAGACCGCCCTTGCAGCCCTCCCGACAGCAGGAGAACGTGCCCTCTCCATCCTGGACGGCAACCCCTCCAGAACAGCCTACATCTTCCTCGACGCCTTCCGCCTCGATCTCGGCCACCGGCTCGCCGAAAAGATCAACGAAGGCGAACCCGAACAACGGGCAGAGGTCGCAATCGCACGGGCGCCGGTGCCCAGCATCACCCCCATCGGAAAACCCTTCGCCCTCCCGGTCGACTCCCGCACGCTCCGCGTGGACCTCTCTCCAGACCAGAAAACCTTCTCTGTCACCGCAGGAGAATCAGGCAACCTCGCCATTGCCGAACAATGGCGGAACTGGTTCAGGGACGCCATGGGCGTCACCACATTCCTCTCCATCGAAGAGATCATCGACGGCAGGAAGATGAAGAAGGCAACCTCCTCATCGCCGCTTCTTGTCGTCGAAGGCGCAGAGTTCGACACCGCCGGCCATGACGGAAACCTCAAACTGGACGGCGCCGGGGACAGCCTCGACCGCTACACAACCGCCCTTCGAAAACTCAGGGATGCCGGCTACTCACAGATCATCATCGTCACCGACCACGGATTCTTCCACTGGCAACCCGAACCCGACGAGATCGAAGAGAGCAAACCAGAAGGAGAACGCCTCTGGACATCACGCCGCGCCGTGGTGGGCCGGGCCCTCTCCCATAAGACCGCCCTCGCCCTCCCTGTCCCCTCCTCCGACCTGAACGCCATGGTCCCGAGAAGCATCAACGCCTTCAAGACATACGGGGGCCTCGGCTTCTTCCACGGCGGAGCAACCCTGCAGGAACTCATCATCCCCGTCGTCCTGGTCCACTGGCCCCAGAAGGCAAAGAAGGTGAACGCCGTCCTCAAACCGGTCGGACAGATCACAAGCGAAATGCCGAGGGTACAGGTCGAGCCAGGGGCAGGAGGCCAGCAGAAACTCATCGGCGCCGACTCCAATCTGCTATCGCGGAAAGTGCTGGTGAAAATCAAAGACCTCCAAACCGGAAAGGTTATTTTCCGCCATGATAACGCTGTGACCATCGAACCCGCCGGCGGGGCCCAGACAATCGCGCTCTCTCGGGTAGATGCCTCATCTGCACCCCCCTTTGGATCGAAACTCGTTGTGGTCGTACAGGATGCGGACGACGAAGAAATACTGGCCAGAGAAGAGGTTGAACTCAAGGTGGAAATAGATGAATTCTGGTGAACACTTCGAACTCGACGATCTCGACAGGAAACTCGTCGCCGCATTCCCCGGCAGGGTCGTCAGAAAGGATCTCGTCCACAAATTAAAAGTGGGCTTTTCCATCCCCGTGTACGTCCTGGAGTACCTCCTGGGAAAATACTGTTCCACAACAGATGAGAAAGGAGTCAACGAAGGTCTCCAGCTCGTCAAAGGCGCCATTGCTGAACGGGTCGTCAGGGCCGACCAGGGAGAACTGATCAAGGCGCGGCTGAAGAGATCGGGATCGATGAAGATCATCGACCTGGTGACGGTCACATTCGATGAAAAAGACCAGGGAGGGAAGTACTGGGCACACCTTGCGACCTCGGGTCTTGACAAGGTACACATCGAAGAAGATTTCGTCGAGAAATATGAGCGTGTGCTGACCGGCGGCGTCTGGTCCAACATCGAACTCGTCTATGACGAAAACATCGTGCACGGCAATGTCACCCGTCCCTTCGTCATCGCCAACATGAAACCCATCCAGATCGCCAGCGCCAGAATGGACGAATGGATCGAGGCCCGCCGCCAGTTCACGCGGGAGGAATGGGTGGACATCCTGCTGAGGTCGATAGGATACGAACCAACGCATCCCGACCTTACATGGCGGGTGAAACTGCTCATCCTTCTCAGGCTCATCCCCATGGTCGAGAAAAATTACAACCTCATCGAACTGGGACCCCGTGAAACAGGAAAATCCTTTGTATATCGTGAAATCTCCCCCTATGCCATTCTATTATCCGGAGGCCAGGGCTCGGTGCCTGACCTCTTCGGATGGAAAAACCGGAAAGACAAACCCGGCCTGGTGCTCAAGAACGATCTGGTGGCATTCGACGAAGTGGCAGGATCGCACTTCAAGAACGAGACAAACAAGCAGATGTTCAAGGGCTACATGGAACAGGGTTCATTCTCACGCGGCGACGACAAAGGAACCCTCTCCGCCGAAGCAGGCATCGTCTTCAATGGCAACATCGACGGGGACGTCGAATCGATTGCCAGGACATCGCACCTCTTCTCCCCCCTGCCAGAGACGATCAGGAACGACACGGCGTTCCATGACCGATGGCACGCCTATCTTCCCGGGTGGGAGATGTTGAAACTCAAACCCGACCATTTCACCCAGCACATGGGTTTTGTCGCCGACTATATGGCCGAGATCTTCCACAACGGCCTCCGCCCCCTGAACTATACCGATACCTATGACGAATTCTTCTCATTCGGGAACCATGTCGGCCAGCGCGACAGAAAGGCAGTTGTCCGGACCGTATCCGGCCTCATGAAACTCCTCCACCCGGACGGCACCTGCTCAAAGGAAGAGATGGCTGAGTACGTGAGCACCGGCCTTGAAATGAGGAGGAGAGTCAAAGAACAGTTGAAGCGGATGAACCCGATCGAGTTTTCGCGGGTGAACCTCTCGTATCTGGACAAAGAAACCGGGGAAGAGTATATCGCCGAGTGCTCCGAGATGGGGGTGACAAAACTGATACCCGATGGCCCCCTCGCTCCAGGAGACGTCTTCAGCATCGGGTGGGACCCGACCCTCGGGAGGGTGATGCTCTTTAGAATACAGGTCGCAGCCATCCCTGGATCAGGACGACTCCGGGTGGTCGGGTTGACCTCCAAGGCACTGAAAGAGTCCGTACAGATGGCGTACAACTATCTCAGACTCAACTGTAAGAAACTGGGGCTTGAACAGGATATCGGCAGCTATGATCTGAACATTCAAGTCATGAGCCCGGGACATGCAAAAGAAGCAGAAGACATGGGGGTTGCATTCTATGTGGCCATCCTCTCGGCCATCGTAAACAAACCCCTGGGAGGCGGACTGATCATCCTCGGGGAGATGACGCTCCATGGCATACTTGCCAGAGTCGAGTATCTCGGCGATAGGATGAGAGTCGCCATGGATGCCGGGGCAAAGAGGGTCGTCATCCCGACGATCAATGCCGCCGACTTCGGGAACATACCTCCGGAACTGCTGGATAAAATTCGGGTGGAGTTCTATTCCGATCCGATGCAGGCGGCATTCAAGGCGATCAGCGAAACATAACACCACTATTTTTCTTCATGTTCTGCATATGAATCAATCATGACCTACTGGTTCGCCTCTTCCAACCGCGACAACTGGGAGATAATCCGGAAAAAGAACATCTGGGGGATACCAAAACGGAACAAAGCGATCATCCAGCGCGTAAAGATCGGCGATGCGATCGTCATCTATGTCGCTCAGAAAAAGGAGGGGGATACGGTCCTTCCCTCAGCAGTTGTGGGAGCCTATGAGATCGTCTCGGAGGGGTACGAAGACCACAAGCCCGTCTTTATCACGCCAGAAAGCATGGGCGACGAGATCTTCCCCTACCGAGTCAAACTCCAGCCCATCAAAATCTTCACCGAGCCCGTCGAATTCAAGCCCCTGATACCCAGACTGATGTTTATCAAAAATAAGACCATGTGGACCGGTCACATCAGGGTTGCGATGCGGGAGATCCCAAAAGAGGATTATGAATATATTATGAAGGCAGCAGAGACCCACAGGGACTGATCAGATGGGCGACATCCGCATCTTCCGCATCGATGGCCCGCAGGCAGAAGAACTCAAAGGAACCTCCGTCGCCCTGGAAAAATCCCTCCAGACCTACATGGAGCAGAACCTCGAACCCCTCCTGGGCGTCACCTTCCTGGCCAGCGAATACGTCACCGGCAAAACCCACGGCGGCCGGATCGACACACTCGGCATCGACGAGAACGGTTTCCCGGTCATCATCGAATACAAGCGGGCGCTCAACGAGAACGTCATCAACCAGGGGCTCTACTACCTCGACTGGCTCCTCGACCACAAGGCCGAGTTCGAACTCCTCTACCTCAAAAAAATTGGCACGAGGGCCGACGAGATTATCGACTGGTCTGGGCCAAGGCTCCTCTGCATCGCTGGCGACTTCACGAAATATGACATCTACGCCGTCCAGCAGATCAACCGGAACGTAGAGTTGATCCGCTACCGACAGTTCGACCGTTCCCTCCTCCTTCTCGACCTGGTGAACGTAACGTCCCAAAACGGCGACACCGCCGCCCCTGCACCCTCCTCTCCCGGCAAAAAATCGGCGGCGAAGACCTTCAGCGAATCGCTTGCCTTCTCAGACACCGATCTGCACGACCGCTACGAAGCCCTCAAGGCGTTCTGCCTCGCCCTTGGCGACGACGTCCAGGTGAAGGTCACCAAACTGTATGCGGCCTTTCGGCGGATCAAAAACTTCACCAGTGTCGAGATACGCCCACAGTCCGGCCTCATGCTCCTCTACCTCCGCCTCGACCCCGACACGGTTGCCCTCGAAGAAGGATTCACCCGCGACGTGAGGAAGATCGGTCACTGGGGAACCGGCGACCTGGAGATTGTGATCCGGTCTGATGACGACCTGGAGAGGGCCAGGCCCCTCATCTTGCGGAGTTATGAGGAAAACTGAGGGCTGGAACATCCCGCCCCGACAAACACCACATTTATCTCAATAAGCAGGAAAAGAGAGAGCATATGACAGCGATCACTGGCGTCACCTTCCCCATACCAAAAACCTACATGACCCGCTTCTTCGACGAGGGCAAGACCGTCTTCATCAAACCGGCCACCGTCTTCAAGGAACTCAAACCCGGCATGAAGTTGGTCTTCTACCAGTCCCACGAGGACACCGGCTATGTCGGCGAGGCAAGGATAAAGGGGGTCATCATCACCGACGATCCTCTCACCTTCTTTGAAACCTTTGGCGACGCGATCTTCCTGACGCAGGAGGAGGTGAAGGCCTACGTCCAAAACCAAGAGCGCTGGCAGGGCGTTCGGGTCAGGAAGGGGGATGGTAAAAAGAAAGCCTGGATTGCCCTAGAACTCGAAGCGATCCGCCACTATAAAACAATACAGAAACCTGACCGGTTTGTTCCGGTCGGCGGAAAGTATCTGAGGGAATAGCACCCACTCTTTCTCCTCAAATGAAGATCGTCAATATCGTCTGTTCAGGCGACCTCCGCCAGCCTGTCCCCTTCCAGAGGTTGCCAGAACTCGGGCCGGAGACCTACAGGTACGATCCTGAGATCTACCACGGTGCCTACATCCTCCTCTCCACCGGCAAGGCTACGGTCTACCGGAGTGGGAAATATATCATCTACGGCCTGAAGTCCCTTGATGATGTCGATCATTCCTATCAGAAGTTCCTCGCCCTCCTCTCCCCAATCATCGACCCCACCCACGTCTCGCCGCCTCGGGTTCAGAACATCGTCGGCATGGACGATATAGGGATGAAGGTTCCCCTGACCCACCTCGTCGTCGCCCTCCAGATGGAGCACGTGGAGTACGAGCCAGAGCAGTTCCCGGGCGTGATCTATCGTGGGGAGAAGGGGACCGCCCTGATTTTCTCTTCGGGGAAGGTGGTCCTTGCCGGGTTCAAAGATCTGGATTCGATGGAGGTGTTCGCGTCCAGACTGAGGGAGACTATCAGGGCGATCGCATAGCACCGGAAGGGTGTCATTGCATCTCTCTTTTCTTCCCCGCACTCGCCGTTGGTATCAATTATTTGCGTCCTCGAGGAACCGGACACCACAAACCCCATCAAGTCCAGCACCCGTCCCCGGTTCCGCCCATCCCTATGAAATCAAGAAGGAGATATCGACAGTTGTATGGCAACGTTATACAGATAAAACCAATATATACCAAAATTATGTCGATATATCAATTTAAATGTCTATTAATAGTAAAAAAACCACCATATAAGTAGATTTGATATCTAGAACCCCAGTATGGTCTTTGAACTGCTGACGACAGAGGACAGAGATGGATAAAAAAATTGAAGAAATGAAAAAACTATATGGAGATCTATGTGAGACATTTGAAAAAGGAGAATTTGGAGGGATAAAACAGAAGGAATACGTTAAACTAATAGCAATTACGATATATATATTTGGAGAAAACCACAGAAAATTAAAACGGGAAACTGCAATAACTCGAATTACTGATTTAATGGAATTAAGTAATTCAACTGTTCCAGAAGATTACACACGGGTAAATACCAATAAAGATGGGCGGGGAATTCCCAGAATGGTGCACCACATCGATTGGTCCAGAAAACACATGGTGGATAAAGACCTGTTAAGCACGAATTCACCTAAAGGAATATGGGAACTCACAGACGGCGGAATACAATATTCAAAGAAGATCTTACCTTCTGAATATCATTAGGAGCCAGTTTGAAAATAATCCCACCTGAATATTTTGATGACTAAGGGCTCTATATTTCCAAGAATTCAGGGACGAGGATTCCCTGGAGGAGCAGCACTCCATCCATGTCTGCACGGCAAAACGGCATCTAAGACATCAGGCTCACGCTCAACTTGGAGCAGAATCCCCCTTACAAGGTTTGTGCTACGATGGCTGCATCACGGTCAGTAAAAAGTGATATAATTGTCCAGTGAGACTGAACCCTTTCGTACTATTTTTGTGTCGTCGCTTTTTTTATGTAGATGCTTGTGATTCTTTCTTTTGACACAGCAGTTTAACTGTGGACTGCCCCGTCATACACGCACAGGAGGACATTGAACCCCCTGATCGCCATATAGATCCCGGCCTCGGTCGCAACGTCCGACCGCTCCGCCCGGACACTGTCCCTAAAGCCATCCCGCCGGGAGAAATTGAGAAGAGTCATAATCAGGGTTGAAGATATGGAGTTCCAGCGGTTGGTGCGGTAACCATGTTCGTCCTGGCTGCCATCTATGCCCTGCATCTCTTCTCCTCCGCGACGATTTCCCAGATGCCGTGTTCAACCATTCGTTTCCCGATGCCCCGGTAGAACGGCGACCGTTCCTCAAAGGCGTCGATGTCTTCCGGTCTGACTTTTCGTGGTCCGTTTTTCATGGAGGTCTGCCTCCGCAGTGAGGGTGCCCGACTGGGTTCGCTGAAAACAAATGCTGCCGTCCATGGCAGCGGGTGGTGGGGGGGTGACGGCCTGGCAGCCCTCGAAAAAGAGATGAATGGTTTGGGGGCTCTGTTGAAAACCTCCTTTTAGGGTTCATGCCACTTTCCTCCATCGATGATCAGGCAATATCTGGGGGTTGTGGGAAGCATTTCTACAGAGCCGGTTTGGGGTTATAAATGAAAAGTTGGTGTTTTGAATGTGTTTTTTCAGATTTCACCTTTCCTTTTCTTTTCGTTGAGATCTTACCTCTATTTGTACAACAATCTCTCTAATATTATGGAGAATGGAGGGCGTGAATGCGGAGAATATTAATGGCATCAGGCAATGAGAGATGGCCTTTCGTGCTTATGTGATTTAAAAAAATTGATCAATGTGCTTATGTTGAAGAGATAGGATCTTTGAATATCTGTTGTTCTGTATTTTTCTCCCATTCTCTCACAGATCTATAGACATTTGTATCGCAGAACAATTTGGGGTCGTACATCTCGATAATTGCCCTTTCGATGCTATTTCCCTTACGGAGCTTTTTGGATTCCTCAGATCCAAAAATTTCGTCGAGACCGATCTTTAATATCTTTACTATATCATGTCCGTTACACATTATACTGGGGCATGTGAATTTATCGCAGATCTCGATAAACCGATCTTTCCTTTCTCTGATCGTCTCCAGTTTATATTCCAGAACGTCTTCGTCCTGGTCTGTAACAGCTTCGATAATCTCAAGCAGTCCTGAAAAATCAAGGACTAATGATTTTTTGTCGGTAAATGGAGAAAACACCAAGTCTTTAAAATTCAATGCCCATCTCTTTCGTTCATTATAACAACGCACTGTCCCGATAAGGTATGCAGACCTGAGCAGAGTCTCTAACAAACCCATGCCTGTTTTTCTCTCAAACTGGGCTAATTTTTCTCTGTCAACATATTTTTCGACAAATGAATAAAAAGACGGGGAAGTTATTACCAGTGTTTCAATGTCGTGTGTATCGAGCAATATAATGTTTTTATCATACTTTGGGTTATCCACAAGCGGGTCGAAATCCTTGTCGACAATTCCCACGACCCGGGATCTATAATGCTGATCGCCATTCAGTTCATTTATTGACTCAATGATTTTCGATTTTCCATGCGCGACGATGATTTCACAGGAGTTCTCTTCAACGATCTTATTGAAGAGAATGGTGTCGCTATCCCCTTCCAGCAGCAAGTACGACCATCTGGACTTTTTTGCGGCGTCGAACATTCTGACCTTGTTACAAATTCTTTTGGGTGTGATATGCTCTCTCATCTGGTCTTCCGCCACATTAATCACGACCTGAAGGGTTCATTGAGTAGGTCAGATCCCATCGGTCGTTGATGAAGTCGGGAGAGTGTGTTGCGATCAATATTGAATTTGTTGTCAATACGCTATTTTTTTGAACTTTCAGCATCTCCTCCAACAATTTATTTTGCCATGTGATGTGAAGAGATAATTCTGGTTCATCAATAAGAAAAAGTAAATTTAGCTTACAACTAATGTGTTCGAATGATCCTTCTAATAATTTCCCATAAAAGACAGTAAGTGGTTTAAACAGTAGTTCAAAAAATATCTTAAGTAAATTCTGTTCTCCAGATGACAGCACCTTGAAGGTGTTTGACTCTAACCTTGTTCTCTCATTGAATACCTTTGGACCCATGTTCTTTTGTAAAAAAATATTGGATGTCTTAAATTCTTCAATTAGGTAATCAAGATAGTTCTTACTGTACAACAACGGAACAAAGTAACGCACATTGTCTAATGCATCGTCCAGTGCAAGATCTATTATAGGTCTTGAAATTGGATTTATCAATCTGTCCGAACAAAGCAAATATGACTCTCCATAATAGTCCATTTCTGTGTCGGGCTCTTCGATTGTATTTTCAAACCTTTTATCGAGTTTTAAGTCAAGTACAATCCCATGGGAGGAGAGTTCATCCACTTCTTCGTTTAATAAATTGATTTTTTCCTCTAATTCGAGTATGGTTGGATATTCACTTCGTTCTAGGGCATTAAACTTTGTAATCAATCGATCAGGGAAACTTAATGCACTATATTCTGCCATTTTTTGTGTTATGTTTGTGGCATTGTCCAATATCGAGTTATAATCATCGACGCATTCATCAATTGCTGATTTTCCTTCCGACGGATCATCACCAAAATGAACTAACCGTTGTGTTTGAATAAAAAATACAGTTATTTTATCCCGAATGTTTTTCAGAGGATCAGGTTCATCAGAGAAAGAATGTGGGTAAATATCAGGTTCAAACGGATTTGGGTTTAATTTGTTCTTTTTTAAGTATTTATCATATGTTAATTTAATATTTAATGAGCTAAATGCCTCGGACATGTTCATTGGATCTGTATCATGTTTGGATCTCTCGAAGAGTGCATCTTCATATTCTCTGATTTTTGATTTGATCTCTTCATTATTTGATGAATTTACATAATCCGGTATAAGAATCTTGATACCCTCAGGAGTTATTACGAATATTTCGTAGTTTTTAAGATTCATGTTGTTTATATATTCTAAAAAAATGGCACTATTATTATCCATGTATTCTTCAAAGGAATTTAAGAACTTATCATAGGAATTATCCTCAAGTGATTGCCGTATCAGATAAAAAAAGTGAGAATAAATCCGAATGGTGGTTCCATCACTAAATTGCAAGTGGAAACTGTTAAATCTTGTTTTTTTGAAAATATTGTAATCCCCTGTAAAAAATCCATAGAGCATTTTCATAAGAGTGGTCTTGCCACACCCATTGATGCCGTGGATGATTGTGGTCCGTTCCGGATCGTTCAATTTGATTTCTGTATAATTTGTATCAGGCGTGAAGAGTCCGTAAACATCGATCTGGTCCAGGGTCAAGGGGTCCATATCTCATAATTCATTCCAGGAATATTAAATGTATCTAATTTTATGCCATAATTTAAAAAATAATGGCCTAGTATTCCATTGGTTGACTAAAAAAGAGTTTAAATCTCACCTTTCCGTTTCTTCTCGTTGTTCATCTCCTCGACCATCGCCCAGAAGATCTGCGGGTGGGCGGTGAGATCGGCCTCGATCTCCTCGATGGTGGCGATGCTCTCGCCGGTGAGGGCGCGGTGGCAGGTGGTGCAGTAGCGGGCGGTCGGCGCGTTGATGGTGTGGCACCTGAGGCACGCCCTGGGTTCGAGTCCACTGTCGGCCGCGGTGATGGTGACGCTGTAGTGGCCGAGGATCTCGCGGTCGATGTCAAGGCCGGTGAGGTGGGTGATCCGGGAGTAGCAGAGGAGGTGCGGGGTGACCCATTTGGTGATGCCGGTCCGGCGAGCTATTTCTTCAAGATCTGGTTCCCTGATACACCTCCACAGACGATGGGCTTAAAGGAAAACAGCGTCAGGTGAATGTGTATGGCGTAAGAACCAAGAGATCAGGATCTAGACATCAATCATCAATTTTCCCTGATATTGTCCATATGTCACAAAACTCTCTTCTTCCATTCCGCCTCTCTCCTGCTCGATCGCTCTCCATGCCGCAGAAGAATCTGTGCAACGTTCTGCATATAGGGTTGGATCAGTATTGGCTGGAGGGACTGCAACAACTCTTGCTTCATCTGGAGTACTTCAGCAGCTTCCTCATGGATCTGCTGTAAGAGGAAGTTGATATCCTCGTAGAGGGCATTATTTTCGGCTTCAAGATCTTTGATTCTATTTTTTGCATCGTGTGACTCATGCACGGCCTTCACCCGCGACCGGCTCTTTTCCTTCTCCAGCCGATTATACCCGTATATCTCGACATACTTGTTGTAATAGTCCTTCCAGCCCCATGGAACCATTTTCCCGGCCCGCTCACTCCATCGCCGAAGTTCCTCAGCGGAGTTCGTAGCCTTATAGCCATCCATCCACTCCTTGAACGCCGCATACTCCTTGCAGCTCCCCACATGCCCGAACATCGCCCGCCGAGATTTGAACCACCTGCCACACAAACACTTCTCCATCGTTCACCAACTTCCTGACCTGCAATTATTTCAAGAATTATCTAGTTATTTCTAGATAGGCTATTTCTCTTAAAAAATGCTTAGCCTTTTCAGAGATAAAAGAAGGATGAACGAGGAGGCGAACACCAAAAAGAGGATCTTTGGTCTTCCCCCTACAGTATCAAAGGCATAAGTGGTCCGGTCAATGTGCCAACCACTACAGTGTTTCACTCTCTCCAGTATCGAACCGTTAGGTCTCCCTCCGGAACAGATCTCATTCAGTTTGGATCGCATCCGGGTACTGTTGTGAGACCGTGCTAATCCAGGGTTATATTGCTCAACGCACAGGAGGTCGGAAGATACAGTGTCCATCTCACCTGCAATGACTTGGAGGAAGCATGCCCTCGAAGGGACTGAGAACCTGACTCTTCATGAAAACACCGGCGTCTTCCCTTCGCACATTTCCTCAGGAGAATAATCCGCGGCCTGATCAACCATCTCCTGTATAACCCCTGCCAGTTCCGCCCGAAACGCCTCCCAACCTTCTTTCGTCGTCAGAGCGTGGGAGAGCCGCACTGACCGGATCAGCAAGGGAATCTTTCGACTCTTCCCCTCGTCCTTCACCTCATAAGAAACGTCCAGAGACGATTTCAGTTCAGTATCAGGATAGAGGAGCATCCCGGCCTTTGCCCGGATCTTGACCACGTACGCAAACATCTGGTACGCATCGGCCTGGGAAACATCGTAGGCGTTCTCAGCCTCATCGAGCAGTTTGTATTTGGTGTCGATGACCAGTGCACCGCCCGGCCCCTCGGCGAGGAGGTCGGGGATGAGGGAAAATAATCGACCTCCACTGCGTTTCTGCACCAGATGACCAATCCGCCCTTGTGCCGATACGTTCACCCCCCGTCCAAAGAAATAGGCCGGATCGTCAATGAGCACCGCGGCGATAAACTCCTCAAAGAGTTTCTCCATCGGGATGAGGAGGGAGAAGGTCTCGACATCCGAGGCCTGCAGGGTGAGGGTGGAGCTGGCGAGGAAGATCCGGCAGATCCTGACAAAAGGCTCGAACCGCCGGTTCAGGCGGTCGAAGGTGATGGTGTCCACCTCTGCCACTGTCACCGGCGTGAGGGTGACGGCATCGAGCAGGGCGATGATGGAGCGCAGCGTCTTCACGGTCTCGAACCGGCGGGCCGTTCTGGCCATCAGGTGGCAGGTGTACTTCAGGGTCCGGTTGAGGAGGTTGTCGACCGTGTATTCATGGAATGTACAGGGGATGATATGGAGCCGGGCCGGGTTCGTGTAGGCCCGGACATCGATCCGCTCCCGCACCACCCGGAGTTCCCGCTCCTCCCGTGTGTATGCCTTTTTCTGGGTGGAGTTCAGCAGCCTTGAGAGATTCTGGGCGAAGAGCGCCATGAACACCTCAAAAAGATCGGTATTCTCGACATCCAGACCCGCGAGATCCATCTCCCTGATGGAAAGCCGCTCGGTGCACGAGAGCATGGTGAGCAGGTTGCCGGCGATCGTGGCCCGGTGCCTCTCATAGGCGTCCCCCCGGTAGAGCTTCGGGAGGATCTGGAGGGTGATCCCGCCAGCCTTCACCACGCCGACATAGTTCAGGGGCCGTAGGGTGTGCCGGCCGATGTCCAGGAATCTTTTTGTTTCATTGAGGGTGTCGAGGCGATCCAGCGTTTCCTCGGTAAGGTGCAGGCGACCCTCCGAGAAGGAGTCACGTCCGGCGACCTCATACGGATAGGCCACGTACTCAAAGAGTGTTGCCGTGGAGGTCATGCCTCATACTCGTCCTGGGGGATCGCGGCACCGACCAGCATCTGGATCATCTGGATGAACTCCTCCCCATCACGCTCCTCTGCAAGCGTGAACGAACGGCCTTTCTCTCCCAGTATGACAAAACCTGACCCTACGCAGTCCTTCAGTTTCTGAGGAGCGTCATAGAAGTATTCCTGCATGAGGGGGAGGACTTCGTAGTACCAGATGTATTGCAGCGTTTCCACCGCCTCATCCCGCGAATTGCTCCCTCCAAGTTTCATCAGGTAACTGTGGCCGATCTGGTGGTCACGGTCATACTGCTCGGCGACCCGGGCGTTCACCTGCCTGAGCGCCGCGATGGCGAGGTCGTGTATCTCCTGTACCGACGGATCGTCATGCCCAAGGTGCTCCTCCAGCACCCCGTAGTCGGGCATCATCTCGATGAAGCCGAAACGCCGGCGGAGGGCGATGTCGAGCAGGGCGATCGAGCGGTCGGCGGTGTTCATCGTCCCGATGATGAAGAGGTTCGGAGGGATGCCGAACCGGGTCTTCGAGTAGGGAAGGGTGGTGACCAGTTCGTGGTCTGTGCAGAGCCGCTTGTCCTTCTCCAGGAGGGTGATCAGCTCGCCGAAGATCCTGGGGATGTCGCCGCGGTTGATCTCGTCGATGACCAGATAGAAGAGGACGCGGTCCCGCGCGTTGAGGGCCTGCGCCTTCTCCGCCTCAGAGAGCGCCGGCACGTCATGTCCCTCCTCCCACCGGCGCTCAAGCCCTGCCGTCTCCATCAGGGCATTGAAGGCCTTCATGCAGAAGGACTTGAAGATCCCATCCTCGATGCCGTAGCAGATCCGGCCTTCGTCGTCGGTCTGCGGCCTGAGCCCCTCGATGAAGTCCTCGTATGCGAAGGAGGGGTGGAAGGTGACGAAAGCGCTGTCTCCAGGCTTATGCGCGGCGATGTATCGCTGTGCCGCGTGGGTCTTGCCGGTGCCGGGGGGACCGTAGAGGATGATCTGGTTTTTGGCCGTGAGCAACCGGTTCATTTTTCTGAATGCTGGATCGTTCATGATATCTGCGTCCTGCTGGAAGAGTTCAGAGTCGGCTGCAGGTTTTGATTTTTTAGCAGATTTTAACAGGGGAAGAGCATCTTTATGTTTCATTGATGTGATCGTCTTCCCGAATATTCCCTTCATCTCTTCAGGGATCTTCACGTCGGCTTCAGGGTGGAACCAGTCAACATCCCGATAAATTGGATATTCTAATGATGGATCGACTTTTGCCTCTGAAATAACTCTTCCTATCGAGAGGATTTTCTCCTTTCCCTTGTTTGCAAGGATGATATCGCCATAATTGATATCATTAATAAAATTGTAGGCCATTCGTGCGTTAATTTTCAATTTTTGAGATGACCAGTCAGGATATGTGTTTTTCATCTCATCAAGGATCTCTTGATAATCGTGGAGGCTGGTGATTTTTTCACCAATCCTGTCAACAATTTCGTGGAACCCAACCGCTGCGATCTTTTTTTCTTTCCATATGGGATCAACCACCCAGAACTTCGCTCCCTCCCCCGGGGCGATCTGCCACATGTTGATCCACCCGACCAGATTCAGGAAATAATCAAGTGTTGTAAAATCAGCATTATGGAGAACAGGTTCGTCTTCTTTTCTGATCTCATTAAGCAACTCTCTGGCAATGGCATTGAATTGAAGATAATATTCGCCGCACTGTTTTCCTGTTCTTGGGGCTTCTGGCGTGGCCAGACCCAGAAAAATGAGCGCTTTCTCCGCGGTCCCGTTCAGACAGGCATACTCAGACGGTGAGTAATAACTCAGAATTTCAGATGTGACAGCATGATTCACGCTCTTTGTCGAGGTGATGACCTCGGCATACCGCTCTGCAACATTTCCGTTACCGTGCAGAAGAGATTTTATTTTTTTCCTGAATTCATCGGTTCCGACGGTATCGATAAACCGCTCCACCTCTTCATGTAGATGGCCACGGCTGCCCAACGCGTAACTTAAAAGTGCAGGGCTATAGTTGTATAGGTCGATGAAATCGTCCCGCGTCAGATGATCGATCTGTTCTTCCGAAAAATAATTCTGAACTTTCGCTTTCAGATATTCCCTTACTTCCAATCCACTTTTTCCATTTATGCTATTATCCTTTTCATGCTCGGCAAAACCATTTTTAAACCGGATGATGTAGGGTTGCAAAGTTTTGTGGAGGTTATCTGGCATTTTTTAGCACCTAGAACCTCTATTCAAATAGTTCTCGAAAAAGATTTTGTTTTGAGATTAAAGGATGGAATTTAACTTCTTCTGGATGCACGCATCTTTTTCAACAGATCAGCCCCTCAGCCAGCCCCTCGATCACACCCCTCAACGCGATCCGCTCCAACCACTCAGGGGGGATCCCCTCCTCCCCATAATATGCGCCGGCGAGCTGGCCGAACACCGCCCCCGTTGTGTCGGCATCGTCACCGAGGTTCACCGCCAGCAGGCACCCCTCTCGAAAGGACGTGCCCCGATCAAAGGCCCAGAGGGCGGCTTCAAGGCAGGAGACCACATAGCCGCGCCCCTGGATCGCAGGCGGCTCTTTCTCACGGAACGAACCAGCGGCGACCGCCTCCACCTCAGGGCAGAGGGGGTGGTTATCCCAGTAACCCGGCACCGGAGAGAAGCGATCGGCCAGGAGCTCCTCCTTTGATGCGCCCTGAACCGCCCCGACGATGAGGCCGCCAAAGTAGCGGCAGGCGTCCACCGCGGCCCTGGCGCCGTGGGTCGTCCGGGAACTCTCGCCAGAGAGATGGATCGCAGCGGCGGGATCAGAGGCATAGAAGAGGGGGACGGGGGCGAGGCGCATCAGAGAGCCGTTGCCCGCCGACCGCTCGTCTGTCAGACCGGGGAAGGGCTTTCTGGAGAGCATGAAGCGCTGGAGCGCCTTTCGCGTCGTCGTCCCGATATCAAAGCAGGTCCCGGTGCTGGAGAGATGCCCCTCCATAAACCAGCGGCAGTACCTCTCCAGCTGGTCGACCGGGCCAAACCCCCTCTTCTCGACCAGGCTCTCGGCAAGGCAGAGGGCCAGGGAGGTGTCGTCGGTCCACTCCCCGGCCTCCAGGCCGAAGGGGCCGCCGCCGACTATATCGGTGACCGGCTCAAATGTCCCGGGCCGCCTGAACTCCAGCGTGGTGCCGAGGGCATCGCCGGCGGCCAGGCCGAGGAGAGAGCCGCGGTAGCGCGTTTTCAGATCCATCATTCGCCCTTCACGAAACCCTCGATGTCGGCCAGGTCGTACACGAGATAGCCCTCGCCCCGCAGGTCTTCCTTCCCCTCCACGCTGCCCCCGACGAGGAGATAGCGCTCCCTCGGGTATCGGTCATGCCTGACCATCTCCGCCTTCACCTCCAGGCGGGCGAGCACCCCTCTCGCCTCACGCCGGTTCAGACCCCCCCATTTGCATTCCCCGAAGACGATACTGCCCCCCTGATCGTCGACAGCGACAACGTCGATCTCCTCACCCTTCCACCACCACCGCCCGACCCGGCTTCCCGGCAGGATCCGGGGCACGAATTCCCGGCGCACAAAACCCTCAAACCGCTTGCCGAAGTAACGGTCCATAGCCGGGGCAGAGGGGTGGAAGGCATCGGTCTCGATCGCCTCCCTGTTCGGGAATACGAAGGAGTACCAGAAATCAAAGACGGTATCTTTGACCTGGTAGACGCCGTGCCTGGTGTCCACCAGGATCGGCAGCTCGCGCTCCACGATCCCGAGGCGGGTCATGCCCTCAAGATAGGGATAGATGCGGCGTGCGTCCATGCCACAGAACTGTGCGATGGCACCCGGCGCGGTGTTGCCTTCCGCGATGGCATTGAGGATCGACTGGTAGGTCTTGAGTTCTCGAAACTCCTGCGAGAGGATGAAGTAGGGCTCACGGTAGAAGTAACCGAAGCGCGAGAAGAACTCCCGCTCGACAAATTCAGAAAATGAGGCATAGTCCGCCGCCTTGAGCAGGTATTCAGGGATGCCGCCGATGGTGAGGTGGGTCCGCAGGGCATCGGGAAAGGGCTGGTCGAGGAATTTTTTCGCATGGACAAAGGGCAGGGCCTCAAGGAGCATGTCCCTTGTCCGCCGACCATAGAGTGGTGAGGTGGCCGAGAGGGCAAGGTCGCTCATGAGGCCGAGCATCGAGCCGCAGAGGAGGATGCACCAGTTCGAGCCGGAAAGGGCAGTGTCCCAGGCTTTCTGAAGGGCAGAGAGTATGGAGGGATCGTTTTTGATCAGGTACGTGAACTCATCGATGACCAGGTAGGCCCGCTTCTGGAGAGGCTTCTGGGCGAGGTAGGTGAAGATCTGGTCCCAGGTCTCAATCCTGAGGGAGGCGAGGAGATCGTCGTTGAAGAAGGCTGCACATGCTGCCTGGAAATGTTGGATCTGAATTGAGGAAGAGACATCTTCGGAAAAGGAGAGGATGCCCTGTTTTCCCTGCACGAACTCGGTGAGGAGCCGGGTCTTCCCGATGCGGCGCCGACCGTACAGGATGATCATCCGTCCTCCCGCTTTCTGCCACTCCTCGTCGAGGATCCGCCGCTCCTCCTCCCGGTCGACGAAAGCCCTAATCATGATTAGTACTAATCTGGATTAGTAATAAGGATTGTGTCCAGACCCCATGACTTCGGAGAGAGCCGGGCACTCCCCCTCTCTACCACACCCCTCACAGGCAGGGAAGGAGAAACACCCCTCCCTGATCCACTCCACCGCCCTCACTGTCCGGGAAAGCACCATCCCCTCATCGACCTCCACCGGCACGAATCGATCGAGGGCCGTGAAATAGAGATAGGCCCTAACCGGCTGGCCGAGGATCTGCTCGGCAGCCTGCCTGTACACGACCATCTGCATCGCATACTCGGCCACCTTTGCCAAGACTGCGTCCCCCCTCACCCGTCCGGTCTTGTAATCGATGAGCACCCAGGTTCCATCCGCCGTCCTGACCAGCCGATCGATCGCCCCCTTGAAGGTCACGCCACCGACTCTCGCCCTGAACGGAACCTCACACCTATCGCACAGAGCCCCTTTCATGATAGGCGAAGTGATGAAGCGCCCATAGACCCGGGCACACTCTGCAATAACCCCTGGATCTCCGACGCCGTACCGAGCACAGACTGCCACAGGCTCCCGGCCACGGAGAACCTCATGGAGGAGCAAGCCCCAATTCGTCGCTTTTTCCATGGGCCGTAGAGCCTGCTCCCGCTGGCCAAGCCTGTACACTCGTTCATATTCCTTTGGGCAGGCGAGATACCGCTCAATCTCGCTCACCGAAAGGGGACGCTCCTCCTCCGCAACGGCGACCGCTGCGGGGGTGGAGACGGGGAGCGTCTCCGGAGGCGGGCAGGCCCTCTCCTCTGCGGCCTCGACCTCCGGGATAGCGGTGGCGACCCTGAGGGCGACCCCTCCCACCTCCACCCCGCCTGCCCCGACCGCCTCCTCCGAGAGGCCGACAGCCTGGCAGAGCCAGTCCATGCGGGTCGGCGCGTCGGGGAGGGGTGTTCCGAACTCCTCGGGCCGCACACCCGCGAGGACCAGGTGGTCCCGCGCCCGTGTCGCCGCCACATAGAAGAGGCGCAGCCTCTCGGCCCGGAGTTTCCTGGCCTGCTCCTCTTTCAGGAGGGTGAAGACAGGGGTCTCGCAGGCCTCGAAACCCCGTGCCGGGTCAGGGATCTTCACGCCCATCAAGAGACCGTCGCCGATGGCGATCTTCGCCGTCTCTGCCTTCGGCTTCTCGGCAAGGCCGGGCACGACGACCACCGGGAACTCCAGACCCTTAGCGGCGTGGACTGTCATGATGCCGACTGCGTCTGTGGCGGCCGGGTCCAGGTGGGCCTCACCCTCCCTCTCCTCCTCCTCGATGGCCCTCTTCACCTCCGCAACAAAGGCGGCGAGGGAGGCATTCCCTGCGGCCCGCGCCATGCCGACGAACTTCTCGACATTGGCCAGGCACTGCTTGCCGTCGGGCATGCCGCCGTAGACGGCATAGATCCCTGAATCTTCGAGGACCCTCCTGAGGAGGAGGGGCACAGGCACCCGGCGGGCAAGGGCCGCCCAGGTCTCCAGGAGGGAGGAGGCCGCTGCGAGGGCCGAGGCCGGGTACTCCCCCGCATACCGCCGCAGGCGGTCCCGGAGAGGGAGGGGCGACGGCAGGGGCCCGGCCATCCTGAAGAGGTCGGCGTCCGGGATGCCGAAGTACGGCGACCTGAGCACGCCGTAGAGGGCGACGTCGTCGAGGCCGTTGTCGAGGTACGAGAGGAGGTTGAAGAGGTCGTAGACCTCCTGGCGGGCGTAAAAGCCGAGGCCTGAATGGACGTGGTACGGGATACCGCACTCGCTGAGCGCCTTCTCGCAGGCGGGGAGGTTGATCCGCCTCTCAAGGAGGATCATGACGTCGCCGTACTCTGCCGGCCGCGGCCTCTCCCCCTCGGGGTAGACGGTGAGACGGCCGACGACCTCCCTCACCTTCCGCGCCACCATCGCCGCCTCGTTCCTCCGTGCCGCGGCCGCGTCCTCCCCTGCCGGCGCGAGGAGGAGTTCCACCGAACCTTCGTCCTCTCTGTGCGCCGTCAGGGGGTCGTACCCGAACTCCCAGGGCCGACTCGCCCCTGCCATCAGCACCGAGAAGACGGCATTCACAAAGCCGACGACCTGAGGCGTGCTCCTGAAGTTGACGTCGAGGGAGACTTCATTCCCGATCTCCTCCCGCGCCCTCTTGAAGAGGGTGACGTCGGCGTCTCGGAAGAGGTAGATGGACTGTTTCGGGTCGCCGACGATGAAGAGGTGCTCCTCCTCCTCGACCAGGTCGCCGAGGATCTCCCTGAGGATCGTCGTCTGCACCGGGTCGGTGTCCTGGAACTCGTCGACGAGGACGTAGCGGTAGCGGCCCCTGACGTGCTCTGCCACCAGGGCGGGGTGGTCGGTGAAGAGGCGGTGGGTGAAGTGGATGAGGTCGGAGAAGTCGAGGGCGTGGCGCCGCCTTTTCTCGGCGGTGCACCTCTTCAGGAAGGCGGAGAAGACGGTGCCGAGGTCGGAGAAGAAGGCGAGGGTCGTCCGGGTGAAGGGGTCGGCCCTGTCGAGGGCGAGGGCGCAGGTCGCCGCATAGGACTCGATGACCGTCTTGAACTCATCGAAGGTCGCCCTGACGAGGGCGAGGTCCTCTGCCTGCCACTTCTCTTTCCGGCCAAAGCCCCTCTTGAACCGGGCGTTCACCTCCGCGACCGCCACGACCCCGGCGGTGTCCCTGGCAGGCAGGAGAGGGCCGACGGCACGGAGGTACTCCATCGCCGAGTCGGCGTCGCCGGGATAGCGGGCCGCAAGGTCGCGGAGTGTCCGGGTGAGGGCCTGACAGCGGGCGTCTTCCCTAAACTCGCGGTATGCCTCATCCTGTCCCGCCCTGATCCTGGCGTCCCATGCGTCGAGAACCTTTCCCTCGTCCTCCCTGAGGGCAGCGAAGAGGGCGCCGGCGGTCTCGCGTTTCGCGTACAGCCGCAGGAGACACTCTTTCAACCCCTCAGGCCCGAGGGCGCGGAGGGTGCGGACGACCGCCTCCCTGTACGCTTCGGGCGGTTCGCCATAGACAAGGCCCTCGACGGCCTCGTCCCGTATGCGCCCGGCCTCACGCTCATCGAGGACGGCGAAACCGGGGTCGACGCCGGCTTCAAGGGGGAACTCCCTGAGGCACCCGGTGCAGAAGGCGTGGAAGGTCGAGATGTTCGCCCGGAGGAAGTCGTCCCTGACCTTCTCCCAAGTCTCGCCCTCCTCCTCCCTGAGGGCGTTGCCGATCCTCTTTTTCATCTGCGTCGCCGCGTTGTCGGTGTAGGTGAGAGCGAGGATGTTCCCGACGCCGCACCCGCCCCTCCTCAGGAGGTCGACGTACTTCGTGACCAGAACATGGGTCTTGCCTGTCCCGGCCCCGGCGGTGACGCAGATACTCTGGTCATGGGCGAGTGCGGCCTCTGCCTGCCGCGGTGTGAGCGCCATCGTCACTCCCCCTGCCGCACAGCGGCAAAGCGCCACTCGTCGCACCTGCAGACCGTCCTGAACTCGCAGTCAGAGCGGCACGGGGTCTCCTGCGGTGCCGGCGGGAAGTATCCGTCCCTGATGGCATGGAGGTAGCCCTGCACCTTGCCGAGGGTGGCCTGGACAATCGTCTCGATCCCGTCCACCTCGCTCTTCTTCGCCTTTGAGAACCCTTTGAGGCCCTCTTTCTGGTGCGTGTCCCAGAGCACGGCCTGGTTTCGGGTCGCGCCCTTCCGCACCCTGTAGTAGGTGCCGCCAGCCCCCTCCAGGCCGGTGAGCGCCTTCACGGCGCAGAGATAGAGGGGGATCTGGAGGGCGGTGCCCTGCTGGATCTCCCGCGGGCCGGGGTGGGTGCTGCCTGTCTTGTAGTCGGTGACGAGGAAGAGGCCGTCGGGTGCGACGTCCACGCGGTCGATCCTGCCGCGGAGGAGGAGGCGCTCTCCGCCGGCGAGGTCGATGGCGACAGGGTGGGGGACAGAGGCGGGGTCGGCGTCGCCGTCCTCGATCGGCATGCCGAAGGAGAACTCGAAGTGGGCCGGGACAAAGGGCGAGGCCGAGCGTTTCTCTTCGGTGACGAGGAAATCGTCGAGGACGCCCGGCCCCATTGCCTCTGAACCGAGGAGGGCCTCGCGCTCGACCGTCCAGGCCGGGCTTGAGAAGGTGAAACCTTCGAGCTCTTCCGCGGCAATGGCACGGATCCGGGCCTGGTCCTCCGGGGTGACCGTCCCTGACCTGTTCCGGCCGGCATAGTACCGGAAGGCGATCTGGTGGACGAGGCTGCCCCTCTTCTGTGCGGTGAGGTATTTCTCGGTCTCAGGGAGGGGCGTGAGGCCGAGGACTTTTTTGAGGTAGAACCTGAAGGGGCAGAGGGCATAGGTTTCGAGGGCGGTCGGGGAGTAGACAGCGGCAGGGCCGAACCTCTCGCGGAGTGCCGAGCAGATCTCCCCATCACTGGTGAAGACGGCGTCGAAGGGGGAGGCGAAGGCCCCTCTCCGGGCGCGGGTCTCGACGGCGATCCTGGCGGCGACCTCCCCGGCATGCATGGGGGAGGGGAGGAGTGCGGTGCCGGCGGCGACATCTCCTGCGGCGAAGGCGGCGCCGGCCGCGGTTGCGGCCCTGAGGCGGGAGTACCCGTCGCCCCTCTCGCCCAAGGTACCGGCGCCCCTCCCTGCGGCGTCGAGGAAGATGGAGGGCAGGAGGGGCCTGTCGCCGTCCGAGAGAGGGGCGCTCAGGAAGATGTGCCGGCCGGCGCAGAGCGCGGCGACGAAGGAGGCCTGTTCCTCCCTGAGGGCCCCGGCGCCTGTCTGGGTACCGAGGTGCCGTGCCTCCTGGTCGTTGGTGAAGGGGAGGCGGGCGGAGAGGTCGGGCATCTCGCCGTCGAGAAGGCCGCTGATGAAGAGGTACGGGACCGAGAGGTGCTGGAGCTCCCTGACGCCGACCACCTGCACGGCATTGCGGTTCCGGGGGGGTGTGGTCCTGGCGCCGGCAAGGAGGAGGTTCAGGGTGGAAAAGAATCCGGCGAGGGTCACCGGTTTCTGCGGGACGCCGGGCGCTGCCGTGGCGAGGGAGTCGAGGACCTGAGAGAAGGCGGCGAGGTCGCGCCCTTCCCGTGCGCAGAGGTCGGGGTCGCCCTCTGCCGGGAGGCGGCCGCACCCCCAGCGGTCGAGGAGGGAGAGGTAGGCGGCGACGTGCTCGGGGAGGGTGCGGGTGCCGTCGAGTGCGGCTAGGTCGGCAAAGAGTGCGGCAAGTCCTGCCCTGATCCCGGTGATCTCGGCCTCATCTCCGTCGGCGAGTGCGGCGAGACGCCTCTCCCAGGTCCCGGCCCCGTCGACTATGTTCGCCTGCCGTGCCAGGGTGTCCACTCTCTCGCCGTCGATCTCGCCGGCAGGGCCGCCGATATAGGGCGAGGTGAGGAGGGTCACGACGTCCTCGCGCCGGTAGCCCCGGGCGGGGGTTGCGAGCACGGTTGTCAGGACCTGGATACGGGGGGATTGCAGGAGAGGAACGCCTTTTGAGGGGGCGTACGGGATACCGAAGTCGGGGAAGACCTCGGCGACCAGGGTTGCCCCGCGGGTGAGGTCGGGGAAGGCGATGGTGATCTCGCCGGGCTTCACGCCCTCCTCGATGCGTGCCCTGACCTCGCCGGCGATCCCCCGCACCTCGGCGAGGGGGTCGTCCCATGTGGCGACCCTCACCTGACTGCCGGCGGTCCACTCTCTGTCTGCGAAGAGGTCGGCGACGTGGCGGCGCCAGAGGTCGGCCTCTGCGGGCGGCGGGACACGTTCTACCTCGCCGAGCCACCCGCAGTCGTCGCCGCCGATGGTGGGGAGGGCATAGTGAAGCAGGGCCGCCCTGTCCCTGATGGCGCAGACGAGCGCTTTTTCCAGGGGCAGGGGTTCGACAGCACCGTAAACCCAGACAGTGCCGGTGTTTGCGTCACGGTGGTCGAGAAGCCAGCGCTCTGCCCGGAGGAGGAGCAGGGCGGTGCTGACGAGGCGGTGCTCTCTAAGGTACTCCATGTAGGCGTCCCGCACCCACGCGATCTCCGCACTCTTCTCCCCCTGCAGGTCGCCGAGGGCCTCGGGGTAGGCCACCTGCCTGTAGGCGATCTGCGTGATGAGGCTCCTGAGGTCCTGCACCGCTCCCTGCCCCCCTGTCCCTGTCAGGAGGGGGAGGCGGTCGGCATTGTCGGCGAGGAGGTGCATGAGGATGAGGGTCGCCGCGGTCTCGTCGACGAGGGTCTCGTCCGTGGCATGGTCCTCGAAGAGAGTGCGGGCAAAGCCGGCGAGGGTGGTCACCCTGCTCGTGGTGACGGCGGCGCCCTCCTCGTCGAGGCGGTGGAGGACGTCCTGCACAAGTCTGCTGGTGGGGAGGATGAGCCAGGTACCGAAGGGGTCGGCGGCTGCAGCGGCATGGAAGGCGGCGATGAACTCTTCGAGGCGCTCGCCGGGGAGGATGGGGTAGAGGGTGACGGGCATGTCTTTTCGGGAGAGGATGGGAGAGGAGAGGGGATGAAGGTTGTTGTTTGAGAAGATGTATCGCCTCGATCATTCAATGGCATTCGCCAGAAGGAGCAACCGTCCGTGGAGGCACAACCCGCGTCTCGATATATCTCTCTGCAAATCCTTTCACAAGGAGTGCCTCCGGCACATAGGAATCATATTTTTCCCGGATCAGATCGCCGTACTTCTGTGCGATCTCGGTCTTCGACGGACACGTCGCGAGAATATCTGTGTAAAAATTCAGGACCCGGTCGGGCGATGCTCCATGAAAGAAAAGAGCAATTCCCCTCTCCTGGACATCGAAACCTCCCCAGCACGACCCGAGGATCATGAGTGTACGCAGGACGGCTGACCCAGCCCAGGGAAACCAGTATGTACCATTCGGGACCGGCACCAGATCAAACTCAGCGACGCCGGTGGACCTGGCGACAGATCGGGCCGAAGCGAGGAGTGCTTTTCCTGGCGTATCGAGATATGCGGGGACAGTGTCTGAGAGGAGCAGGTCCCGCACTGTCTGGTGGACAACCGGATGAATATCAACTGTTCCTCCCCCTGCGAAATACGGTACCTTACCGCCGTGCGACGGCTGAACAAGAACCTCTTTCCTATCAAGGTCGACACTGAGGACTTCCCAGCGCCGTCCTGCAAGGATCAGGTACTCCAGCGTCTCTATACCATAGGTCGGTGCGATGCTCCCGATCTGTTTGCTCTTCCAGAGCACCTTCATCTCTGGTTCTGTCGGGAAACAGGCATAGAAGTCCATACGATGAACAAGCCGCTCCCCCTTTAATCCTAAAATCAACAGCCCTTCAGGATCTTGTTCGATCAGATCGGACTCGGACATGCTCCGCAGGATGCCGGTGAACTCGGATTGTGTCACCCACGAAAAAGCCCCTCTCTCCACGAGTACATTATAGAGGGTGACCGCCCCGGCCCCGCCCCGTTCAGTGATCACGCTCAGGATCTGCTGGATGAGGGTCGAGTAATGCAGTAGACTGGTCTCTGGCGGTTCGCACCACCTACGGAGCATGAGATTGGAGAGGGCAAGCGCACGGAGAAGAGAGGGAGAGAGACGATCGACAAGGTCCATCTCAGCTTTCTGCGACTCCGGCACAAACATAATCATGACCGAAGGTGTTCCCTCCCGTCGCCCGCTTCTTCCAAGGCGCTGGCAGAGAGAGTGCACCGACCATGGAACCCCGATCTGTCCGATCCGGGAGACGTCTCCGACATCAATGCCAAGTTCAAGAGTGCTCGAACAGAACGTCGCTGTCGGGCGCCCGGACTTCAAGGCCGTCTCCGTCTCCTCCCGCTCGACTCGGGAGAGAGAACCATGGTGGATCCTGAAGAGGTTGGGCAACCGTGCCTCTTCGAGGGATCTTTTCACCTGGTCAGTATAGAGTTCCAGCTTCGACCGGCTGTTAATGAAGATCAAACTGTTTTTTCCGTAGAAATGCTTGATGACGTCTTCAGAGAGTTTTATGAGGGTCGGGTCATCATCTCCGTCATCATATGAGACTGTATCGAAGAGATACCCTTTGATCAGGAAGGAGATCTCCTTCTCTCCTCCCTGGCCGGCGATGATCCGGACGCTCTCCGGTTCTCCGGGCGACAACCACCTCTGTGTTGTGGGAAGATCTCCCAGTGTTGCGGAAAGACCAATGATGCGGGGTCTTACCGCACTGATCTGAGCGATCCTTGCGATGAGACTCTTCAGGTGCATGCCCCGCTCAGCTCCGATGAAGGCATGGATCTCGTCGATGACAATGAATGGCAGGGATCGAAAGAGGAGATGTACCTCCGAAGAGTGGTTGATGAAGAGGGACTCGATCGACTCGGGCGTGATCAGGAGCACCCCTGACGGTTCTGAGAGAAACCGTTTTTTCTGTGCACTCCCGACGTCTCCGTGCCATTTGAAGACCGGGATCTCTGACGCCTCGCAGAGATCCTCAAGACGCCTGAACTGATCATTGATGAGAGCCTTAAGCGGACCGACATAGAGTGCGCCGATCCCTCCCTCTCGCCGCCCAATAATTTCGGAAAGTATCGGGAGGAAGGCCGCCTCGGTCTTGCCCGATGCCGTCTCTGCAGAGATGATCAGGTGCTCTGTGCCATCTTTGACTGCAAAGATGGTTTCGACCTGGATCTGGCGCAGTTCGCTCCAGCGCATCCTGTACAGTTCCCTCTGTATTGTCGGATGGAGCAGGGAAAAGGCGTCTCGTGCCAGATATCTCTCCTCCTGCTCACCTACAACCTGAAGGTCACGAGGTCGTCGTCATTCCCGCGGATTCCCTCGCTCTCCGGTATGTCTCCAGAAGGCGTCGTCGACGGTCCGGAAAGGAGGTCTTCCCAGCGTGTTCCTGGGTTCTGCTCAAGCACGGAAAGAAACCCCACAAACTTTTTTACGGCTTCTCGGGGGGTCTGATAGAACTCCGCTCCCATTACGCCTGAACAGTGACCCATGAATCGTGTGATGCCATCGTCAGGGATCAGATACACAGAGGGGTCCCCTCTGGAGAATACATTCCTGATATTGTGGAAAAGGACAAAGAGATCCTCGGGGGTGAGGTTATCCAGCCTGATCACCGGGCCGGAGATATCTTTTAAACCATTGACGGCGAATTCGTTTTCATTGAGGCGGGAGGCAAGAGCCTCGTAACTTGCGATCCCGCGGCGTGGATCGGCAAAAAATTCGTCTGTCCCTGCGAAGATAAACCCGATACCCGAGACACTTCCCTGCAGACAGTCATTTACGATACGCAGGATCATCTCATAATTTGCGTTCCGTGCCTGTGTGCTGTTGAGACGATGGGAGAGCACTCCCATCTCGTCGAGATTGACAATGAGCCCTGCGTATCCGGCCATCCTGACAAAAGCCGCCCAGAGTTTGAGGTAGTCGTAGATGTTCTGGTCCCGGACGATCGTCCTGACGCCAAGGTCGTTGCGTGCCTCGGTCTTTGTTTCATACTCACCGGACAGCCATCTGAGAGCGGAGGACATGAGAATGTCGTCGCCTCGCTGGAACCCCTCATAGTAACGCCCGATAACACTGGCAAAGTCGTAGCCGCTGACAAGGTCCTGGAGGGGCAGCAGTTCCTGATGGATTGCATGGACAACCTCCGCGTCCCCTTTTCCTTCCTGCTTGAGACGGTAGTCAAGGTCTGAAACCCAGCGCTCGATCACACTTGCGAGAGCGCTGCCTTCTGGCTTTGCACGGGTGGCTATGGAATGCATCAGTTCGGTATACAATGCCCTGGCCTGCCCTCCCGTGGCATGGAGGCGGCGGTCGGGCGTGATGTCTGCCTGGACGACCACAAACTGTTTTTCCAGTGCAACGAGGCGGGAAAGATTCAGGAAAAAACTCTTTCCTGAACCGTAACGACCAATAACAAAACGGATCGTGGCCCCGTCATCGGTAATGCGGTCAAGATCCGTTATGATCGCGTTGATCTCATCTTTTCTCCCGACCTGAATGTGCTGGAGGCCGATCCTGGGAACGACGCCCGCCTGCAAAGACTGGATAATTGCATTCCGTTCACGTGATTTTATCTGAACCATAATTTCATTCACCCTTTCATGAAGAGATCAGGTTCCGGTAGACCCGTATCGATTCATCCTCATCTTCAAGAAGAAAATCTCCCAGTTCTGTTTCAGCCCAGACATTGATCGCTTCAAGCGTCGCCTGAGGCATGCAGTGGTGACACTGGACAAGATGAACAAACTCATCTTTTGTCCATATCTCTGCGGTGAGAAGTTCTTCTAGGACCAGTACATAGCGGGGCTGAAGCCCCTCCATACCATGACCTGAGGAGGACATCACCTGTACGCTGATATCCTCCGGTGTCTCCTCCCTGTCGAGGACGAAGTCCCCGCACTCTGTTTCCTCCTTTGCAAAGACATCACCGAGGATCTGTGAGACTTCTCTGGTCTCATCCAGGATCCGGGCAACGGCCCCCTTGTCGATGGCGAAGGAAGGAGTGGCCTCTGCGGCAGGCATGGGGATGGGTTCCCCGCCGGTAGATATCGTTCCGCTGCGAACGACAACAGGAGCATTTGCAGGGTCCATGCTTCCTGCACGGGCCAGAAGCCACTGTAAATATCCCTCCTCGACCTCCATCGCCTTGAAGATCCGGTCGAGGTTCTTTTTTTCTCTGGGATCAACATCTCCATCTGCCCTGGCTATCGCGACAAGGTACTGAGCGACAGAAAGACGGGTTTCCGGCTCAAGTCCTTCTTTCAGTCTCTTGCCAAGCCGCGTCAGTGAGGGGGGATTCTGGAGATAGAGATCTTCCAGTGCCTCAAGGCACTGGTGCTCGAAGGGTGTGAGTGTGAGAGTCTCGCCAAAATATGTGTGGAGGTGTGCACGTTCCTCGGTGTCGACACGGCCGTCTGAGGCGGCGATACCGATCCCGAGTTCAAGCATCAGGGCATATGAAGGGAATGATGGGCTCAAAGTCTCTGCGTCATCGGCAGGTAGGGGAAGGAGCACGAGGTTTTCCTCCCACTGATACCCGCTCCCTGCATGACGGGGATCGGGGAGGAGCATATACCCCCCGTCATGCGCAGTCTGGGAGAGGTCCCGGCTCTGTGTGGGGGTAAGACGGTCGCGCTTTTCGATCTCGACGACGCTGGCAAGGGTTGAGACTGGGACACGTGCCCAAGGATTTTCTTCTCTGTGCTCCTTGAAGAGGCGGTCCCAAGAATCCTGATCAGGGTGGGATATCGTCAATCTCAGTTCTTCTGGCAGGCAGGCATATGCCTGCCGGGTCATTGTCCCACTACTTTTTGATATTTGAGTAAGAAATGGCTTGATCTCCATTACACAACCCTCCCAGAGGGTAAACAGGGTGCTGAACTGCTTTTTGCGCCCGAGGGGGTTGGGAATGAGACAGGATAGATTGGCAACCCCTCTTGTACTGGAGAGAGATGCGAGAAGGCTCGGGCTGGCTGGATGATACTCAAGTTTATATGGAGATTTTGCAGGAACAGCACAAAGGCCGCCCTCGAGGTGAGAGAGATACCGTGCTTGGAATAATCTTTCCAGATAGGAGATCTCTTTCTTAACCACAGATGGGAGGGCAGTCCCGGAAAAGTGGTGTGAGACGCTGTAGGCCAGCTGCCAGGGGAGTGGTTTCTCTTTTTGAGCATACCATGCGAGTGCAACCATAGTCCCGACTTCGGTAAGTTCGGCCATATATGGGAAGTATTCGTTGAGTTCTCTCTCGGTCAGGATTTCCAGTCGTATTGCTGCCAGATACGCGAGAAAACCGCCGAGATAGGAATTAAATGAACTGGATGTACGGAATCTGTCCAGAAGACGCCGAACTTCGGGTACGATCAGGTCATGGTCTTGCCCGTCAATGAGTACCCGTCTTTCAAGTCCGTAGAAGTACAGGAAGGCATATCCGATCTCGTCGAGATCTTTATTCTTCCCGGTCGAGAGCCAAGAGAGATATCTCGCCCTCTGATCGGGAGTGATCTGGGAATAACGCGGCCAGTAGGGGAGAGGAGGAGTATCAGGATCGTATGATCGACCTGATGGCAACGTTGTGTCCAAGCAGGAGGCTTCGTCCGGGGAAACACTGCCGTGGGACCAGTAGGTGAGGGGATCGTTGATGGTGTACCCACATAGTGTTATGGGGGTGTGCATCCCGGCCCAGAAAAGGACGTTTTTCTGTGAGATCTGTGTACCTGATCTCCTTGCATCCTGAACAGCAGCAGACGTCGTTCTATGAGTGGATGAGGGAGGATGAGGTATGACATTGTTCGTAGCTTTCTGGACGTTTCGAGTCTCCTGATCCAGGCTTTTTTCAGATTTTTTTGTATTGTCCGGGGAAGGAGGTAAGTTTTCAGTTTTTGTCTTTAAAGCACGGAGAACAACGAGAACGAACAACCCGAATATAAAAATAAGAATTAACAGAACACCAAATATGCCTGACATACGTCAACACAGTACATAATATTACTCGTAATATAGATACCTTATCATTTTCGTCATTACTCTGAAGCCAAATTTTTGGAATTACTGTCCTTTGTATGTCTCTGCTTGACGGGTGGTCTGGATCTATCGTCTGAGTTGGGTCAGTGAGGTCGACGGGGGCGGTGTGTTCAATCTCCCCTGCAAAAAAGAAGATGGCCCGGCTTTGTTGAAATCCGATTCTGGGGTGCTTGAGCCGGGGGACTGCTGCCCCCCGGACCCCCGTCAGGATAGGTGGGGATACGGCACGCTCCCCCCCCGGACGTCCTGTTCGCTCTTCCCGGGGCCCATCCGCTCCAATGGGGTGAAACCCCCGGCAGGCAGTATAGGGAAGGCGGGGGATCCGCACTCCCTCCCTGCGATTACAGGAGAGACATCAAACTCGGCATGAGGGTTACCATGAAAAACATTTCATGGGGTATGCGTGCGCCCACTTCCTAGACTCATGTGCGATTCAACAAAGCCGATGGCCTCTCAATTCCCGCCGACCTCGCCAAGGTCGATGACCCGTGCATCAGGCCGCGCCTCCGTGAGAAGGGCGACCGTCTCCGGGTGACAGGTAAAGTAGAGAACCTGCGTCTTCCCGGCCAGGTCGGCGATCGCCTGGCACCCCATCTTCTTCCTCGCTGGGTCGAAATTCACCAGCACGTCGTCGAAGACGGCAGGGAGAGTAGCATCGTGCTTGCCGAACTCGGTGATATAACCGAACCGCAGTGCGAGGTAGAGCTGCTGCGCAGTCCCAAGACTCAGGTCGGTGATCTCCTTCCTTTTTCCACTCCCCTCTTCAACGACGACAGCATCGGCATCGATCGGCCGGTAGATCTTCTGGTAGCGCCCACCGGTGATCCCGCTGAAATACCTGGTCGCCTCCAGGATGACCGCCGGCTGGCGTTCCTTCTCGTACTTCTCGATCGCCTGGTGGAGGAGGTGGCCCGCGATCACCCTGACTGCCCAGGCACGGGAGGTTTCGGTGAGGTCTTCGTGGAGAAACCGCAATCTCGCTTCGTAGGCGGCAGTATGGTTGTCGCCTTCGAGTTCTTCTATCTCTTTCAGGAGACGGCCGCGCCTTTCCCTCTTCCCCTCCCCTTCAGGTGCGATCTCATCCAAGCGCTGCCTGCACTCTTCTACCGTTTCTACAAGGTCGGCGCGTTCGTTGCTCTCCAGGTGCGTGACAAAGGCAGGGAAAGCCCGGTCTCCTCCCGCCGCCTTCTTCAGGCGGAGTTCGGCCTCTGCCTCCTCTTTTGCGAGTCTGATCCTCTCCTCCTGTATCTGGGCATGTTTCCGGAACATCTCCTCGTCGATCACAGATGCCTGGGAAAAGAGATCAGCCCGTTTTCTGGCTATTTCACCCTGTCTTCCAACGATCGCCGCCTCTTCCTTCTGGATCCTGGTGTGCTCCCTTACCAGGTTCTCATACTGCATCTTGCGCTCACTCTGCTCCTTGAGGAATGCCACCGCGTTTTGCACCTGCACCTCGACCGAGGGGGCAGGGTCTGCCCCGATTGCGACAGCAACCCCCGCCGCCGCCGTATCATACGCTGCAATCGTCTCCTTCAGGTTGGCACACCTGATCCCGGCCTCATCCCGCGCCCTGATCCTGTCCTGCGCCTTCTCGATTTTGGGAATGATATCAAGGACGACTTCAGGTGTGAGCGAGATGTCGAGAGAGACGGCATGCAGCCATGCCTGCCACTCCTCCCCAACCTTCTTTTTCTCTTGCGCATTCGCGGCAAGGGCGGTCTGTACGCGTTCGAGGTCTGCGGCAAGACCGGTGCACGTCTTGCGAGAAACCTGCAGGGCCTTCTCCAGCCTCTCCCTCTCCTGGAGGGTGTGCACCTCGCCGTCCAGCTTGGATCGCATGGTATTGATCGCGGAGAGATCGGGAATGGTAGAGAATCCGCATTCTTTTGCCTTATTCCTGAGCGCCAACTCCCGTTCGGCAAGATCCGTCTCCTTTACCTGCCGTACTCTGGCCATGTCCAGAACTTCATCGCCTGCTGGAATGTCGACAGGTGTTTCTCGTGTGACACCCCGAAGATAAATCCCGGCAATCACCAGCATCAGGAGGAAGAGGCCGCTGCCGATGATGAGGGAGTCCATCATCACCCCGCCGGCAAGAGCAACCACACCTGCCGCCATGATCACCAGGGCCGGCCAGCGGGGAAGAGAGACCCCGCGGGCTGCCGCGTCCTGTTTCAGCCGTGTCCCGATCTCGGCCTCCTTCTCGATGAGACGGTCGAGTTCATCCTTCGCCTTCGACCAGGCCGGAACCTCGACACTCAGATCGTCGAGGGCCGCTCTTTTCTTCTGTACCTCCTCCAGGGTTCCGGTGACGGAGAGGGCGGAGAGAGCCGCCTCGTCTGTCTGTATCTTGGCCTGCACCCCTCTCTTCTCCCCGTCAAGGCGAATTCCCTCAGACGTCTGGGTTCTGGCCTCCTCGTTGAGGTCGGAGAAATGGGTCCGGAAATCTTCGACCTGCTGACGGGTCCGGGCAGAAACATCGAAAGAAGCGAGGCCCTCACCCTGCAGGCCGACCTGGCTGGCGAGGGCGTCAACCTCCTGTGTGAGTTTCTCCGTCTCCCGGACGGCCTCGTTGTAAGCGTCCAGATCGGCGAGATACTTCTTCAGGCCGTTCTCCAGGTCATGGATCCTGTCGGCGTGAGCACAGACTACCTCGTCGACAGTGCACCCTGCGAGGCTCTGGGCAGCCTGCTGGAGGTCACGGCGGCACGCTTTCAGTTCCTCCTCCAGTTCCCCGGCCTTCTCGGTGAGACCCCTGAGGGTCTGGACACCGTCATCAGGGACAGGAACGACCTCAGGGAGATCGGACAGACGTTTCTTCGTCTCGGTATAGGCAACCCATTCGTCCCAGACAGAGAGCAGGTTTGAGGCGTCCTGCATCTTCTTCCTGAGCGTCTTCTCCTCGTCTTTCAGGTCTGCAAGAGTGCTTTCCAATTCTTTCAACTCGAACTGGAGATGGTCGTATTCCTCCTGCGTCCCGGTGCACTGGCGCAGGTCCTTCTCCAGGTCGGTGATCTCTGAGAAGATCTCCTTGATCCTGATATCTTTCCAGGCCCTTCCAGGTTTGAAGAGTGCATCACAGTCCTTCTGGACCTGGGTCTGGACGTCGGCGATAGAGCCTCTGGTGATCCCGATCCCGGCACTCATCACCCTGCTCTGGATCGATCCAGCAGAGAGACTCTTGAAGTCACTCAGTTCACCGAGGCCGAAGGCATAGACATTCTCGAAGAACTGCCGGTCGGCCGTGCCAATGAGGTCGGGCAGGGTACAGCCGGCAGGGCCTCCGTCGACTGAGAAGAGCGAGGGTTCGGCACGCTTTTCAGATCGTTCAAGGAGCACAGCCTCCTCGTCAGGCGTGGTCAGTCGCAGCCTCCCTCCCATATCACCCCCGTTCAGAGGCGGGTAGGTGTTCGGACCCTGTTTTTTAAACCCGAAGAACATCCTGCGGATGAACTCAAGCAGAGTTGATTTACCCGCCTCGTTGGGCCCTGTAATGACAGTCAGGTGAGGGGACAGCGATTCTATCTTCGCATTGTGAAAGTGGCCGAAGCCGTCGATGTAAATCTCCTCGATCTTCATACCCTCTCCTCCGGCTGCAGCAGGTCGAGGAGATAGGTTTCGGCCTCCCTGATCAGGTCAGGGATCTCCTCTGGACTGATAGGATCGCATTTCTTCCCCCTCTTATCAGAGAACAGATCCTTGAAGAGAGGCACGAAAGTCTCCGCGGCCTTCGGGTCCTGCTGGAGATTGTCAGAGATCCGGAGAATGTCGCCAATAAGATCCTCCCGCCGGACAAGCGCTTCCCGGTCGATAGGGAGGGCCGTCTGGTCGATGATCCGGTCGATGTACACCTCTGATCCGACCTCCCTGAGATGGTCAGCAAGGTCGTCAATCGCTCCCTTCACCCTGCTGAGATCACGGTGGACCTCCCCCCGTCCAGTGAGGGTGAGGCGGCAGCAAACCTGACTGCCAGTTCTCGTCTCCTGTATATCGTCGAGAGTGTCCAGGATTGCAACGTCAAGATCACTGAGGGTGTCGATACCGTCGATAGAGAGGGTTGCAGTTTCCCAGCAGATCTCCGCGGTTTCAACAAAGGTAGGCTCGATGGTGCCGTCTGACCTGACCGCAACATGGTAGCACCCCCTCGGACCGGACTCGCCAATGTCGCGTCCCTGCGGGATACCCGGGTAGACTATGGTCGGATCAGCCTGGCGGACGATCGCAGGTTTGTGGATGTGGCCGAGGGCCCAGTAGTCATAGCCAGTGGCAGTCAGGTTTTCCTCTGAGCAGGGGGCGTAGGAAACATGCTCGCTGGTGCTGCCGAGAGTGGCGTGGAGGAGGCCGATCGTGAAGGGCCAGCCTGATTCTTTCTCCGGGAATGTTGTGGCGAGATTCTCAAGGACAGAAGAGCGCGGATAACTCACCCCCACAATGGCCGCCTTTTTTTCTCCATCTTTTTCGAAGAAGACGACCTCGGGCCTGTCATCTGCCATAATATGGACGTTTCCCGGCCACCGAATGGACCGTGACCAGGCGCTGTGTGGATCATGGTTGCCGCAGACGATGTAGACCATGATGCCGTGGCCATTGAGTCTCTCAAGGGCGTGGAGGAGTTTGAGCTGTTCGTAGATCTGCTGCCTCTGGCTGTCGTAGAGGTCGCCTGCGATCAGGACGAAATCGACCTCGTCCCTGATCGCCAGGTCAACGATCCGGTCGAAGGCACAGTACGATGCCTGGATGAGTTTTTCGGCCATGCTCTCGTCCATCGCCCTGATGCCGGTGAGGGGGCTGCCGAGGTGGAGATCTGCAGTGTGGATGAAGGTTAGGGTGTCTGGAGATATTTTTCGGGTTTTTTTCGGGGGTTGTGTCATGTTATGCCTCAAATTCGCTGTTCGTAGGTGGATGCTTGGCGTAAGGCATGAAAAACGTTTTTATTTCTGTAACGGACGAAGAGTAGCGATAAGGATCTTTTTGAAGGCATGGATCCCAATGGAAATCGGATCATCAGAAGGAGGAAGGGAACTGATTCTAGGTCGGAGACCACATTTTTCTAGTTGAGATTAAATCGAGGTTGGCAGGAAATAAAAAAGGATTTATCTCCTGTTTTGGGAATAGGCTCAGGATTATAAAATATAGGGCTTTGTTGAACCCATCATGCCCAGCTCGAGGTATCCTCCTTGATCGCGCGAGTGAAAGCCGATCCGATGCCTTTTCCATACTGCTGGAACCTGTGTATTTGTTACCTTCATAGTGGTTCTAATTGACACAAACGCTTTTTCCGTGATATCCTTGAGAGAAAAAATCCAAATCACAAACGTCTCATCCTGCCTCGGTGATCACCCCGGTATTTCTTGAGTCAATGCCTGCGAATACGAGTCACCTGCCCTATCAGGTCACCTCCTCCATTTGCTTGGGGTTCAAGCCAGATGAAGGCATTATTGGAGCTCCATTGATTGGTGTTTGGCTGGGGGGGTGCAGATAAATTGAGGGAGGATAAATAGTGGGTTTTGATTCGGATCTGATATTAGAAAAGACAGAGAGGGAAATTTCGATTGGCCCTCTGCTTATCGAAGTTTCACACTTGTTGAGTACTGACTTCACGATGTCCCGCTTCTCCAAATTGAGGATGATGAGAGAGCTAAAGATTGTATTTCCACAAAAAACACTTGAAAAATTGAGAAACATAAATTTGGATCAATCCTTCCAAAAAAAGAGTTATTTCTTGCTGTTCTTTGCAGCCGACGACATCGCCCGGGACTTGAAGCCCTGGTTGGTGCCGCTCCGGTCGGCCGCGGCCTGGATCCGGCTTGCCGCACCGAGGGGCATGGAACCTTTCTTTCCCATCTGTTCACCTCCTTTATTGAGGATTGGAAGGGGTTTCTGGTGAAGGTATCTGGAAATTGTTTCCAAACTCTGCAACTATTTGTGCTCGGGCGCATCGGTTCCGCCTTCGAACCTGAGTATCTTCTGTGCAAATTCGCCGTGGGGCGTCAGGCAGTACTGTTTCGCCTTTTTGCTCCTGTCACAGAACGACTCCTCGACAAGATCCCAGTCGATCAGTTGCTGGAGGATCCTTGTGATGGTCCCGCGGTTCGGTATCCTTTTTGTTTTTTCATCGCCGGGGAAGCGGGAAGGTTTGTAGTTTTTTTCCATCTCTATGGCAAAATCCTGGCGGGTCACCCACCTCCCTGAAGCGGTGGAGATGATTTCAAGGGCCTTTGGATAGTTGGGGTTTCTCCTGATATCGTCGAGATGCATCTGGGGAATGAGGATCTGTTCGATCTGGTCGTTCTTCGGTGTCAGGTAGACCTCTGCATCGAGCCAGAGCGCCATGATGAAGAGGGAGAGGGAGAGCATCTTTGTCCCGCCGCTCAGGTTGAAGGAGATGCGCGCCGCGGGGTGCTGGCGGGTGACGGCGAGGACGGCGTCACGGATCGCGTTGATCCGGGTGTCTTCTGTCCTGATCTCGCTGAAGGCGATGTTCATCGAGTCGCAGATCGCCTTTACGCCCTGGATCGCCTCCCTGATAAGGGGTTTTACCGTCTTCATCTGCACTGCGTCCACGGGGAGGTCATGATAGACGCTTTCCTCCACAACGACGATGGCGTGGGTGATCTCTTTGAGGTTTTTGATGCAGGCAGGGAGGGTCTCGTGGACGTGCTCCCCTGCGCTGATGAAGAGGAGGTGCGGTTCGGGCATATCCTGAACAAGGCACGGGCAGAGATAAATTGTTTCCGATTTTTGAAACAATTTCGGATTAATCTGATGGTTTTCCCGATAGGATCACTGTATATGCCCACACCGTCTACGATCCGGTCTGTGAACTGGCATCTGATCTCTGCCTGCAACTACTCGTGCAGGTTCTGTTTTGCACGGAACCTCGGGGAAACTCCAGTTTCTTTCTCTGAAGGATGCAGGATCCTCACCCGTCTTGTCGGTGCAGGGATGGAGAAGATCAATTTTGCCGGCGGGGAACCCCTGCTCCACCCGCAGCTCTTCGAATACTGCCGGGTTGCTCATGATCTGGGGATGACTGTCTCAATCACGACAAACGGGTCGCGGCTGACACCTGAACTGGTCAGGACGCACAGGGGGTATATCGACTGGATCGCCCTCTCGGTGGATTCGGCCTCCGAGGAGACTGAGGCGCGCCTGGGCCGCGGAGACGGTCAGCACGTCGGTCACTGTATCCGTCTCTCCGATGCAATCAGGGAAACCGGGATCAGATTGAAGATCAATACGACGGTCACCGCCCTTTCCCGGGATGAGGATATGACCGGGTTCGTCAGGAGGACCGATCCCGACCGCTGGAAGGTGCTGCAGATGCTCCATATCAGGGGGGAGAATGATGGGGCGGTGGCCGATCTCTCGGTGACCGACGCGGAGTTCCGGGCTTTTGCTGACCGTCACGCGGGTGTCATCCTGCGCGGCGGTGTCCTGCCGGTGTTTGAGTCCTCGGCGATGATCGAGGGGTCGTATTTCATGGTCACGCCGGGGGGACGCGTGAAGACCGACACAGGGCGGGTGATCAGGAAATATTCCCTGGATGAGGTGCTGGGGTCCGGGGTTTTTGCATATGTTGATGAGGGGCAGTACCTCAGGAGGGGAGGGGTATATGCATGGTGATACGTTTTTTGAGTGATCCGGGATTTTAAAGGATATGAGATCCTTTTTTTCGTATCAGGAAGTTTATTCGATTGCTTTATGAGAACAGACGTTGTTGATGGAGATATGACGATCAATATATCTCCGGTCCGTGATTTTCTCTGGGAGTCGTATGCTGTCCGGGCGGACAGGGAGTTTCTCTGTTCGGTGCAGGATCTCTCGCATGAGGAGAAGCGCGACCGGTTCATCGATCATGCCCTGGATAACCTGATGCTGGTGAGACTGAAGCGCGATCCAGGGTTCGCGAAGTACGTGCTCGAGAGAGTGCGGGAGAGTCCTGCTGTCCTGGAGCGTGTCAGGCAGACGATTCTCCTGATCTTTGGTGAGACGGCAAAAATAGCGTATTCTGATCCAGATCTGCCCGGGCCCAAGGGTCTTTTTGAGGTGATGGAGAGGGCCGTTGAAAACGGGGGAAATCCCCTCGAAGAGGTCATGCAGTTTTCTCAGAACCCTTCCCTGGTCTCCAGTTATACCAGCGATCGTATCAGGCGGGAGAGGGAGAGCAAGCTCAGATACCTGCAGGCGCGGCTTGAGGCGGCGGAGGGGGAGGTCGAGAACGATCTTGAGATCCTTGCGATCCGCAGGCAGATGAGCGATCAGGGGAGCGGACTTTACTATGGTCCAGGTATGGGCGTGGACGATACGCTCTTTCCGGCGGCGGGATCTACGGCCGATATTTTCCATGCAGCAAACAGGTTCGTGGTGCAGAACCTCAGGTTCAGGGGGAGGTTTTCTGCATCCGGCGACCCCCAGTTGCCTGATCAGTCCCTGATGGAGTGCGTCGGTCTGAACCTGCCGTTCCAGGCGATCCTTGAGAGGGCGCTATTCGGGAGGAGCGTCGCTGATCCTCATCCGGACGTTGAGGCGGCCCGCGAACTCTGGAAGTTTGAGACGGACAGCGCCACGATCACGGCATATGAATGGTTTCTGTCCCTTTCACACGATGAGAAGGTCAGGGTCCTCAACGGCAATTACCCGTTTTCTATCGGTGAGCAGTACCTCTCTGACCTTGCGCAATGCTCCCCTGAGGCGCATCTTCACCTCGTGCAGATGACCCGGTTGTTTTATGCCGGGTTCTACGAGCACGCAGCAAAGGTCGGGGAATACCTCTTCTCGCGTGAGAAGAAGGGGAAGGAGAAGTATGTTCTCGCAGACGACATTGCGACGGCGTACCGGGAATACGAGGACTACCGTTCTGCCCTGAAATGGTACGAGATTGCGCTGAAACTGACAAAAAAACTGGAGCCCGGGATGCGCCAGCACAAGGAGTTTGTCGAGCGGAAGAACTGCGCGGAGATGCGGCATCATCTCGGTAACTGCGAGCAGTTCAGGCGGGAGGTTGCCAGGATCGCCGCCGATGCCGGACACTTCCCGGCAGAGATCCGGGGTTCGGTGGAGTACAATCTTGCAGAGGCATGTCGGCGGACCGGCGAGTATGCCCTCGAATATGAGCACCTGACTGAGTATATGCCTCTGGCTGATCCTGATGATCCGCACCTCCGCGTCGCCCTAGAGAGGCTTGAAATATTTGCCCTGACTCTGGATGAACCGGACTTCCGGACGATCCGCGGGATCGAGCTGAGAGAGCGGGAGGAGAAATACAGACAGAGGCTGAAGACTGCCATGCTTTCGTTCCAGTATGGGGATGCCATGCACTGGATCGACCGCCTCCTTGCAGTTCGTCCGACGCCGGAAAGATATACAGAAAAATCTACCCTCTGCAGGCATTTCGGCAGGAGTGTGGAGGCGATCGATCTCCTGCAGAAGGCCGCGGAGTTGTCCCATGAGGATTCGTATACAAAGGTGTTCTCCTGGATCTCCCTCGCCCTGCTGAAGGCTCATACGTCTGGGGATGTTGACGGCGAGGTCTCCGGGGCGATCCGCCTGGCCCTCAGATCTGCGGGGATACGCGGGCGGAAACTCCCGGGATATGATTATATCGAGGTTATCAAGCCGATCATCTACGAGACAGTGGGATGGGGAGACCCGGGTCTTTCGGCGCGGTTCTTGGAGGAATTTGCCGGAGAGTTTTCTGCGCTGGGCCTGCCGGGAGACCCGGCCCGGTTCATCGGGGAGGCATATCTCCAGGACAGCCTGAGCGAGGAGGCGAGAGTCTGGCTCCAGGAGGCCGCGGGGCGTGAGGGTGCCGGACCGGAACGGGCGGCGGTCTTCACCCTGATTGCAGGGTCATATGTTGTGGAAGGGGATCCCCGGGAGGCGTGCGAGTGGTATGCCCGCGCGGTGGAAGATGACCCGGTGTTGTCGGTGGCTTATGCAGGGATGGCACAGTGTCATGCCGCCCTGATGGAGTACGAAAGGGCGCTCACCGCCCTCAAAAGGGCGCGAGATCTCGATCCTGAAAATACAGATTATCGGAAGATGGAGGAGGAGATCGCCGGACTTGCCGCCCATGTGATCGCCCTGCCGCGGATCAATTCCGAGGAGGTGCGGTCGGTCTTCAGGACCGGCGACTGGCTTCTGTACAGCGTGTTTACCGGGCCTGAACGGGCGTCCTATGATATCGGGCCGGTGGTGGTCCAGTACGGGAAGGGGGTGGAGAAGATGCTGTACGAGGAGGTCCTCCGCCCGGTGCGGGAGCGGATCAGGCAGGATGAACGGTTCTGCCCGGCGCCGGGGTCAGGGGTTGAGGGGCGTTTCTGGGATGGATCAAAGAAGGTTCCTGCGCTGCCGTTCACGCTGAAGGCGGTGCTCGGCAATGCAGAGAAATCGCTTTCTCTGGGGCAGTGGGCAAACCAGGTCTCAGATATCAGAAATAGAGTTCACAACCCGGTGACCCGGGCGTTCAGGGACCTGATGGAGGAGAGGGGATATTCAGAGGAGGTGATCGGGCGGATCGGCGATCTTTGCAGGACGCTCTCGCTGGAGCGGAACGGGGCCGCCCATATCTCGTTCTACAGCAGGGACGAGGTGATGGAGAAGAGGGGGGAGATGGTGGGGGTGATCAATGAGGTGATCGGGATTGTTTATGGAAGGGGCGGATGATTTCACCCCTTTGTGTACATATACATTTTCCGGATTTCCATCTCAGCGAGGGTGTCGGTTCACTTTCCAGTATCGGTCAAATGCTGAGGCAAAGAAGAGGAGGTGCGCCTCCCCCTCTTTGAGGTCAGAGAGAGGGACCGGATTGTTGTGCTTTATGTTGTTTCTGAGTTTTCGTATCTGTTCAAAACGTTCATTAAACCGATCCTGCTTCCCGAAATCCTGCCTGAAGACGGTCCAGCGGGCATTTATGATCTGACGGTAGTCCCCATATTCAAGGTAATCGATCAGGGTGAGATCGAGACTGTCTTCCATGGGAAATTCCTTGAGGTATGCTTTTTTCCGGATCTCTGCCGCTTTTCTCCTGTCGATGTCGAGTGAATATATCAGATCTCTGTGTTGTTCCTGTTTTTCCTTGAGGTATTTGACAAGATGTTTTTCGAACTCGTCGAGTCGATAGTTAATATAATCCCTGATCTTCTGGATGTCCTCTTCTGAACTGTCACCGAACGGCATACCAGGGGGTGATTCATGTGCATAGTACCGTGGGGGATCTGCACTTTCTGAGAAGGTGCATTCCCCCCAGTCGAATCTGACGGGTGTTTCGGGGGAAAGAGCGAGGAGATTTTTTTCAGATTGTTTAAACAGGTATTCCCTGGCGACTCTGCCGAGGTCTCCCAGGGCCGGGTCACCGGCAGCATCCTCGCAGTGACAGTGGAGAACCGTGACTCCACATTTCTTCTGTACATAGTCCCAGTTGATCAGGTCACGGTAGATCTGTCTCCCGCTGAGGTCGAAGATTCGTTTGATATTGTTCTGTTGAATGTAGTCTAGCAGGATACGAGTGAGGGTATCAATTTTTCTCCAGAACGTCTGGACTTCCACGGATTCTATCTCAACGGGGCAGGTATAGAGTTGGATGGGTTCATCAGGGGTGACCAGACCATACAGACCGGAAAGGATGAGAAAGTGATGGCCTGATCCGTACACTGTCTCGAACGCAACCTCTGTTCCCCCGAGGCCTTGGTAGTAAAATTTCCCCTGGTAGCGCCGGAGTGCCGGGAGATATTTTCCAATCTCTTCCCCGGCAAAATCGGGCCCTTCGACAAGGTTTCTGTTCATGGCGAGTTCTGAGACGAATTTTGTCTTGCCCCAGAGGATATCGTTGAGGTTGTGTTTCAGCTCGTTTCGTTTCAGATGGAGGAATTCCTTTTTTCCTTCGGATATGAACCGTGCAATCCCGCTGTCCGTGGGATAAACCGGGTTTCCGGGTGTGGTGTCTTTTGTACGTGAACAGATTCCAATGACAAGAATGCTGTCCGAGGGACGGTAGGCAGTGTCTGTCCCGGCATCATCATGCATCATTCCTCACCATATCCTTGCTGTGGTTTGGTCCTGTTGTGTCTGCGGTTTGCGATGTAATCCGCGGTCTCCCGCACAGAGAGTTTCCGCGACGACGTTGTCCCGTGGCCCTAGAACTCCTCCTCGCTGTTGTTCATCACATATACGGGATCGTTGGCGAGTCTGACTTCCACGCCCAGTACCTCTTCCCATCCCCGTCGAGGGGTGGACTGTCACCTGCGGGAGGAAGCCATCGCCGAGGTAGGGCTTGACCAGAGACTCAAAGCGAGGACGGATCCTGTTCTCGCTATGCTGTTTTGAGAGCGGATGTTCCCTATCGAGCCCGACGTTCTCGCCTGTCAACAACGGGATATCTTTCCTCCAAAAGTAACAAAATTAATTTTCCAACCTCCTATGATAAATCTATCGCCTATCACAGCGTGATCGTGTGAGAGAATAGGCCTTGTTTCTTCCGCTCCTTCAGCCGATAACTATCTCCCTTGATTTTGGCCGGTTGAATGGTGAGAAGGTGCTACTGCCTACTTCCTTTTTAAGATCAATTCAAGGCATACCACCCTGCGCGCCACCGATCAAACCCCACCCCCACCATCGACAGAGTTATATAGCTCGACCGAAGATCAAGATATCAAATGGAGCCTTTTAAAAGTCGCAATTCAAAATTGGAACTCAAACATGCCGTAAAAGTGCTGCGAGGGGGATCCGAACCCCCGACCTCCAGATGTCTCAGATCCGGGCGCTTCGTTTTTTGCTCAAAACCCTATGAGTCTGGCGCCCTAACCAGCTAGGCCACCGCAGCGCGGTTGTTTGCACCTAAGTGCAGTATAACAATGATGGATTCACTAATAAAGGTTATTGTGGCCGGAGGGCTTCAGCGCTTCCGGCTGTTGATGTACACGTTCACCGCGGCGGAGATCGCCGCCATCTCCTTCCCCTGCCGCAGGGAGTCGGCGAGCGTGGCCATTCTGGTCTCCTCCTCGCGCAGGGAGCGGCGAAGGCTCTGGGCGATATGCTCCTCCTGGAGGAAATGGGTGTGCGTCCGGCCCTGCACGAACTCGCGGTTGTGCATCAGGGCATGGTGGAGGGGCAGGGTCGTCTTCACCCCCAGGACGACATACTCGTAGATCGCCCTGCGCATCCGTTCGATCGCCTCCATCCGCGTCTGACCCCAGGCACAGAGCTTCGAGATCATCGAATCGTAGTTCGGCGGGATCGTATACCCCATATGGATCCCGGAGTCCACCCGGATGCCGGGCCCTCCGGGCGAGCGGTACCGGACGATCTTGCCAGGATCGGCCTGGAAATTGTTCATCGGGTCCTCGGCGTTGATCCGGCACTCAATCGCGTGCCCGCGGATCGAGACGTCCTCCTGCCCGAAGGAGAGGTCCTGCCCCGAGGCGATAGCGAGCTGCTGCTTCACCAGGTCGATGCCCGTGATCATCTCGGTGATCGTGTGCTCCACCTGCAGGCGGGTGTTCATCTCCATGAAATAATACTCCCCACCCGAGTAGAGAAACTCCACCGTGCCCGCGTTCCGGTAGCCCGACGCCTTTGCGACCGTCACCGCCGAGGCCGACATCCGCTCACGCAGTTCGTCGGTCATGATCGGTGACGGTGCCTCCTCCACCAGTTTCTGGTGGCGGCGCTGGATCGAGCACTCGCGGTCGTAGAGGTGCAGGGTGGAGCCGTAGTTGTCGGCGAGCACCTGGAACTCGATATGGCGGGGCTTCACCAGGTACTTCTCGATGAACACCGTCGCATCCCCGAAGGCCGACTCGGCGATCTTCATGCTCCCTTTGATCGCCTCCTCGAGTTCTTCCGGGCTGTTGACGATGTGCATCCCGATCCCGCCGCCGCCGGCGCTCGCCTTCACGATCACCGGGTAGCCGATCTCCTCTGCGACCCGCGCCGCCTCCTCGATGCTCGCGATCCCGCCGGGCGTCCCCGGCAGCACCGGCACACCGGCCTCCCGCATCTTCTGCTTGCTCTCGATCTTCGAGCCCATCATCTCGATGGTCCGCCACGACGGCCCGATGAAAGTGAGCCCCTCCTCCTCGACCATCTTCGCAAACTTCGCGTTCTCGGCAAGGAAGCCGTAGCCAGGATGCACCGCCTCGGCGCCCGACTTTCTGGCGATCTCGACGATCCGCTCCATGTTGAGATAGCTCTTCTGCGGCGGGGCTTCGCCCACAAAGAACCCCTCGTCCGCATACTTCACATGAAGGGCGTTTTTGTCCGGCGTCGAGTAGATGGCGACCGTCTCGATGCCGAGCTCGCGGCAGCCCCGCATCACTCTGATCGCGATCTCGCCGCGATTCGCGATGAGTACCTTCTCAAAATATCTCATAGGACCACAGAAAGAGAGAGCATCATTCGACCACCATCAGGACATCCCCGTTCTGGACGACATCCCCGGAGTCCACGAAGATCTCCTTGACCTTGCCGTCAGCAGGGGCATAGATCGGGTTCTCCATCTTCATCGCCTCAAGCACCAGAAGGACGTCGCCCTTCTTTACCTGCACGCCCGGGCTCACCCGCACTTCGAGGACCATCCCCTGCATGTTGGACTTGATCCCGCCTGCGATCTCCCCTCTGGGCAGTTCGGTCCCGGCGGCCCTGGAGCCCGAGTCGACCGCACTCCCCTCCACCGAGACGATCCTGACCGAGAAGATCTCGCCGTCGACCTCGACCTCCATGAAGCTCGGGATATCGGCAGAGGAGGTGGCGGCGGCCGCCCTTCTCTCCGGGATCCCCTCGGGCTTGCGCTCACCTTTCAGGAACGACGGGGCGATCGCCGGATAGAGGATGTAGGTGAGGACGTCCTCCTCCTTGCGGACAAGACCGTCCTTCTCGGCCTGCTCGCGCATCTTTTCATAGGCCGGCTCAAGGAGATCGGCCGGGCGGACCGTGATCACGTCCTCGTTCCCGATGATGATCCCCCTGATCTCATCGGAGATCGCTGCCGGCGACCGTCCGTACAGCCCCCGCACATAGTCCTTGACCTCCTTTGTGACGTTGCCGTAGCGCTTCCCGCCCATCAGGACGTTGAGCACCGCCTGCGTCCCGACGATCTGGGAGGTCGGGGTCACCAGCGGGGGGTAACCGAGGTCCTGTCGCACCCGCGGGATCTCCACAAACACCTCTTCGAGGCGGTTAAGGGCGTCCTGCTCTTTCAGCTGCGAGACCAGGTTCGAGATCATCCCGCCGGGCAGCTGGTAGATGAGCACGTCGGAATCGACGCGCTCTGAGATCGGGTCGAGGAGCCCCTGATATTTCTCCCGCAGCCGCACGCAGAGGTCCCTGACCTTATGAAGGGCGTGCAGGTCGATCCCGGTCTCGCGGTCGGTCCCCATCAGCGATGCGACCACGCTCTCGGTCGGCGGCTGCGAGGTGCCCAGGGCGAAGGGCGACATCGCCGTGTCAAGGATATCGACGCCGGCATCTATTGCCGCCTGATAACTCATCGGCGCCACGCCGCTCGTCGAGTGGGAATGGAGACAGACCGGAATATCGATGCGCTCCTTGATCCCGGCGATGAGGTCGCGGGCCGCTCCAGGCATGATCAGCCCGGCCATATCCTTGATGCAGACCGAGTCGCAGCCGCGGGCTGAGAGGTCCTCGGCCATCTCGATGAACTTCGCCGTCGTGTGCACCGGGCTCGTCGTATAGCAGATCGTACCCTGGAGATGGGCGCCGGCCGCTTTCACGCTGGAAAACGCCTTCTCCATGTTCCGGACGTCGTTGAGGGCGTCAAAGACCCTGAAAATATCCACGCCGTTTTTATATGCGGCGTCCACGAACCGCTCCACGACATCGTCCGGATAGTGGCGGTAGCCGACAAGGTTCTGACCCCGCAGGAGCATCTGGATCGGCGTCTTGTCGAGTTCGGCCTTCAGATCGCGAAGGCGATCCCAGGGGTCGTCGTTCAGAAAGCGGATACAACTGTCAAAGGTCGCCCCGCCCCATGCCTCAAGGGAGAAGAAGCCCACATCATCCATCTTACGAGCCAGAGGAAGCATGTCCTCTGTTCTCATTCGGGTGGCGATGAGCGACTGATGGGCATCCCTGAGCGTCGTATCGGTAATATGAACTCGTTTAGGACTGGCAGCACTCATCTGAATACCTCGGGGCTCTCAAATATCCACAAGCCTCTCAATTTTTCATTCTGATCATATAAATACATCACTAAGAGGTACAAAAGAGAGAAATACAACGATTCCTGCGAGAACAGTCGCAGCGTAATCGGCTCGCGTGCGGGTGAAAGAGGGGCAGATCGAACCCCCGCCCCGGTATCCCCGAACGGCCAGAAGAACGGCGCGCTCAGCCGACCGCCGCATCTGTGCGTGCAGGATCGCACGCCCGAAGGGGACGATCATGCCCGGACCCCATTTTTTACCTTTGAGCTCGAGGGCCATGCGTATCCGGGCGATATCCTCTTCGAGCGAGGCGAGGGCCTCCATGCCCATCTCGCCGGCAAGACCGAGATCGAACCCGATGCGGTTGCCGGCGAGAGACGCCCCTGCGCCGAGCAGCTCGCCCGGCACCCGTTCGCCATATGCCCAGAACGCCACGAGAAATACGGCCGAGAGCCGGAAAAGATAGGAGAACCCGCCGCCCGAGGCGATCTCGGTGGCGACGGCGGCAACGACGAGGGGGACAGCGACGAGGGCGATGGTTTTCGGTGCGGGCAGGGACTCCCGGCGCCGGCTGAAGATGGTCCACCAGAGGCATACGAGGGCCGCCCCGGCCACCGAGGTAAAGGCGGCAAGCGAGAGGGCGAGGGTGCAGAACACCCTCAGTCGTGCATCTTTCATCTCGCCTCCCTCACGTCCTCGAACCTGATGTTGGCAGGCATGCGTCCATCTTCGAGTGCACGCCTCAGGTACGGCGGTGCATACCGCCAGCGGCCGATCGCCCCGGGGACCGGGCCGAGACACGCCGCCCTGCCGTCTGCGACCTCCCAGATATAGTCGACCCGCGGGAGCACCTGGCGTTCATGGGTGAAGATCACGGTGATGCCGGCATCGCGTTCCTCCAGCCAACGGCAGAGATGCCGTTTCTGCACGCAGTCGAGCGAACTGAAGGGCTCGTCGAGGATCAGCAGATCCCATGCGCGGGCAAAGACACAGGCAAGATGAAGCCGCTTGAGTTCGCCGCGGGAGAGGTGGAACGGGTCGTCGTCGATACGGCCGGCAAGACCGCACTGTCCGGCAACGGCGTCCGGGTCCGCACCATAGGAGGCGATCTCCGCCCTGACCGCCGCTTCGGTGACATGGTACTCGGGGTTCTGGAAGGAGAGGGTCATCGTTCCGACGCCCTCGCGCCGCACGCTCCCGGCGTCTGGCTGCAAAAGGCCAGCGAGGAGGAGAGCAAGCGTCGTCTTCCCGCTCCCCACCCTGCCGGTGACAAGATGGATCCCCTCTTCAAAGACACCAGAACAGGCGAGGGTGAACGCTCTGCGGGAGAAGGCGATCTCTTCAAGCGCCACCTGCACGACCGCACCTCCAGAGGTCAGGGTAGAAACAGGTCTTTTCAAGTGCCAGAAACACCTCTGCGGGCGGACCGGCATGGACGACCGACCCTTCCTTGAGGAAGACAACCATATCGGCGCGGGACGCCGCCTCCATGTCCTGGGTGCACCTGACGACATACGGGCACCGGCAGGCGCCGATCGCCCGTTCCACCTCCCCTGCCGTCTCTTCGTCAAGGTGCGAGTCGAACTCATCGAGGACCAGCACCTCAGGGCGGGAGGACAAGGCGGTTGCGAGGGCCACAAGGGCCCGCTCGCCGCCGGAGAGATCCCTGACCGTCCGCGTAAGCAGCCCCTCGATCCCGACCAGGGTGGCGGCCTCGCCGACACGCCGCTCAGTCTCCCCGCAGGGAAGGCAGGCAAACCGGGAGGGTCCGGCGATCTCGTCGAAAACACAGGTGAAGAGGATGCTCTGATCAGGAAACTCGTCGACCCATCCGATCTCGACCTCCCTGGGCAGTCGGCCGTCGAAGCGGACGCTCCCTTCCTGCGGGAGATGCAGCCCGGCAAGCAGGGAGAGCAGTGTGGACTTCCCGCTGCCGTTCGGGCCGATGAGCGCGGTCGTTCCCTCAGGAAGGATGAGGGAGGGGATGGCGAGGATCTGGTGGCGAACGTCCGTAAGTGCGATCATTGCAACCGTCTGGCGACATAAAACACCGCTGCCGCCTTGACGGCGTCGCCCGGCAGAAAGGGAACCATGCCGATCACGATCGCCGCCGCGATGCCCATCCCTGTCGAAAGGGCGAGCCACAAGACCCCGAAGAGATAGATCAGAAGCGATGCGGCGGCAAGCCCCGCGATCCTGATCCGGTCTGACTGATGTTCATAGGCAATTCCTGCCACGAGGCCGGCAGCGATAAAACCAAGAATGAAACCCCCGGTCGGCCCGAAAAGAACACCGATTCCCGCCGTCCCGTTGTGGAAGAGCGGGAGGCCCAGGGCCCCGAGCAGCACGTAGAGCCCGACCGGCACGACCGCCCGCCGCTTCATCACCGCACCGGCGAGGAGGACAAAGAAGGTCTGAAGGGTGAGCGGGACCGGGAAAAACGGGATTGAGACCCACGAGCCCGCGGCAATCAGGGCGATAAAGCCTGCCGACTCTGCGATAATCCGGGAACGCCGCTCGTCTCCGTACATCAGCAACCCTTACAGATGCACACAGTCCCCTGCGATCACTTTTTCGATGCGCCCGTTGTCCCTGCGGATGATCAGGGCGCCGTGCTGGTCGATATCGATCGCCACGCCCTCGAAGGACTTGCGAGCCGTCCGGATCGAGACGCGGTTGTCCAGCGTCAGGGAGAGGCTCTTCCACTCCCTGATGATCGGCTCGTACTCCCCGCTCTGGACGATCATATACCGGCTCTCAAACTCCCGCAGGATCATGGCAAGCAGGGAGGCGCGGTCGATATCGTGGCCGAGTTCGGCCTTGATCGAGGTGACGCTCTTTTGAAGTTCCGGAGAGAGTTCCCCGACGTCCACGTTTGCGTCGATGCCCATGCCGAGGAGGCAGTAATGGATCTCGTCGCCGTCGGCCGAGAGTTCGAGCAGCAGCCCGGCCACCTTTTTATCCCCGATATATACGTCGTTTGGCCACTTGATCAGGGCGCCGAGATCGTATTTCCGCCTGATCGCCCGGGCCACCGAGATCGAGGCCGCCATCATGATCATGAAGAGCGAGTCCACCGGCATCTTCGGCGTTAAGATGATGCTTGCCCAGATGCCGCCTTTCGGTGAGGCCCACGCCCGCCCGAGCCTTCCGAACCCCCCGGTCTGCTCCTCGGCGACCACCACGGTCCCGTTAAGGAGGGCGGGATCGGTCTCCATGCAGAGTTTCTTCGCCGCCCAGTTCGTGGACCCCACGCTCTCGTAGTAGCGCGTGTCGACGCCGACAAAGGAGGTCCTGAGCACTTTTTTGATCCCCTCAGGCGTGATGGGGCCGGCACTCCTGACAAGAAGGTATCCCGCATCGAGAGAGGACTCGATATCATGGCCGCTCTCCCTGAGTTCCTTGATATGATGGGAGACCGCCGACCTGGGGATCCCGAGCTCCCTGCTGATCTCATCGGCCGTGATCGGGCCATCGGCAGACTCAAGAATTCTGAAGACCTGCTGTATCGTGTCGTTCATGCTATTACCTTCTGGCAGAGACAGACTCCGACGGGAGAGGACAGGGGTCCTTCCCGCAGACCTGCTGGAGGATCGCTGAATGGTGCTCCATGAGTGTGGCAAGGTCGAAGATGCCGGTGATATCCACGACACCGATGGCGCCGATCGCCGCACCCGACCCGTCCCTGACCGGGGCAACGACCACAGGCACGCCGCGGTACGGCCCGGAGACCGGGACCTCTTTTTTAACGGCGTTCTCGGCGATCGCCGCTTCGAGCACCGGACCGGTGTAGCGATCATCGACCACCCTTCCCTCCTCGATACGGATGCCGGGCTGATCCCGGGAACGAGCCGTCACCGGCAGGCGGTTGAGAAGGTGGTGAACCGCCATAACGACCGGCACGAGATCCGCGGGGGTGGAAGAGGCAGCGATGATATACTGATCCATGATTACACCTGTACACTCCATCTCTCTTCTCTAAAATAAGGTTTCTCTTTCCGCAGTGCAGAAAGCGCCCATAAATTTTGCCGACGGGTATTCGTGGGTTGTGGCGACAACAACCGCACCCTCGCCGATCTCTTTTGCGATGATGACCGCCTCGCCCTCAGGCGTCTCGGCGACCGTCTCGCCGCCATGGACGGGAAAGACACCGTCGGTCTCGACGGCCCCGGCATCGTAGCCGTCGATGAGAGAGCCATATGGCGTGCTGCCCGGGAAACTGAGTGCTCTCTCTCTGTACTCGTGCCTGTACTCCACCGGGAAGGGCAACCAGTCGTAGGCGCCGGGCCGCTCGTCTGCGGCTCCGAAGACCAGGAGACGCCCGCCGTTCTCGACAAATCTTCTGATCCGCGGGGCCGCCGCCCGCAGGCCCGGGAGCAGGCGAGAGTAGCGCGGGTTTCCAAACCCCGTCGGGACGACCAGAGCCACATACCGCCCCCGATAGAAGGGGGAGGCGATCAGGTGCTGGTTGACGTGGTCGCAGCAGATCCCGCAGCACTCGTTCACAAACCGGTTGAACGTCCCGGGCTCGTCCCAGAGGATCGCCGCTTTTGCAATCATCCCTTGATCACCCCGATCGGGCGGAGGCGCACCACCGGCAGCGAGAGGCCGGCGCGCCGCACCACATCCACCACCTTGTAACTCTCCTTGTAGGCATCAGGGGCCTCCTCGGCGATCGAGGCGTCGCTCGTCGCCCTGACGATGATCCCCTGTTTCAGCAGATCCTTCCTGACCTCGCTGCCCGGCGTCGCCTTCTTCGCTTTCGTCCGGCTCATCACCCTGCCGGCCCCGTGGCAGGTGCTTCCGAAGGTCTTTTCCATGGCGGTATTCGTCCCATGAAGGACGTAGGACGCACTTCCCATGCTCCCCGGTATGATCACCGGCTGGCCGACGGCGCGGTAGTCCTGCGGGACTTCAGGGCAGCCCGGTCCAAAGGCGCGTGTCGCCCCTTTCCGGTGGACGCAGAGTGTCTGGCGCCCCTTATCGGTGTTGTGCCTTTCCATCTTGGCCACGTTATGGGCGACATCGTACACCAGCGGCATCTCCTCGTAGTCGATCCCGTACATCCGGTTCAGCACCGTCCTGACCTGGTGAGTGATCACCTGCCGGTTTACCCACGCATAGTTTGCGGCCGCCGCCATCGCCCCGAAGTAGGCCTCACCTTCGGGCGAATGCACCGGGGCGCAGGCGAGTTGCCGGTCAGGAATCTCGATCCCGTATCGCCGCGTTGCCGACTCAAGCGTCCGGAGGTGATCGGTGCAGATCTGGTGGCCAAGGCCGCGTGAACCGCAGTGGACCATGAAGCAGATCTGCCCTGCGCTCAGGCCGAAGGTCTGCGCCGCTTCGTTGTCAAAGACGGCGTCCACCGCCTGGATCTCAAGAAAATGGTTGCCCGATCCGAGGGTCCCGGCCTGGGGCATCCCCCTCTGGCAGGCTTTTTTCGATACCGGCGCAGCGTTTGCGTTCGGCATCTTTCCCCCCTCCTCGCAGTGGGCAGCATCATTTTCGGTGCCGTAGCCTGCGGCAACAGCCCAGTTGACGCCCTCAACCATGATCTCCTCGAGGTCATGCGGGGAGATGCGCATCTCACTCTCCGCACCCACCCCTGTCGGCACGGTGGTAAACAGCGCTTCGATCAGGGCGCGGGGATTTTTAATGTCGTCAGGCGTCAGCGGGGTGGCGATCAGGCGCACCCCGCAGTTGATATCGTAGCCGACGCCGCCCGGGGAGATCACCCCGGTCTCCTGCTCGAATGCCGCGACCCCTCCGATGGGAAAGCCGTATCCCGAATGGATGTCCGGCATGGCAAGGGAATAGCGCACGATCCCGGGAAGGACGGCCACGTTTGCCAGCTGCTGGACGGCCCCGACCTCAAGCGTCTCAGAAAGATCTTCCGAGAGAAAAAAGCGGCCCGGAACCCGCATGCCGGGAACGTACCCGATCGGTACTTCCCACTCCACCTCATCGATCCTCTCGATCCCCGCAAGCATCAGAACACCTCACACATCAAAGAGTATCTCACTACAAAACTCTTCCCCGTCACGGAAGAACCTGAGCCCGGAATAGGATATGCCCTTGATCTCCATCCCGCCCCGGTGCCGGTCGGGGTCGAAGGCTTCGCCGCGGGCCACGGCTTCAAGCGCCGTGCCCTTCACCGTGACCTCGAACGACGAGAAGACCACCCGGTCGACCTCCGCGATAAAGATCAGCTCTGAGAGGAAGTCGACCATCAGCTGGGGCATGTCGGGGGCGCTCACCGAGACCCGCCGCTCGATCCCACCCTCCCCGCAAGCGACGTACATGATAGAAAACATCGCCCTGGCCGCCTCTGCAAAGAGAGCGTCGCAGGAATCTGCCGTGACGCGCACGCGGACATCGGCCTGATGGGGCAGTTCTTCAAACGGCATGGTCAGTCATGCTCATAGAATGGAATAAGCGTCATGTCGATCGTATCGATATATGGCGCCTGGTACATCGATACATAGATGCGGTGGCTGCCGGCCCTGATCTGCACGTCGGTATTTTTCGGTGGTTTCATCGAGACGGGCATGAGGATCGGACCGCCGCAGGATGTGGATACCCGGAAATCCGAGTGCTTTTTTTCGATATACGTAATTACATCGTCTGAAACCGTGATCTTCTCAGAAGAGAAATCTCTCCGGGGCCTTATCATCCTTTATATCTGGACGCAGGAAAAGGTAAAATAGTTCTGATCGTCGGGTCAGCCGCATTTGAGCAGACGGGCGACCATGCACACATAATCTTCCTTGATCTGATAGACCGCGTTTGCTCCGTCCATATCTCTCTTCACGTGCAGGATGCCCATCCGCGAAGCGATGATACCAACCATCGAGGCCACAGAGTGGTAACTGATCGCAAAGGTCTCGGAAAGCCGGGTATAGAGTTCAGGTATCGTCGCTGACTTTATCCTGACAAAGAAAGCAAGCACCTCGTGGCGAATACCCGTGCTGTCCCGGGAGAGATATTTCTTCAGGCGGGCCTCAATCTCCTTCTTGAAATCGGCCGGGGACCGCATGACGGAGTGTAGAATTGTACATTATAAATAAGTTCCGATTTCGTCTCATTCCTTCCGGGCCCCGGAACGTAAAACAACCCAAAACCTGAATAATGCCGATCCGATCTTCTGGTATTCCTGATAATAACGGTGCAACAGGGGATATCCAAATATTTAATCCCCTATACGGCAGAGTACGTAGATATGGGTTTTGCTACCTATGATGTCAATAAATATCCCCCGAAGCAGATGGTGGCGGTGCCTCTTATCGTGCTTCTGCTGGCCCTCGTCCTGCTCGCCGTAAACTGGGTGAGCACCGGGATGCCGGTTACGCCGGGCATAGATTTCGCCGGTGGCACAGCTGTGACGATCATAACGGACGAGAGCGTCGCAGAGATCGAGAGCTATTTTTCCGGGTTCCCTCTGGAAAGTGTCGGTGAAGGACTGGGCGGCGGCAAATACCTCAAATTCGGCCCGATGTCCGATGACCAGTACAGAGTTCTCAGCGAAAAGGTGAACGACCGCTACCCCGAGGCGAAGATCGACCAGATCGGCGAGGCTTTCGGCGCCGCGCTCCAGCAGCAGGCGCTCATTGCGCTCGTCTTCTCGTTCATCGGGATGGCGCTGGTCGTCTTCATCGCCTTCAGGAGTTTCGTCCCATCGGTCGCCATTGTGCTCTCGGCCTTTTCCGATATCGTCATCACGGCAGCGATCATGAACGTCATCGGCATCCCGCTGACCCTCTCAACGACCGCTGCGCTCCTGATGCTCGTCGGGTATTCTGTCGACAGCGACGTCCTCCTCACAACACGCCTGTTAAAGCGACAGGGAAAGATCGAAGAGAAACTTTCAGGCGCCTACAGGACCGGGATCATCATGACGACCACGACCATCGCCGCCGTCATTGCGATGCTGGTCGTCACCGCCATCGGGCAGGTCGAGGTGATCTTCCAGATCGCGGCGGTCCTGCTGATCGGACTCTTTGTTGACCTGATGAACACCTGGGTGCTCAACGCCGGCATCCTCAAAGATTACGCGATGAAACAGGGGAGACGCACATGAGCAACGATACCCTCAGAAAACTGATGAGCGACTGGCGTGTCGTCCTCCTTGTCGTCCTGGTCGCCGCTTCCATTGTCGCCATCGGACCTCACTTTGAGGACGGGAAATTCACGACCAACCTCCAGTACGGCCTCGACCTCCAGGAAGGCTCCTGGCTCCAGATGGAGTTCCAGGCAGAGGTGCTCACCGTCCAGACCGACCGGTCCATCGACCGTCTGGCAGAGAACCTCAGCCGGACCCTGGACACCGAGGTGATCGTCGCCGCAGACGATCAGATCGAGATCAGAAAGAAATTATCTCAGGAAGAACTCCAGCCAATCCTCCTGGCAGAAGGTGCGACGATCGTCACCTACAACCCCGGCGTCTCAAAGGAGACTGCTGAGGATGTAAAACGCATCCTTGAAAACAAGGTCAACAGCCTCGGCACCAAGGACGCCCGGGTGAACATCCTGACCAGCCTCAACGGCGTCACGCGCTATGTGCGCGTCGAACTTGCAGGCGTCGACATGGCGACGGCGAACGAGGTCGTCGGTCAGCAGGGCAAGTTCGAGATCAGGGTCCAGACCGCGGGCAGCGAGAGCCAGCATGTGCTCTTCGGCGACGCCGTCACCAGTGTGTCGGTCCCGACCGTCTACCCGCCGGGATCGGACATGTGGGGCGTCGCGTTCACCCTCAGCGAAGCAGGAGCAGTATCGTTCAGGGAGGCGGCGATCTCCTCCAATGCCGTCAATGACCCTGACAACCACGAGCTGATCATGCTCCTGGACAACACCACGGTCTACTCGGCACCGCTCTCCCCGGACCTTGCCGCAAAACTGAAAGTGGAACCGATCCGCGAACTCCGCGCCTCCACCGGCACCGGGGATGCGGGCATGCAGGACGCCCTGAACCTCGAGATCCACCTGCGTGCCGGCGCCCTGCCGGTGGACGTGACCGTGGCGGGCTCTGGTTCGGTCTCGGCCACGCTCGGGGACTACTTCAAGATCGTCGCCTTTGCCGCAGCGGCCCTGGCCCTCATCGTCGTCGGCGTTGTGGTCTACTTCAGGTACCGCGAGCCGAGCATCGTCCTCCCGATGATCGCGATCAACCTCGCCGAGATCATCATCCTGCTCGGGATTGCCCGCTATATCCAGCAGCTCGACCTCGCCTCGATCGCCGGTATCATCGCCGTGATGGGTACGGGCATCGACCAGCTGGTCGTCATCACCGATGAGGTGCTCTACGAGGGACGGGTGCCCTCGCCGAGCGTCTATCTGAAGAGACTGGCGCGGGCCCTCGGGATCATCGTCGTGGCCGCATCGACCACCTTCATCGCCATGCTTCCGCTTGCCCTGATGGACCTCTCGACCCTGCGGGGCTTTGCGATCATCACGATCCTCGGCGTGCTCATCGGCGTGCTGGTGACGCGGCCGGCGTACGGAAAGATCATCATGGCGATCCTCTCGAAATAGATCTGATACCTTTATCTTCTCTTTTTTCCCACCCGGCAGATCATGGGAAGGCCGGTGCTCATCGATTTCTTCTCGGCGTGGTGCGAGCCCTGCACAAGGCAGACGGCGATCGTCGACGAACTGGCGGCTCGCATCGGGGATGCTGTTGAATTCAGGAAGATCGACGTCGGCGAGAGGCGGGACCTGATTGCGAAATACCAGCTGGTGACCGTCCCGACGATCGTGATCGAAAAAGACGGACTGGTCGTGAAACGCTTTGAACGCCTCACCGACGCCGGGACCCTCGAAACAATTTTAACTTCTCTGATCGATGATCATGCATAACCGAGGGAGAATAATGAGCAAACCAGTACTGACGGACTTTTTTGCGACCTGGTGTGGGCCGTGCAAGATGCAGACGCCGATCCTCGAGGAACTCGGACAGAAACTCGGTGACAGCGTCGAGATCAGGAAGGTGGACGTGGACCAGAACATGGAGGCGGCGACGAAGTACGGTATCAGGGTGGTCCCGACGCTGATCATCGAGAAAGACGGCATCGTCATGCATAAACTCGAAGGGGTTACCCGCGCCGACACCCTCGAGCAGATCCTCAAACCCCTGATCGAAGAGTAAGAACCGGACTGCGACGGCCGGAAAAACCTGTTTATTTTTTTTATGAGCCCGGAAGAGCGCGTATCGGTGCTTCTGGATCTTCTTGAACGGCGCTACGGCAGGATCGTCTGGTGGGACGCCTCTCCTGAAGAGGTGATCATCGGTGCGGTGCTCACCCAGCAGACCCGCTGGGAGAATGTGGAGCAGGCGCTTGAGAACCTCAGTAAGGCGGGCATCTGCTCGACAGAGGGGATTGCAGCTGCCGATGCCGCCACGATCGAGGAGCAGATCCGCCCGGCAGGGTTTTATCGGGTGAAAACGCGGCGTCTGAAGGCAGTCTCTTTGATGGTGCAGGAATCGGGCGGTATCCGGGCGCTTGGAGAGATGCCGACGGCAGACCTGCGGGAAGCGCTTCTTGCGGTGCACGGCGTCGGCGAAGAGACGGCGGACAGCATCCTCTGCTATGGATTTCAACGGGCGTCGTTTGTGATCGATGCATATACCAGACGCATCTGCGGGTGCATGGGGATTTCAGGATCGTACCGGGATCTTAAAGATCTGTTCGAGCGGGTGCTGCCGGCAGAGGCGACTGCCCACGCACAGGCGCACGGCTGGATCGTCGAGTATGCAAAAGAGTTCTGCGGAAAAAAGAGGTGCGAAGAATGCAGGATAAAGATTTTGTAAGAATTGGCGTGAGGCTCTTTACCGAAGGGCTTGTCGGTGGAAATTTCGGGAATATGAGCAGGAGAGAAGATGAGGGGTTTATGATCACCGGCACCGGGACCTACCTCGACGACCCGGGCGACCTGGTTCTTGCACCCCTTGAGGGGCCGGCACCGGCCGGAGCATCGAGCGAGTACCGCGTGCATCAGGCGATCTACCGTTGTTCACAGCACCGGGCGATCGTGCATGCCCACCCCCCCTATGCAGTGGCGGCTTCCCTTGCCCTTGACCGGGTGGTCCCGCGTGACTCCGAGGGGCAGATGCTCTGTCCGGTGATTCCGGTGGTCGGCGGTGCGCCCGGCACGCAGGAGCTGGCCGACAACGTGGCGGCGGCGCTCGGCAGGGACGGCCGTCTCGTGATCGCGCGCGGTCACGGCACGTTTGCTACAGGAAAGAGTGTGGAGGAGGCATATCTCTATACCTCCCTTGCCGAGCACGCCTGCCGCGTGATCGCCTATTCAGGTTTTTTCGGCGGCTGCATCCGCTGAATCTCCCGGACCACCTCGCGGTGGAAGGCGAGGAGCATGTCGCCGATCACCCCGAACATGAAGATCTCGATCCCGACCATGATTAAGAGGACAGTGAGGATGGTGAGGGGGATGTGCTCGATGTGGTTGAGCCACTCGACGAGCACGTAGATCGCCAGCACCCCGCCGGCAAGGGTGAGGCAGGCGCCGATGAGACCGAAATAAAAGAGCGGGTTGTTCGTCTTTGCGAACCGGTAGATCGCCGAGAGGATCCGCATGCCGTCCTGGAGGGGATGGAGTTTGGTCGGCGTGCCCGGGCGCTCCAGATATCTTACCGGGACGACGGCGATCTGCTGGTTGAGGTTCACCGCCTGCACGGCCATTTCTGTCTCGATCTCGAATCCGGCTTCCCGCAGGTTCATCTCCCTGAGGGAGCGGAGGGTGAAGGCCCGGTAGCCCGAGAGGATGTCGCTGAGGTCGCGCCCGTGGGCGAGCCTGAAGAAGTGGTTGATGAGGTGGTTTCCGGTCAGGTTCAGGCGGGTGAAGGCGCGCGAATCCGGGAAGGCCAGACGGTTGCCGATGACATGGTCAAAGCCTGAGAAGAGAGGCAGGAGCATCTTTTCGGCGTCTTCGGGAAGATAGGTTCCGTCGCCGTCGAGCATCAGCACATAGGGGAGATCGATGATCCCGGCGGCTTCGATGACGGCGTTGCCCTTTCCCTTCCCGCTCTGGAGCCGGACTTCGGCCCCGGCTTCTTCTGCACGCGCGGCCGTGCCGTCGGTGCTGTTGCCGTCCATCACCAGGATGCGGCGGTAGCCCCGGTCGCGAAAGGCCCGGACAAGGTCCCTGATCGTCGGGGCCTCGTTGAGGGTGGGGATGAGGATGCACACCTGATCTTTTTCGATCTCCATTGAGGTATTATTAAAAAATCCATAATCATAAGTGCTTCCATGCATGTCGCAAAGAAAGGGCTGCGCGTGCTCGGGATCGCGGAGAGTTTCAGGGGACGGGACCGGTCGGTGCTGGCCGGCGTGGTGATGCGCAGGGATCGCGTGATCGATGGCGTCGAGATCGGAGAGGTGACGGTCGGCGGCATGGATGCGACGGCGGCGGTGATCGCCCTTTTTTTCGACTTCGAGCGGGAGGACGTCAACCTGATCATGCTCTCGGGCTGCATCATCGCCTGGTACAATATCATCGACCCGGCAGCGGTGCATGCAGCCACGGGAGTGCCGGTGGTCGTGGTGACTTACGAGGATTCGGAGGGGCTTGAGGAGGAGATCGCCGCCCATTTTCCCGGCGACGAAGAGAGAGCGGCGGCATACCGCCGCCTCGGGGGGAGGCTGCCTCTTCACCTTTCAAACGGGTATACCGCGTATATCAGACCGGCCGGGATCGACGACGATACGGCGGGAAAACTCGTCGATGCGTTCACCCTGGAGGGAAGGGTTCCCGAACCCCTGCGGGTGGCGCGTCTGGCCGCCCGCGCCGTCATGCGGTATACGTGTCGGCCGAGATGAGCCGGCCGTCGGTGTTCGAATAGATTTCGACGCACACGACGTCGCCGGGCCTGAAGGTGCCGTCGGTGAAGTCGATGGTGATAGGTCGGCCCGGATACCAGCGGCTGCCCTCGCCGTTCATGGTCTGGACGCCGTAATGGTGCGTCTGGATAAACTCATGCGCATACATCGTCGGGATTCTGGCGGATATCGGCTCGTCGTTCCTGTAGAACTTCGCCGAGAGGTCGTTCTTGGCATACTCGGTCGTCCGGTCGGCGTTGTCCTCGGGGGTTCCGAGGTACCACCGCATCAGATCGATAGGGTCGCTGAGGTCCATGGAGGTCGGCGTGCTGTTGTACCTGAGCGTGACGCGGCTGTCGTAGTTGAGCGTATGCGTGTCCTCATCGATATGATTGATCGCGACGATCTCGAAGATGCAGGGCGCTCCTGCCATGTCGAGATCGAGGGACGGGAGATGGAACATGAGGAGAACAAGGACCGCAAGGATCATCGCAAGGGCGACGAGAAGCAGGTTTGCCTGCAATGAGGAAACCGCCTCGTCCGAATGGTCAGACCAATCCATTGGCAGAGGATTATACCGGACGCAATATAATTTTTCGCCTTCTGCCTGTTTCTTTCGTAAACAAATCTGAGCGACCTTAACCTGTGCGCCAGGGCAGATGGGCAGGCGGCCTGACGTACGAGGTCAGTAAAACCGTCCGCTGTGCTGCAGATGCAGCATCTGCCAGAGGCGATGGGAGAGCACATTTTCGACGAAGCGGCGTCACTCGCCAGGGAGCCTGAACCCGGCATGTGAGAAATTGCAAGATTTCATCTGAGCAACATCAGCCTGAAAAAATTCTTTTCAAAAAGGGAATAGGAACATTAGTTCTTAGAGCCTCGGGCGGGAATCGAACCCGCGACCTCTTCCTTACCAAGGAAGCGCGATACCGCTATGCCACCGAGGCGATCATGCACACCGGGCCGCGTCTGGACAACTCCCTGCCCATTTCAAGGCCGGGTTCTGCTGACGGAACCACAGATGCATTACAATAGTGAGTGAATCCTCTATAAAAAAGATGTTGTTCGTGCCGGAACGGCCAGAAATAATCTCAAAAGTATATTTGTCGAATATCTCTCAGCAAATCTGGTCAAGAACGATAAAGCTCTCAATCGCCCCTTCGATGCTCCCCACCTCGATCACCGGGTCGATGCCGCTCATGCCGACCGCCTCCATCACCGCGGCGAAATCGATCGTGCCCGCCCCCACTGCCTGATGGGTATCAGACCGGCCATCGTTGTCATGGAGGTGGAAATGATCGATCCGCTCCTTCAGGAATTGGGGGAGGCAACCCATGATATGCGCATGGCCGACATCGAGGGCGAACCCGGGACCCTCGGGCAGGGGGAGTTCGTCGGGCGTCCTGAGCAGGAAATATTCCCATGCCATATTCTCGACATAGTACCGGATCGAGCGCTCCTGCGCCATGCCGGAGAGTTCCTCGATGGAGCGGTGAAACTGGCGCCGCGCCCGCTCTATGTCGGTCTCCCATGCAAAATACCCCGGATGAATGACCACATCGGCGCCGACCTCTGCGGCGATGGCAAAACAGTCGTCGATCACTTCGACGCTCGCCTTCCTGATCGGTTCGAGCGTGCTTGCGATATTGACGCTGCGCGAAGGGGCATGGATGGAATAGCGCAGGCTGTACGACTGGAGGGGTTCGGGACTCTGGAGAAAATGGCAGCCTTCGTCCATGATCTCCGCATATCCGGTCAGCCCGGAGATCATCTCGAGGGCCTCGTTGAGAGGGTGGGTGTTGAGCGCATAGGTGGAGATGCCGTACATAGGAGAGGAGTAGTGCAGGAGATCAAAAAAAGGTGTGGCCCTGCTCACTCCGGCCCGACACCCCGGTCGGGCGGGCCGCCTGCCCCGAAACGGCACCCTCCGCCGCCCTTCCTGCCGCATCCCTCGATGATGATGGCCCTGCCATGGACAATCGCCCCGGCCACCTTCTGGCGCGCCTCGTGGAGATCACGCCAGAGGGTTTTCCTTGAGACCCCCATCGCCTCCGCCGCCTCCTCCTGCTGCATGCCGAGCAGGTCGACGAGCCTGAGCACCTCTATCTCCTCGGGCCTCAGGATCACCGGCTCCGCAGCATCGGGGGCACACTGGGGGAAAAAGCAGGAGCATCCCGGCGGACCACTGATGATCCGCTCCGCACGTCTCCGCCCCCGCCTGCAGGCCCCGTCTCCAGTCATGGCAGGCCCATATCGTCTCTGATCACGGCCCAGATCGCGGCGACCGCATCAGACGCCGGTGAGGGCGTCCGGGTGAGCGGACGGTGCGAGCAGACCGCACGCTGGACCGCATCGTCGAAGGGTATGAGCCCGGCGACGGTGATCCCCTTCTCGGCGCAGAAGGCCAGGATCTCGGCAGTGATCCTCTCTTCGAGGTCTGAACGGTTCACCGCCAGGAACATGCGGACGCGGAACCCCTCGCAGACCCGCACCAGCCGTTCGAGATCAGACCGCCCGGACATGCTCGGTTCGGTGACGATCAGGACGGCATCGCACCCGGTCACCGTGGCGATGAGCGGGCAGCCGATGCCGGGCGGGCCGTCGATGAGGAGGAGGTCGCGGTCGGCCGCCGCCTCCAGCGCACGCTCCTTCACCTCGGTGACCAGGAGGCCGCTCGTGCCCGAGCCCGGGATCAGGCGGGCATGGAAGAGGGGGCCGAGTTCGGTCGTCGAACGGTATATCTCCCCGTGTTTTCGTTCGACGAACGTCACCGCCCCGGCCGGGCAGACATGCTCGCAGACGCCGCAGCCCTCGCAGTCGGCCTGTTCAACGCGATAAATCGCTTTTTCCTCCAGGATTGCACCGAACCGGCAGTGCTCGGCGCAGGCGCCGCACGAGATGCAGATGTCGGGATCGATCTGTGCGCACTTCATGCCGTAGTACGGGATGGTCTCCTGCACATTCGGGCTGAACAGGAGTTCTAAGTTGGCGGCGTCCACGTCGCAGTCGGCCATCACCAGGTCGAGGTCCCGGTGGGCGAGGTCGGCGATCGCCGCCGTCACCGTCGTCTTTCCGGTGCCGCCCTTTCCGCTCACCACCGCAAGCCGCTTCATCGCTGCACCTCCACACGTGATACCACCTGTTCGTACAGCCCGGCAAAGGCCGTCTGCCAGCCCGGGAGGTCCCGGCTGATCAGCCCGCCCCGGTTCTGGACGGCGGCGATCTCCCTCGAAAACGGGATGCGCAGAAAGACCGGGAGCCCCTGCTCCCTGCAGAAAGCCTCGGTCTCATCCTCGTCTCCGCAGCTCCGGTTGATGACGACGCAGGCCGGCACCCCGAGAGAGGAGACGACCTCGGCCGCCAGCTTCAGGTCGTGCAGCCCGAAGGGGGTCGCCTCGGTGACCAGGACGCAGACATCTGATCCCTTCACCGTCTCGATCACCGGGCAGGCGGTGCCGGGCGAGGAGTCCAGGATGACCGTGGCGTCACCGGCGGCCGCCTCTTTTGCGGCCTGGATCACCGGGATGCCGACCGCCTCACCCTCGTTCATCACGCCCGAGATCAGCCTGAGGTCGGGCAGGGGGTGGCGCTCCTCGATCCGCCCGAGAGAGATCGGCCGCTCGGTGATCGCCGCATTCGGGCAGACGAGCGCACAGCCGCCGCACGAATGGCAGATCTCAGGGAAGAAGAGCACGCGGTCTTTGAGGACGGCGATGGCGCCAAACTGGCAGAACCGCCCGCAGTCGCCGCACCGGGTGCAGCGTTCGCTGTCGAACGCAGGCACCAGCCTGGTCACCGGGGTGTCGGTGTGGCCGCCCGGGAAGAAGAGGTGGAGGTTGGGCTCTTCCACGTCGCAGTCCACCAGCGTGACCGGCGCCGCCCGAGCGCGGCTCCAGGCAAGATTGGCTGCAACCGTGCTCTTCCCGGTCCCCCCTTTTCCGCTTGCAATCACGATCTGCATGGGATGCGTCCCTTTAGAGAATGCGCGCGAGTGTTCCGGCCCGGTATGCCGCAACGGCGTCCTTCACCGACCCGCCGGCGCGGTATTCATAGACCGCGATCCCGGCAGCAGAGAGGGCGGAGTTCGCATTGCCCCCGACCTGCCCGGTGATCACCACCTTCGCGTCGTTATCGACCATCGTCTGGGCAGACTTGATCCCGACACCGCCCGCACCACCGGCGCCGGCGTTCTGGACTGTCTGGGCGTCCCCGCTCTCCTCGTCGATGAACACGAAATATGGGGCGCGGCCGAACCGCTCTTCGACCTGGGCATCAATGCCGCTTCCTTTTGCAGTAACACAGATTTTCATGATATCCACAGGGTTATTACTCATATGCGCAGATTATTCTTTTGGCCGTGACAGATAAGATTGATCACGGCTGCTGGTTCGCCACGGCGAACCACCGGAAATAAAAAAATATGCAGGATAGGATCTATGGCATACCATCATCTCTTCGGACCGGTTCCCTCGCGCAGGCTCGGCATCTCGCTCGGCATCGACCTGGTGCCCCACAAGACCTGCTCGTATAACTGCATCTATTGCGAGTGTGGAAAGACGACTGACCTCACCACCGAAAGGCGGGAATACGTGAAGACGGCCGAGGTCATCGAAGAGTTGCGGGAGTACCTCGGCACCTCGCCCGAACTCGACTACATCACCCTGGCCGGTTCGGGGGAGCCGACCCTCCACTCCGGGATGGGGGAGATCATCAGGTTTCTCAAGGCAGAGTTTCCGGCATACCGGATTGCCGTGCTCACCAACGGGAGCCTTCTCCCGGATCCAGAGGTAAGAGCAGACCTGATGGAGGCCGATCTTGTGATCCCGACCCTGAACGCCGTTTCAGAACCTGCGTTCAGGAAGATCAACCGGCCTCACCGGGAGATCACCCAGAAGGCGGTCATCGAGGGGATCACGGCATTTGCCAGAGAGTTCCAGGGCGCCATATGGCTGGAGGTCTTCATCGTGCCCGGCATCAATGACAGCGACGAGGAGGTAAGGCTGATCGATGCGGCGATCACAGCGATCCGGCCGGACAAGGTCCAGTTGAACACCCTCGACCGCCCGGGTGCGGTTGCGTGGGTGGAACCGGCCGACGAGGCCACCCTCAAACGGATCGCCGCCCTGATCACCGGCGCCCCGGTGGAGATCGTGGCGGCGCTCCCGTCCCGCGACACGGTGGCAAGTTTCCACGAGGAGGTCGCCGATTTTATCATGACGATGGTCAGGCGCCGGCCGGCCACGGCGGACGATATCTCCCGCTCTACCGGGCTGCACAAAAACGAGGTGAACAAGTACATCCAGTTTCTGCTGGAGTCGGGAGAGATCACCAGGAAAACCGGGGAACGGGGGGTATTTTTCCTCCCGAAAAATGACTAATCTTTTCTGATGTGGACGTCCATCTGGTTGAACGGGATCTCGATCCCCTCTTCCTTGAAACGCTCGTCTATCCGGGTATTGATGAAATCCTGAACCTCCCAGGCCATATTGAACGCCCTGGCCCATACCACGAGGGTGAAGTTCAGGCTCGAATCGGCAAATTCGAGGAAGTAGACACTCGGGGCCGGGTCGTTGAGCACATAGACCGACCGGTCCACCGCCTCACGGGCAATTTCGAGGAGGATCTCCTTGACCCGTTTCACGTCTGAGCCATAGGCGACCGAGACCGGGATCTTGATCTTCAGGCGCACCTCAGGGAGGGCGTAGTTGATGATCACCGAGCTTGCGATCTTGGAGTTCGGGATGGTCACGAGCTGGTAGTCGAGGGTCTGGAGCCGGGTGGATCTCGGCCCCACGCTGACAACGTCCCCGAGATAGTCGTCGATTTTGATCCGGTCGTTCACCTTGAAGGGTTTGTCCATCACGATGAGCGCCCCGCCGAAGAAATTGGAGAGGAGGTCCTGGGCGGCGAGGGCGACGCGGCGACGCCGGCGATCCCGGCCCCGGCAAGGAGCGGCGTGATGTCGATCTCAAGGGTGCTGAGGATGAGGAGGAAGGCGACAAACCAGACGACGTATTTCACGGCGATCTCGAGGACGTCGATGATCCGGTCGTCCACCTCGCTCTCGGTCCGCGCCGCCATCCAGCGGCCGTAGAGATGGATGAAATTGTACGTGAAGCTCGATACGATCCATGTGCCGAGGAGGATGTAGAACGCCGTGAGGTATTTTGAATCGAGAACGTATGCATAACGGTCAGGGATGAGCCCGGAATAGACGATGGAGAAATAGACCGTCACAACGAGCACGGCGATGATGAGGGGCTTTCCGGTCGCCGCGATGAGGATGTCGTCGATCTTCGATTCGGTAGATGCCGCCCGCTTCAGCAGCCAGTGATAGAGCCAGTAGAGAGCGACTGATCCGAAAACTCCGGCAAACAGGAGGAGAAGGGAGTAGGGGACGTTTCCCATAGGGTATACTTATGCCATGGAACTTATATTAACTATAAGGATTGCATGGCGACAGGAGACGAACTGAAGGAGGCGCTCCGCGACTCTGTGGACCGCGATTACACTTTCATGCATATCTGCGGGACGCACGAGGCGGCGATTGCGCGGACCGGCCTGAGGAGCGTGCTGCCCGAAGGGCTGAAGATCGTGATGGGGCCGGGGTGTCCGGTCTGCATCACCCCGCAGGGCGAGATCGACGCGGCGATCGAGTTCGTGGATAAAGGCTGCATCGTCGCCACCTACGGCGACCTGCTCAGGGTGCCTGGCACGAAGGGCTCGCTCGAGTCGAGCGGCGGCGATGTGCGCGTGGTGCAGGGGGTCCACAAGGCGGTGGAGATCGCGGAGAAGACCGACAAAGAGGTGGTATTCATCTCGGTCGGCTTCGAGACGACGGTGCCGACGGTGGCCGCCACCCTGCTGACCGAACCGCCTGAGAACTTTTCCATCCTTTCCTGCCACCGCCTGGTCCCGCCGGCGATGAAATGGCTGCTGGAGCAGGGCGAGGCCTCGCTCGACGGCTTCATGCTGCCGGGGCACGTCTGCGTGGTCGCCGGGTATGAGGACTACGAGCAGTTCCCGGTCCCGCAGGTGGTCGCCGGATTTGAAGCCGAGGATATCCTGCTCGGCCTGCTGATGCTGGTGCGGCAGGTGAACGAGGGGCGCCACGAGGTGGAGAACGCCTACCCGCGCGCCGTGAACAGAACGGGAAACCAGAAAGCGAAGAAACTGATGTACGAGGTCTTCGAACCGGCCGATGTGGAGTGGCGCGGCTTTCCGGTGATCCCGGCGTCGGGGCTGCGGCTGAAGCCGGAGTTCGCGCGCTATGATGCGAAGGAGAAGTTCGGGATCGAGATCAAACACGTGGAGAAGACGACCGGGTGCATCTGCGACCGGGTGCTGCGGGGGATCGCGCAGCCGACCGATTGCCGCCTTTTCGGGAAGATATGCACGCCCAGGACGCCGGTCGGCCCGTGCATGGTCAGCCACGAGGGGGCATGCAAGATCTGGAACCTCTATCACCTCCGCCGCCCCTGAAGCGGCACAATCCTTTTTAACCTCTCAGGATAATGGATATAGGCAGGTCCCGGTAGGGTAGTGGATATCCTGAAAGCCTCCGGAGCTTTCGACCCGGGTTCGAATCCCGGCCGGGGCGTAATTACGAGGGAATGATTCTGTTCCCTTTCACTTTTGTTCATCTGGTTGCCGTTCTTTTGCAGATCATCAGGACTGCGTGCATTTGATCGTCTTGATGCGCCAGCGGGGATAAGGAGCGTTTCGCCCTGAACCCCAGCAGGATCACGGTGCCGCCGATCTGCTTGTGATGAGCGGATGCGATCATGGAGACGCCCGGTAAAAGGCTGATCCCCGGCCAGAGTCACCAGCCCGAGATAAATTCTCGACGAAATGCCCTGTTTCCAGAGAAAAATAGATCGATAAAAAAAGAAACATATAAATTATGATGGAAGGAAACTATATTCCATCACTATACGGGGGCCACCGAATGCCCCCGCCAGAACGGCCGATTCAGGCCCGGTGAACATCATGCATCTGTCCGGAAATTCCACCCCCATAGATAATAGCACCCTGCCGGAAAACGGCAGCGACACGATCTTCCACCACCTCATCGACCTCACCTACGACTGGGAGTACCTGCAGGGGGAGGACGGGACGTTCGCCTATGTCTCCCCCTCCTGCGAGCGTATCACCGGGTACCGGCCCGACGAGTTCGTCGCCGATCCCGGACTCCTGGAGCGGATCATCGAGCCGGAGGACCGTGCCGCCTTTCTGGACTACGAGACGGCGATCAGGAAGGGGGACGACATTTCAACCGTCGAACTCCGGATACGGAGAAAAGACGGAGCGATCCGGTGGATCGGTCACCTCACCAGGACGGCCCATATCGAGGGGATCGGGACGGCGTACCGGAGCAGCAACCGGGACATCACCGAGGACGTCAGGGAGCGGGAGCATAACCTCGACCGCGAACGCCTCTTCCACACGATCATCGACCTCACCTACGACTGGGAGTACCTGCAGGGGGAGGACGAGGGGTTCATCTACGTATCCCCTTCCTGCGAGCGGATCACCGGCTACCGCCCGGACGAGTTCATCGCCGATCCCGGTCTCCTGGAGCGGATCGTCGAGCCCGAAGACCTCCCCCACGTGCAGGCATATTTCAGGAACGTCAGGGAAAATCGCGACACCTCGAAGTGCGCAGACACGATCGAGTTTCGGGTCCGCACCAGGGACGGGGCGGTCCGGTGGATCGGGCACATCAGCTTTGGGGCACATCTCCCTGACGGGACGTTTCTCGGTTACCGTTCGAGCAACCGGGATATGACCGCCGACGTCATGGAGCGCGAAGAAAAGATGCGGAGCATCGCTGCCCTCCAGAAAAAGGCCGAACTCCTGAACACAACCTTCATGCGGGAAAATCCCCTTGCGATGGCGGTGCTCGACCCGTCCGGCACGATCATTGAAACCAATCCCGCCTTCGAACGCCTCTTCCCCCAATCGGAGGACACCATCGTCTCATCCTCCATCGCGGATATGCCCCTCGAACACCGTGACGGCAACGACCTCAGCAGGGTCCTGCGCACCGGCGAGAAATCGAAAGGCGAATACCTCGTTCGCTTCAAAAACGGCGAGAAGAAGATTGTGATCCTCGACGCTATCCCGATCCTCGACCAGAAAGGGGGCCTGGAGATCGCCCTCTACGTCTTCAGGGACGTCACCGAAAACCGGAGGAAGATCGCCGAGATCGAGCGCCTCCAGAAGACGACCGAGACGATCCTGAAGGAGCACCCGATCCCGATGATCCTGCTCTCCCCGTCCCTGCAGATCGCCGACTGGAACAACGCCTTCATCGACCTCTCCGGCTACCGGGCAGGCGACCTCGACGGCCTCAGTTTCAGAAGTTTCAAGATGCTCAAAAAGGACGGCGAGTCGATCAGGACGGCCGTTACAGAACTCCGGAGGGTTTCGGGCGAGATCGCCCTGGAGTTCCCGGCCGGAACAAAAGACCTGGAGTATTTCTGCATCCCGCTGTACGGCGACGAGGGATCCCTCACGAGCGTCCTCGTCGTCTACCGCGACATCACTGAACAGCGCCGGCAGGAGCAGGAAATTCGGAAGATGATGGCCGAGGCGGAGAAAACAGCGCGCGCCCTCAATATCAGCACCGGGGACCTGGGCACCTCGATCAGGCGTCTTGCCGCGGGCGATCTCACGAACCACGCCGCAATCGGGGAGAACGATCCGCTGCTCCGGGTGAAAGAGGACTACAACTTCTCCGTGGACGCCATCAGGACCGTGATCAGGGATGCAGAGAAGGCGATCGCCGACCTGGACGAGCACGTATCGGCATCGGCCGGGAACATCCAGGAGGTAAGCGCCGCCCTCTCGACGGTGGCGGAGAACAGCGGCAGTTCGGCGGAAGCGGCGGCCAGCCAGATGCAGACGATCGAGGAGGTCCACCGGGAAATCTCGACGATGCTCTCGTCGATCGAGCAGATCGCCGCCACCACCCAGAATGTCAGGGAGATCGCAGAGGAAACAACGCGGCTTGGAGACCGGGCCGCCTCCCTCGGCAACCAGACGACCGCCCAGATGAAGGCGGTCGAACTCGGGTCAAAGCAGAACATGGAGGACTTCAACCGGCTGAACGAGGAGATGAGAGATATCGGGGCGATCACCCGCCTCATCAACGACATCGCCGCCCAGACAAAACTCCTCGCCTTAAACGCCGCCATTGAGGCGGCACGGGCAGGGGAGCACGGCCGCGGCTTCGCCGTCGTTGCCGCCGAGGTCAAGAGCCTCGCCGAACAGGCCAGGTCGGCGACGACCAGGATCGACGAGGTGATCGAGCGGATCCAATCCAACAGCCAGAAGACGGCGGAGAATCTGCAGGCCGCCCATTCCAAGGTGCACGACGGGATCGAGCGCGTCCAGGAGATCATCGAACTCCTCGGGACCATCGTCGAGCGGGCCGGGGAAACCGCCCACGGCGTCGCCACCATTGCACGGGAGACGGACGATCAGGCCGGGATCACGGACCGCGTCGCCCGGTCCATGGACACGGCAACCGCCATGACCAGGAGGACACAGGAGCATGTCCGCCAGAACGCCGAGCTCGTCAGAGACGTGAGCAGCGCCGCAGGGGCCGTCGCGGCAGGCGCCCAGGAGATGGCCGCACTCACGGGAGCACTCCGCGAGAAAATGAGCAGATTCACCGTCGCCTGAGAGAGGGACCGTTTCGGGGAAAGAAGAGGTCCAGGCGTATGCACCATGGACCCTCACCGTCGAATGTGAAGATACGCCCCTGGAACGATGCCCGCACGTTCAGTCGAGGGCGTTCGACAGAACAACAGTGTCCGCCGCCCCTGCCTCCTTCTTCCTGACATGGTACACGACGAGCAGGGCTGCAAGGAAGAGCGGGTAGAAGAGATCAACGTACATCACGATTCCGGCGTTATTGACCGCCGTATTCCCGTTGACGACGAGTTCGTAGAGATGGCCGATGCCGGCACCGACGGAAAACAGCCCGGTTCCAATGATGGTTGCAGCAAAAAAGCCTTCGTCCCTGAACTTCAGGCAGAGAACGCCGACGATGCCGAGAGCGAGGTCCCACATCCCGACCTCCCGCTGGAACGGGCTTCCTGCCGCCCAGCCGATCGACGCCGCAACCAGATCCGGCATCAGGAGATGACCGATCCCTCCCCATATGAAGGCCAGTCCCAGCCCGACGGCCAGTTGCCACATCAGCACCGCGCCGATAGCCTGCCAGCCGGCGATCTTCTTCCAGTGAATATGGATAAAAGCGATAATTAATGCAGAAAATGGGAAGAGGAGTGTCGAGAGAGGCGCAATGATCCCCATAAGGAATAATGAGGGGGCGGCGTGATAAACCTATGCCATCGTCGTTATGGTGCTCATGGCGGTTCCGGAGAACCTATGCCGCCCGCCCCGGTTCGCCGCCGATACGATGCACGCCCTGATCACAACACCCTGCATCCCTGATGATCGTGTGCTCTTCCGGGCAATCGTCCACGGGGAAGATGAAGAGAGTATCCGGACGGGCCGGGTACACGATTTTCTCCCCGCTAAGGTACGTCCGTAACGCCACTTTCCCACGTCAACGGCATCGCCCGATATCCCCGCGCATACTCTCCGGGGCAGCATCGGGACCATATTGACTCTATGGCAGAAAATCCGATTTTCGTCGGCAAATATCCACATAAATAAAAAAAATTGCAAGTATAACACAGAAAAATTAATTATATGGATTAATGATTTCATAGTATCCTTTCTTGTTATCTCTCCGTTACATGGAAGGGGAGTTTTTCAGGTGATTTATACGATATCCCGTACAAATACCGCTTTACTGATAGTGCTTGTGCTGCTCATACTCACACAGGCAGCAGCAGCAGCAACAATTCAGGAACATCCGGTCTACACCAACACGACCCTGCCCGGCTCAAGCCCCGAGCCCGCAGGCTCAGGAGCGCTCAGTGCGACTGCGACATCCACCCTTGAGGCGCCGTATAAGAGCAACTCATGGCTCTCCCCGATCCTCTGGGCTGACAACCAGGCCAGGATCTATCTGGGAGGCGGCCTTGACACCGGCACCCCTTCGATCGTCTACCAGCGGCCGGTCTACCCGCTCCCCTGGAGCCTCTGGTATAACCTGGACCCCTATACGAACTGGGATAACATCGATGCCCCGCTCTCCACGCCCACCGGCACGACCGGCTTTTTTGTCAGGCAGGCAGCAATCACGGTTCACCAGGACGCACGGCTCTACAGCCCGGACGGAAAGCCCGACACCAGCACCCTCTTCATGTCCGCCCTTGACTGCATCCACTCAAAAGAGGGGATAAAAGTCGACCCGGGATTCAATGCATCGCACATCCGGGTGAACAGGATGGGAGACTACGACGCGGAACTCCTCCTTCTGGCATCGGACGACGCCGCTTGCCCGGCCGCAATTCCGGCGAACGCCTCCCTGCGGATCGTTACCGTCCGGGGCTCCCTGTTCATTCACTTCGCCGCGTCCGGGATACCGCAGACAAACTTCACCATCTGGAGCGCGTCGGAGCTGAACCATACCGCCGGCGTGCTCCAGGTGAAAGGACAGAACGTCAGTTACGAGATCTTCACCGGGGCGATGCCCATCACCCCGCCGCTTGGAAAGTCCGACGTGACGAGCACAAACCAGACATACATTCTCTTCTTCCCTGAAGGGCAGTCGGCGTACCACCAGGCAGAGAACGGCACTGAGACTCGTACGGAGATCGAACTGACCTTCGTCGCACCGGTTCAGGAGAACTATTTCGTGCTTGCCACCGTTCCCGATGCCTCGTTCACGGACGAAGCGACGCTCGCCGTCCTTGCCGAAGCGGCATTCTGCTACCCCACGGAGACCACCGTCTCCTATACCTATGGCGCCTCCACCTCGTCCGTCACCGCCACCTATTCGATGACATCCGCAGACGTGCTCGGCCTCGGCGACCCTCGACCGGTACAGGGGCTCCTGCCCATCCACTATGGCGACTTCTTCGACCTGGGATCGGTGCTCGGGGGTACGCCGGTGTGGGTCCAGAACAGCACGGGCACCGATATGGCCTTCGAGACCATCAAGGGGACGATGAAATACCTCCGCCAGTCCTCGTATTCCTGCACCTATCATTACCCGGGTATCCTCCCCTCCATGCCGTCGCTGGACACCCATGATACGGAAGGGATCGACAACCTGACCCGGTGGCTCGACGTCTTCGAGATGCAGAACGGACCCCAGGACCCCGCGTATACAGCCTTCAACGACGGCAAGGGTACCGACACCTATACCGGAGTAAAGACACTCGGGCGAAATGCGAGGTTCGCGCTTGCTGCCGAAAGTGTAGGGAACACCACGCTGGCCGCCGCCGTCGCATCCACCACGAAATCCGGCGGGATAGAACTCTTCTTCAGGGAGAATCCGACAAATACTCAAGTTAATACGAGCACCGGCGTGGCCCCGTACTATGCCCTGTACAATGCGTCGATCGGCACCGTCCTGCTCTACCCTGCAAGTCCGGTAAAGACGTACTTCCCGTCGGATACCACCGATAAACCATACGACGGCTACGGCACCGTAACCAGGTTGAACGATCACCACTACACCTACGGCTATATCGTCAACGCAGCGGCCCTGCTCGCCATGGACAACGAGACCTGGATGAACGAGTATAAGGACGTGATCAACCAGATCGTCTTTGATGTGGCGTATTCAAAAGAGATACCGAGCGACAACGCCTTCCCTGAAATGCGCTACTGGGACGCCTATGACGGGCACTGCGCCGCCGGCGGGCTGACGTCCCCCGACTTCCTGACCGGAAACAACGACGAATCGATCTCCGAAGAGATCAACTTCTGGGCAGGAGTCATCCTCTGGGGCACCGCATCGGACCAGCCGAAGATGACACAGATCGGCATCGAACGGTATAGCATTGCGGTCTATGCGAACTGGGCGTACTGGCGGGATTATTTCGGCACCTACCAGCGCCTCTTCGATGCCGTGGAGGGGCCGGGGTTCGACCCCCGCTGGGTGAGCATGCAGTATACCGCCCAGGTCTACGACGCCCAGATCAAACAGTCCACATTCTTCGGTCCGCATCCCACTGATATCAGTTACATCACGGTCGCCCCGGTCACGCCTGCATCGTTCTACCATGCCATGGATAAACAGTCCATTGTCACGTACCTGCAGGATTACGAGGAATACCTGAAGAAGTACGATCTCGACCCGCTCAATCCCGAAGGAACAAAGAGATTCGGAGACGGAACGACCGAAAACCAGTGGTACGGTCGGTTGGCGTATTACAGCGAGCTTGCCTGCTGGTATGCGATGGCCAATCCCGATGCGGCGCTGACGACCTACTTCGACGTGACGCCGGAGTGGAAGGAGAACGAGTATCACATCATCCCCTGTATAAAGTTGACACACGGCGGGAACTCGGGAGCAACGACCTACCAGTTCATCCGTTACCTCCAGGTCCACGGAACCCCCGATCCCCTCGAGGTCTACGCCACGAACACCCCATACTTCATGACATTTGAGAAAGGCGACGAGCGGACTTACGTGGCCTATAACCCGACGGACGCTCCCCTGGACATCGCTTTCAACGACGGGACGGTGCTGGAAGACGTTCCGTCGCATTCGATGAGGACCTGCCCCACCGGCATGCCGGGGCCGCTTGCGGCACACTTTAGGGCGAACGTAACGATGGGCAATGCACCGCTTGCGGTGGGGTTCACCGATACGTCGGGAGGAGCCCTCACCGGCTGGGCATGGTCGATAGATGGGGCAGCGCCCTTCTCCACCGACCAGAACGCACACTACACCTTCGCCACTCCCGGCATCTACAACGTGACCCTGACGGTCGAGAATAAATCAGGGGCTTCCAGTTCGTTCTCGGCGTCGATCTATATAAAGCAGCAGGGAACGCTGACTGCAAACTTCACGGTATCGACGGCGGATCAGGCTACAGGCGTCGGGACGTACTCCTCCCTTGCCCTGGACTCGAACTGCTCTGCGCATATCAGTTATTACGACAGGACCAACGAAACGGTAAAGTACGCATGGAACGACGGTGCGTGGCACAACGAATCGGTATACGGCTCGAACGGGTGGTTCTCGCTTGCGCTTGACGGCAACAATACCCCCCATATCGCCTACGGCAACGCCGCGGGCACGTCGCTCAACTATGCGACAAAACAGGGAGATGGCTGGAGCGATATGGTAATTACTCCGGTCGCATCGGCATACCCCTCACTGGCGATCAGCGAGAACCATGGCCCCTGTGTCGCCTACCAGAGCGTGCCGCTCAAGATACCGCGGTTCAGCTGGTACCCTCCCGGCCAGAGTGGAGCAGACTGGCCTACCGTACAGCCCGAAGATATCAATGCAAAAATCGGTGGGGATTATGTCTCGCTCGCCATAAACCCAGAACAGCAGGTGCACATCGCGTATTACCACCATAACACAACAACCCTCAGGCATGCCGAGATGCCCGGTTGGGGCGCTCCGGAGAAATGGGCGACCGAAGAGGTGACGTCTGCGACCGTCGGGTGGACATCGATCGCATTCGACGCCGGCGGGCACGCGGCGATCGCCTTCTACGATGCGGACAACAAACGCCTCATGTATGCGGTCAACGATTCGTCCTGGACAACCGAGGTCGTCGATGCGGCAGGCGATGTCGGCGAATACTGCTCTCTTGCCTTCAACACGATGGTCGGGTCCGATCATGCGCCTGGCATCAGTTACTATGACGCCACGAACCGGAGCCTGAAGTACGCCTGGAAGGACGGCGACACATGGTACTCGGTGACGGTGGATACCGGAAACGTCGGCGAGTATTCGTCGCTTGCGATCGATACAGACGGATATGCACATATCAGTTACTACGATGCGGGGAACGAAACCCTGAAGTACGCCGTCCAGAAACCGGCGGATGACGATGAGGCTATATTAACCAGGCCATCGCCCGGGTCAGACTCAGGGAGCGACGGGTCAGGTTCCGTGAGCAGCGCAGGATCGGCATCCTCTCTCAAAGCAGGCCAGAGCGCTGTCATCCCCATCCGCGGAGGGTCGATAAACTCCCTGACTGTCACGGTCGGCAGCGACGTCCAGAATCTTCAGGTCATCGTCACGCCGTCGGGCTCACTGCCCTCATCCATTCCGCTTCCGGGATCGGTCGTGTATGAGTTCCAGGAGGTCACCCCTTACGGCGTGAATGACTCGAACATCGAGAAGGTAACCTACACGTTTAAGGTTTCTAAAATATGGCTTGAAGAGCATGGCTACGATACCGGTGACGTCGTGCTGTGGCGGTACAACGGTACGGCCTGGGAGCAGTTGCCGACCACGTATGTGGCCGAGGACGGGGATTACTACATATTCACCGCCGAGTCTCCGGGGTTCTCCTGGTATGCGATAGGGATAGAGAAGGAGGCGACGCCTGAAACGCCGGTGCCCACCACTGCACCTGAGGCCGCATCCGCTGCAGTCCAGCCGTCTCCGGTGCAGACAACGCCCTCTGTTCTTCCGGCTGAACCCGCTTCCGAATTCCCGATGGTCGCAGCCGGTGTTGCGATCCTTGTCCTTGCCGCTCTGGCATGCGTTCTGATTTACCGGAGGAGAGGTAAAGACGAGTAAGGATTCGTGAGGGTGGAGGATCGGTTTGATCCCGATCCCCCCTGACCTGATACCACTCTTTTCATGCATTCGGATCCTCTCCGAATTTCTTGACGGCTCTTCACTCGTGTGTGCGGGTATCCCTGACACTTCAGTCTGACGCCACTCATGGTAATAGGGATGATGAGAACGATCTCACACGATAGGGTGCGAAGGGGTAGAGCGCGTTTCAGGGTTTTGTGTCTTCGCGTGAACGGACCGTGCGCCGGTGCCGGGGGGCCGCTGCTCCCGATCCAGGAGAATGTATTTCCCTCACCGCCCACAAAAATCTGGAATATTCAATGAGACTCGGCGTACTCTGTTCAGGCGGGAAAGACTCGCTCTTTGCATGCTGGCGGGCGATGCAGAAGGAAGAGGTGGTCTGCCTGATCACCATCGTCCCGGCGAACCCGGAGAGTTATATGTTCCACACGCCAAATGTCCGCCTCGCCGCCCTGCAGGCCGAGGCGGCGGACCTCCCTCTCGTCGAGGTGGAGTCGGCCGGCGAGGAGGAGAAGGAGCTCGACGACCTGAGGCGGGCGGTCCTGATCGCGCGGGAACGCCACGGGATCGAGGGGGTCGTCACCGGGGCAATCCTCTCGGTGTACCAGGCGACGCGGGTGCAGCGGATCTGCCATGACCTCGGGCTCTGGTGCTTCAACCCGCTCTGGCACGCCGACCAGGAGGCGTACATGCAGGGCCTGATCGACGAGGGTTTTGCGGTGATCGTCGCCGGGGTCTACTCCGCACCCTTCGACGAGCGGTGGCTCGGGCGCCGGATCGACGCCGCCGCCGTCGCGGAGTTGAGGGCGATGGCAGAGAAGTACCGGATCACCCTCACCGGCGAAGGCGGGGAGATCGAGACCTTCGTCACCGATGCGCCGTTTTTCACACGGCGGATCGAGATCAGGGAGGCTTCGGCCGAATACAAAAATTACAATGGCACCTATAGAATAGAGAAAGCCGTGCTGGTGCCGAAATGATCCTGATCGTCGATCTCTGCTGGAAAGAAAACTCCCTGAGCCGGTACGAGTTCGTCTCGCCGATCGAGGGGATCGTCAGGCGGGCGGGGTTCCCCTCGGTCACGCGGCACTTTGCCGGGATCGAGGAGAGCGATCTCGACGGGGTCTCGGCCGTCCTCCTCTGCGGGACCGCCCTGCAGGACAACCGCTTCGCAGAAGATCTCGAGCGGTTTGCGTGGCTCCGCACCTGCCCCCTCCCGGTGCTCGGGATCTGTGCCGGGATGCAGGCGGTCGCCGGGGCCTTTGGCGGGCGGATCGAGCCCGACCTCAGGATCGGGATGACAGACGTCAGCGTCCTCAGGCCTGACGGGATCTTCGCGGGGAAGGATCTGTTCCCGGCCTACGAACTCCACGCCTTCGCCGTCGCCCCGCCGGCGTGCTTTGAGGTCCTCGCCGTCTCGGAAGGGTGCGTGCAGGCGGTCCGCCACGTATCCAGGCCGATCTACGGCGTGCTCTTCCACCCCGAGGTGAGGAACGAGTGGGTCGTCACCCGGTTCCTGGAAGAGCACGCCGGTCCGGCATCCTGAATGCGACCGAAAGGGGCGACCATCACGTTTGCCCCCGCCCATCCATCTATTTACGATCCCGGACAGAGATCATACCACGAATGCCCCGGCACAACCTGAGCCCCTCCCTCATCGCCCGTTTCTTCCACCATGAATGCCAGCGTTTTCTCCGGTATTCGGCGGTCCCCCTGGCGGACCGGCGGGCGCTCGGCATCCCGGACGCCGTCGAGGAGCACACGCAGGTCTCAGAACTCCTCACCGCAAAGGGGCTTGCATGGGAGGACGAGGTGGTCGGGAGAAAGATACCCGGCCTCGTCCATATGGCGCCGGGCGGCGGTGCCTATCATGACCGACGGTTTTCTGCAGAAGAGAGTGTCCGGATTCTCTCGTCGATGGCGGCGGGGTCGGGGGCGTACCAGGCCACCCTGATCGTCCCGCCGTCGTTTTACCGGCGCTACGGCCTGGACCCTGAGGTCTGCTCCTTCCACGAGTGCAGGCCCGACCTGATCTGGTGCCTCCCTGACGGGGAGGGGCGCCTCCTCAGGGTCATCGACCTGAAGGCGACCGACAGTTTAAAGACGTCCCACCGGATTCAGGTGGGGCTCTACGCCCTGATCCTGGACGCCGCCATCGCCGACGGGGGGATCCCGGCCGTTGCCGACCGGTCCGCCGCCGGGATCTGGCTCCAGGACGCCGAGACGCCGGAGATCATCACGATAGGCACCGACCTGCAGGTGCTCGAACACTTTCTCGCCGACGACCTCGGGGCGATCATGGCGGCGCCCCCGGCGTCGCTGCCCTGGCACCTCCAGCCGAAATGCGAACAGTGCCCATTTTTTGTGTCCTGCATGAGGGAGGCTGAGGAGACCGGGTCGATCTCCCTCATCCCGGGCCTCACCGCAGGGGCGAGGCAGTTCCTCAGCGACGGCGCGGGCGTGGACACCCTCCCTGACCTCGACCGCTTTCTCTCCTCGCCGGGCGCCGACGAGGCCCTGGAGGCGTGCGGGTCCCTGAGGGGGAAGGGCGAGATCCTCCGCAGGCAGATCCGCGCCGTCCGCGAGGGGACGGTCGTCCCGCTCGATGGCGCCTCGCCCTCGCTCCCGGTCAATGAGTCGGTCGGGGTGGTGATCACCCTCCAGCGCGAACCGGTCGGGGGCAGGATCTACGCCGCCGGGTTCAGGCGGTTCAAGGGGAAGGACGTCTACGACTCCCCGTCCAGGGAATGGATCGGGGTCGCCTCGGGGGAGGAGGAGTGCGGGGCGGTCGCCGGAGGGTTCGTGCGGGCGCTGTACGACGAACTCGCCGTCCTCTCTGCCTACAACGAAGGGAAGGCGTTTGCCGAACAGCGGTCGCTCCAGACCTATGTCGCCGACCGGCGGGAGCACCGCCTCTTCCTCGAGATCCTGGAGGAGTGCGCCGGGGAGAGCGGGGAGGCGGCGGCGCTGCTCAGGCACTATGCCGGCGAGGGCAGGGAAGGGGCGCGGACGAAGGTCCCGGTCGTCGTCCTCTCCGGGGTCGCAGAGGAGTGTGCCGCCTTCCCCGACCCGGTCTTCTGCAGGATACCCGACGCCCTCGCCGCCCTCAAAGGGTCAGGCCACCCCCCTTCTGATCTCTTCTGGCCCGCCCTGGGCAACGGGATGAAGGCCGACGCCGTCTACCGCGCCTGGTACAGCGGCCATGCCGATGCGGTGCGGTGGGTCCAGGACGAGATCCGCAGGCGTCTGCGCATGGGCGGCGACCTCCTCGCCGCTCTGCGCGAGAGGATGACCCCGCGGCGCTGGCCTGACCGCTTCCGCCTCACCCCGCCCGAAACGATCGAGCACCCGGAGTATGCCGCCCTCATCGCCGCCCTGCGGCGGTCGGCGGCGGCGGCGGCGGCAGAGGCGCAGCGCCTCAGGTGCCTCCCGACAAAGGAGGCCGAGGACCTCGGCGGCAGGATCTGCATCCGGTGCGTGGGCGGGGACGAGTGGAGCGTCCTCTCCCGCCCTGACCCTGCAGCGCTCGGCCAGCCTAACGGCCTGCTAAACTTCCTCCTCGTCCCGGAAACCCCTGAGGGGGTCGCCGCAGCACAGGCCTTCGACGATGGGCTCTACGCTTCGAAGACCGCACCGCCAGGCGGGGAGATCAGGTTCGCCGGGATCGCCGGGACCACGGAGTCCCGCGGAAAGGTCTCCCGCCTCCGTCTTGCCACGCGCGCGACCGGCGACCAGGACGCCTTCTCGCCCGGGGATCGGGCCCTTCTCTTCCCGCGGGCCACTGACTTCACGACGGCGACGATCGTCGAGCAGGTCCTCGAATGGGACCGGCGGCCAGACGGCGACCTCCTGGCCCTGATGAGGGAGCCGCAGGGCTTCGCCGGGCGGGGAGCGGCGGCGGTGCCGGACGGCGGCGCTCATGCAGGGTTCACTCCGAGCCAGGAGGAGGCGTACCGCCACATCCTGGCGAACAGGCTGACCCTCGTATGGGGCCCGCCGGGAACGGGCAAGACCCATTTCCTCGCCCATGCGATGCTCGGGCTGGTCTCGTCGGCCGACGGGCCGGTCAGGATCGCCGTCAGCGCCCTCACCCATGCGGCGATCGAGAACCTCCTTTTCGAACTCCAGGACGCCGCCGGGTCCTCGATGGCCCTCCGCCTCACCGTCGGCAAACTGGACCGGACGACGACGCCGAGAGGGCGGAACCTGCACGTGCTTTCCCGCGACGTCCTGGCGGCGGCGACCCGCCTCCCCGACCGCTTCGTCCTGGGCGGGACGGCAAAGGCGTTCCATAAACACCGGACATACCTCCCCTCCTTCGACGTCCTGGTCCTCGACGAGGCCTCGCAGGTCACCTTCGGAGAACTCGCCCTTCTCCTGCCCCTCCTGAAACCCGGCGGGAAACTCGTCTTCGCCGGGGACGACCTCCAGCTCCCGCCCATATGGGGGGCGGGCGCGGGTGAGGGCGCCGAAGGTGCCGAAGAGATCCAGGACTCGGTCTTCGGGTGGCTGAGGCGGCGCGACCAGGGGCCGGCGCCCTACACCTGCCAGCTCCTGGAGAACTGGCGGATGAACGCCACGCTCTCTGCGTTCTCGGCCGGGACACTGTACGGCCAGGGCTACCGGCCGGCGAACCGTTCTGTGGCTGAACAGCGGATCAGGCTCGCCCCCCCATCGTCCCCTGACCCGTTCATCGAGGCGGTGCTCGACCCGGACCATCCCCTCACCGTCGTGGTGCTCGAAGAGGTGAGGGCGAGCGTGAAAAACAGCGCCGAGGCGGCCCTTGTCGCAGAGATCGCATCGGCCCTGCGCGAGCGGATGTTCGAACCCGGCGGAGACGGCCCTTACCCGGGGGGACGGGCCGGAGACGAGGCGTTCTGGCGGCGGGGTCTCTTCATCGTCAGCCCCCACCACGCCCAGATCCGGGCGATCAGAGAGGAGCTGGCAGGGGGCCGGGCCTGGGAGGCCGACCCCTTCGTGGAAACGGTCGAGAAGATGCAGGGGCAGCAGTGCGAGGCGGTGATCGTCTCGTACGGCGTGAGCGATCATGAGACGGCGCTGCGGGAGGCGGAGTTCATCTACAGCAGGAACCGTCTCAACGTCTCGGTGACGCGGGCCCGTGCAAAGTGCATCGTATTTCTCCCCCGCCCCCTCCTCGAACCCTCCTTCGACCTGCTCCAGAACGAGAAGGCAGGAGAGGGGCTCAGGCACATGCTCGACCTGATCGCCTTCTGCAGGAGGGAGGGGGAGGAACGGACCTTCACCCTCGATAAGGCAGGCCGCGTGACAGTACTCAGGACGGCGTAGGCCGATTGAAATCTTCATGAGATACGTATCACCCCGCAATATCTGTAAACCAATTAATATGTAGCCACAATAATAAAATAAAGATATTCTGGAAACAACAAAAATATAAATCTTTATAATCTTTCATGCAAAATTCACATATCAGGGTGAGACCATAACGCGTATTGCATTTGCCCATCACAAGGGAGGAACGGGAAAGACATCGTCCTGTCTTAATATTGCAGGCTATCTTCAAAAGTCCGGAGAACGCGTCCTGGTCGTGGACTGCGATCCCCAGGCAAATGCAACTTCAGGTCTTGGCATCAGCCCGACCGGCCTGGAGACCAGCATCTATGATCTCTTTATGAGCAGGTTCGAGGGGTTTCCAGAAGTATCCATCAGGGACCTGATCGTCAGGACGGCATCCGGGATCGACCTTGTGCCCTCCACCCTGGACCTTGTCGGTGCCGAACCATATCTCTACCAGTCTGAAGGCAGGGCAACTGTTCTGAGAGATGCGCTCGATGAGATCTCGCCCAATTACGATATGGTCCTGATAGATACGCCCCCGAGCATGGGTCAGTTTGTGATCAACGGTCTCGTGGCAGCGGATCACACGATCGTAAATCTCGACCCCGGCATCTTCGCCCTCGAGGGGATCGAGACCATGAACGCGATATTTCAGGACATCCGCGAGAACATCGGCGGGGATGTCAGGGCAGAGATTGCAATCATGAGCCAGGAAAGCCCTGTGCAGGGGCAGAGAGCGGGGCTTCTCGACGCAATTCTCGGACTCCTCTCTCAGCGGGAAAAGAGGATAGAGCCGGAAGCGATCGATGAGCGCGTCTCGGCGTCATTTATGATGGTTGAAACGGTGCCCTTCTCTCCGGAGGTTCCGGCAGCACAGCGGAAGGGTCTCCCGATATCTCATTATGCACCCGACTGTCCGGCCGGTCAGGCCTACAGGAAGATTGCATCGACCGTCGGGCACTGGAAGAAATGAGGGGATGATGATGACAGAGAAACTGGGCAGAAAGGCATTGTTCGCCGCCCCTGCGGCACTGAACGGGAACGGCTTCGAGAAGGCTGCAGAGGACCAGGTGGCAGGAGCGGAGATCGAGGAGATCGCAGCGTTCTTGCAGAGCGTCATTGCGGGCGGCAGTCCGGCCGGGATCGATCCCGGGAGTTTTCCGGCCAACCTGAGGGGCCTGGCCGAGGTCGTCAGCCATGCGGCGACGGCGATCCACGAGCACCGGACAGTGCAGACCGGGCAGCAGATCGTCTTTGGCGAGAGCCCGATGCCGATGGTGACGGTGGACCGCGGCCTGGAGACCCTCGATGTCAACCAGGCGTACTGCGACCTGATCGGGGAGAGCCGCGAGCGCATCCTCGCCGGCACCGGGAAAAAGGTGGCCATAAAACTGCTCTCCGGCGATAAAACCGAGATCGTCTTCTCGAAAGGCAGGAAAACCCTGAGCGTCCTCGAATTCACCGTCGGCGGCGAAAAGAAGGTCCTCGAACAGTACGGCATTCCGATGCCCGACGAGAGCGGGGAGGTCGTGCAGGCGCTCTTCGTCTTCAACGACATCACGGCGGTGCGGGAGAAAGAGCGGGAGTTGAAAGAGGAACTCGCCATGATCGCCGAACTGCAGGGGCGCGCCCAGACCATCGTGGACCAGAACCCGATGCCTATCCTCCTCCTGGACGCCGACTTCACCGTCACCTCTTCAAACGAGGCCTATGCCGCGATGTCAGGGATCAGGCTCGAACGCCTGGTGGGCATGAGCGCCAGGACCTTCAAGATCCTCGAACAGCGGGGTGAGGGGCTCAAGCAGGCGGTCCAGTTAAAGAAGCGCTGCTACGGCGAGGTGACCGTCGATCTCCCCTCGGGCGTCCACATCCTCGAACAGTACGGCATCCCCTTCCTCTCCCAGGACGGAAACCTGGAGAGCATCCTTGTCGTCTATAACGACATCACCGAGGAGCGGAAGAAAGAGGAGGAACTCAAAGAGGAGATGGACACAATCCAGCAGTTGCAGCGCCGCTCCCAGGTCGTCGTGGACCAGAACCCGATGCCGATCCTCCTCCTCGATCCCTCTTTCACGGTCACCTCTGCAAACGAGGCCTATGCCTCGATGTCAGGGATCAGGCTCGAACGACTCAGTGGCATGAACGCACGCTCCTTCACCATCGTGGAGCAGAAAGGTGAGGGGCTCAAACAGGCGGTCCAGTTAAAGAAGCGCTGCTATGGAGAGGTGACCGTCGAGCTCCCTTCGGGGGTGCATATCCTCGAACAGTACGGCATCCCGTTCATCTCCGAAGACGGAAACCTGGAGAGCCTCCTTGTCGTCTATAACGATATCACAAAGCGGCGGGAAAAAGAGGACGAGATCAAGCGTATCCTGGCGGAAGTGGAGGCGAGAGGGAAAAAACTCGAAGAAAACGCCGCCGAACTGGGAGCCGTGATGGAGATTGTGGCGCAGGGCGATCTTTCGCAGGAGGCCAGGATCGGAAAAGACGACCTGCTTGCAACGGTGAAGAGGGATTATAACAGTTCTATCCAGAGGTTTAAGGAGACGATCGAGGAGGTAAACAGCGTGGCCTCCATCGTCGAGAAAAATGCGCGGGAGACCAGCAGAGGAGCCGCCGATATCGGAAAAGCAACTGAGCAGGTCGCTCTTGCAACCCAGCAGTCCTCCGAGGCGACACGGAACCTTCTTGGCAATATCGAATCGGTGACACGGGGGATATCCGACCTTTCAGCGTCGATCGAAGAGATCGCCAGCACGACACAGGAAGTGATGAAGAAAGCGGTCAATTCATCGCAGGAAGGTGCTGCAGGTGCTGAGATCGGGAAGGTTGCCTATAATAAGATGGAGTCGGTCGGCACCATCTCAGAGCAGACGGTGGCGGATATTGTGCACCTGAACGCCCAGATGCACGAGATCACCAAGATCGTCAAACTCATCAACGAGATCTCAAACCAGACCAATCTGCTCGCCCTGAACGCGGCGATCGAGGCGGCACGCGCCGGAGAGCACGGGCGGGGCTTCGCCGTCGTCGCCGGCGAGATCAGGAACCTTGCAGGAGATTCACGAAAGGCAAGCCAGCATATCGAAGAACTGATCGCAGCGATCCAGAAAGAGAGCGAGAAAACCGCCGATTCGATGCGCTCCTCCCACAAGGAGATCCAGGAGGGGATCGACAGCGTCAAACAGGCGATCAATGCCCTCACCAAGATCAGTGCCGATATCAACGACGCCGCAAACGCGATCACCGAAATCACGCGGGCCACCGAGGACCAGGCACATGCGACCAATAATGTGATGGAGATGATGGAACAGGCGGCCTCCAGGACGAAGGAGAACCTCGCGCGGGTCGAGGACATGGCCGCGCTCGCCGAGGAGGTCAGCGCCTCGACGCAGGAGGTCGGGAGTGCCGCACACGAACTCGCCAGCCTTTCCGCCGATCTGAAGCGCAAGATGGACATGTTCAAAATAGGCTGATATGGACGATTTCACCTCGTTGAACAGGACGATCGAACGGATCGTCGGGATCAGGACGTCCCAGTATAAGGAGGACTATATCAAGCGCCGGGTCCTCTCCCGCATGCGTATCTCGGGCAAGGAGACGTTTGAGGACTACCACCGCTTCCTCATTCTGGATAATGGGGAGAAAGAGAGTCTCAAAAACGCACTCACCATCAACGTGACGGAGTTTTTCCGGGATCCCGATGTCTTCAGGGCCGTCGGCCAGAAGGTCCTCCCGGACGTCCTGGGGACGCGCAAAAAAATACGGATCTGGTGTGCTGGGTGCGCCACCGGCGAGGAGGCCTATTCCTATGCAATCCTGGTCAGGGAATATATGCGCATGAGCCCGGTCGACGCCACGATCTATGCCACCGATATCGACAGGGTCGTCCTGGACAGGGCACGGGAGGGGGTCTACGATATAAAAGCCCTTAAAAATCTCACCGAGCAGCAGATCCGCAGATACTTTACGCTCAGGGAGGACGGGAAGTACGAGGTGAAGCCGACCCTGAAGGAGATCGTCCGCTTTTCTCACCATGACCTGATGTCAGGCGTTCCTGCAGCACGTTTTCTCGATCTGGTCTCGTGCCGGAACGTGACCATATATTTCAATGAAAAACAGAAGAAAGATCTGGCAACTCTGTTTTATGAGGCCCTTTCGCAGGGGGGCTATTATGTGATGGGAAAGACGGAGTACCTCCTGCGGGAGAGCGAGGGGTTGTTCACCCCGGTAGATTCGATGCAGAAGATCTACGGGAAAAGCCCGGTGCAATAATCCCGGTGCCGGCGCACCCCACACAAAATATTTTTGTCTCTTCGCTCTTCTTTGCGGGTGTCTCTTGACAACGTCGTCTGACCTCCCCCCAGGCGGATCGGGATGAAGGATATGGTCTCACCCCATAGGCTGCGAAGGTACAGGAATCGGGTCAGGGCTTCGTTTTCTTCGCGCGAATGAGCGGTGCGCCGGGGCCGGCGGGCAGTGTGAGAAAGGCGAGAGACCGGCACGCGGGGATGCACTTCAAAAAGGGACGCCGGGAGATGACCAGAGGAATGGGATCAGGAGGGGGCGAACCCCCATGAAAGGAGGAAGGCCCCTATTTTCCCCCTGGAAAATGATGTGAGAAACCGCGCTTCGGGCGTTTGCATGCCAGGCGTCACTTCTGACCGATCGCGGATGCCGGAGGTTCGATCTCTGAAAGGCGCTTCATGATCTCCCGTTTTTTGGCATATTTATGGATCTCTGCAAGAACACAGACACAGTTCGTCCCGATCACCAGAAGGACCAGAAGAACACTCACCCAGAGCATCAAACCCTGCGCAGAGAGAAATGCTGCCCAGAGGAGAGCGACTGATGAGATCAGGTAGAAAAATACCCAGGCCCTGAATTCGGGGAGATCCATATTCATTAAAGTTACATCATTAGATAAATAGATTTTCATATATTCAAAATTTAAATACTAATCTTTTCAGGATAAATGATATTTTGGCAAGAATATGCGGCATATTAGCCCCAATATGACATTTCAGAGTGCGGCGGCACCCTTCCTGACAGGCAGCCCTCCCTCCGGGGACCAGGAGAGTGAGGTTCTGACAGAACGACACCCAGAAAAGTGCGTGATGTATCTTTCAGAACAGGACAATAACTGAGAGTATATCTACCAACATCGCCATAGATTAATCATGAACTCAGGCGATATCCTGAGCTTTGCGGCGGCGATCGGGATCGTCCTGATCATGGTCTGCATCGTGCACCCGCCATGGGCCGCTCCCGATGCCGCCCCTGCCGCGGACGAGGCAGTGCTGACACCGATGACGACGCTGCCCGTGACCGCGCCTGCAACGCCAGCACCGATCAAAACGTTCGTACCCGTCAGGATCGAATATGCACACCAGCCGGTCATAAAATATCAGACCTATATCATCCCGGACAACCTCACCTCATTCGGGATGTCGGATCCGCCGTGGAGAGGAGCGAACATTTCCTCTTTTGCCTATCTCGAAGGATCATACGGCGGTGTGACCGATCCCTTCTCGGTCTCCTATCCGGTCTGGAGGCTCAACTGTACCGTCAGCAAGGGAGAGCAACCCGAGAATGCACGATTTAAAATGATGCTCATCGAAAAAGAGACCGGCATCATCATCGACGGTGCCGAACTGAAAGGGCCGGGAAAGGTCATTAAAAATCAGGAAATCTCGGGAAAAGAATTTTACCTGGTCATTCAGAGCAGTTACGCGGCGTTCAGGGTCGACCTCGAAACCAGAGAGGAGTATCTGGACCCCTATCCCGGCGTGGTCGTGAAAAAGGCGTAGATCTGAGAGAGAACCTGGAGATCAGAGAGAAAACGCATTATTAAAATAGCATCCGCATCACCATCTTGATATAATGCGCGGCGAAATGCTGACCGATGCGATCCAGTATGAGAAGCTCGATCAAATGAGGCTGGATTTCTCCGGGTACATCGAGAGCAATATCTCCAAAATCGAGGATAAATTACCTGTTTTTTACGGCCATGTCATCTCAGCGCTCGATTCTTCGTTTCCTGATCTCGATGTGGAGTCCTATGATGCCTTTATCGACGCCATCACCTTCAAACTCCTCGACGCCGCGACGAGAACCAGAGAGTCAGGATACACGGAAAAAGTAATCGAGAGCGCGTTGCGACTGAAAAAAGGGAAGAATCCGCAGAGGGGCCTTGAGATCAGCGTGGGACTGAAAATGATGAAGTCGGGCGACTTCGTCCATGCGATCCCCTATCTGAGAAAATATCGCTCTGAGGATATCCTGCTCCATACAGGCCTTGCCTATTGCTATTATGCCCTCTCGCTCAATGAGGTTGCAAAGTTCAGGGACATGAAGGCGCCAAGCGATATGGAGCTGCGGGCGCGCGAGCAGATGATCGAACTCGCCCGCATCCACGCCGGCGTTGCGCAGAACCTCCCCTTCAAGGCAGAACCCTGGCTGGACCGGACATTCTGGCTGATGGTCTCGTGTGCCATCGAGTGGTTTCCAAGCCAGGCTGCATTCATACGCATCGGGTTGATGAAGGCGAAGGCCGACAAAAACCGCGAGATGAGACGGCAGATCCTGGACGTGGCCCAGAACCGCTTCTACAATGAGATGGTCTTTCTCAGGGAGGCGTTTCTTTTCGCCCTTGAAGAAGGGAACGGAACCGACGCGGCCGGGGTTGTCAAACTGATGATCCAGCAGTACCCCCAGAGCGTCGAACCCTTCTACTATGGGATGCTCCTCTCCTTCAGAACGGTGACAAAATCTGGCTATCACACCTTCAGAAAGCAGGCGGCGGAGAACGGGATGCCGCCCTATGTTCTTGGTCTCCTCGATCTCTCGTTCTCCCTCTTCTCGGGGCTTGAAAGCGAATCGTTCGCGAGGCTTGAGGACATGAAACGAAAATATCCCTCAAGTGCATATTACCTGGACCTTCTCAGGTATCTCGCCCACGACATCTATTCAGGGGAGAAAACCCGGGTAAACAAAGCAAAAAAAGCCCTGCTCGATTCTGTCGACGAATACGTCAGGCAGATCCTGAAATGCGAGTAGGGCATAACGTTTCAGGATCAGGCGACCGGGGCGGCGATGGGGATCCGCACCATCGTCTGGTTCTCAGGACGGTAATACCCGATCGCAGACTGGGTTGAAAACCAGCAGCGCCCTGTGGCGTCCAGATATACGCTTTTGATCACGTTCGACCAGATGCCGTGCGCACGGTAGATGTGATCCTTCACCGCCCCGTCGGCCCAGCAGAAGAGTCCGTAATCGGTGGCGATCCAGAGGGAACCGTCTGGGGCGGCGCTGACGTCATTGATCCATCCGACATGGAGGCCGAGATCCCCGGCAGATAGGACGTGTTCAGGACCATCGGGCTCGCGGTAGTGCATCACCGACTCCCGGTTAAAGAGGTAGATCCCGCCGAGCGGATCGGTTTCTGAGTCACTATATCCCTTCAGCGGCAGATCGTTCCCGGGGACCATGCAGAACCCGGCGGTCTGGTTTGCACCGATCGCCCATAGGCCGTCCGTATATGAAACGCAGTAGAGGACCGAGGATTCGGGGTCCAGCACCATATCGTCGACGGCATAGCACCCGGGTCCATCGCAAAACGGCCTGTACCACTGCCAGGCGTCTCCTTCGATCCGGTGCACATTCCCGTTCGGCGTTGCGGCCCAGATTGCATCGTCCCAGCGCTGCAGTGCGATCACCGAGGGGTTCTTCAATTCAGCCTGCGTCCCGACCGTCTCAAACCCCGACCCGGTAAAACGCTGGAGGCCCATCGAGGTGCCCACCAGGAGCACGCCGTCTGGCCCGAACTCCACGGAAAGGACGGTGTTCGAGAGGAGGGTTCCGGGAATGTCTTTGAGAGGGGCCTGGTAGACTGTCCAGGTCCCGTTATAGAGCATCAGCCCGGCAGAGGTGGCGAAAAATACCTCGCCTTCAGGACCGCTCGCGCAGTCGTTAAAAGATGTGGTGGCGATCCCGCCTGTTCCCGGTTGAAACAGGACGATCGATGCAGATACCGGTGAGAACGCCGCCAGAAGGAGAACGATGGCGATCAGAGATCGGTGCATGAGCCGTCAGCCCGCCGTATCGTAATCTTGCCGTGGTTCTGCGGGTCGTACACGACCGAGCGCCCGATCCTTCCGCCGACATCCTCCATCCGTATCGAGACCCGCTCTTCTCTCAATCTCCGGCGGACCGCATCGATGTTCCGGTCGCCGATGTTTAAGTTGTTGTCGTTGAACCCGAACATATTCGCACCGCCGATCAGTACCGCACAGAGACTGCCGTTGCGCGATCCGTATCTTCCTATCTCTTCAAGAAGCGCGGTCACGGCGGTATCGGCGAATTTTCCCGGGCGTTCGACCTGACCCTTGCTCTCAGGGAGCATGATATGGGCCATCGCTCCGACGGCGAAGCGCTCGTTGTGGAGGACCAGCGCCACACACGATCCAAGCCCGATCGTCGTCATCGGGTCGCGGCCCACGTAGTAGTCGCCGATCCCGATAAAGCGTGCATTCATGCCAAGCGGTCGAAACTCCACCATTATTCCTTCTCCCTCTTATCAAACCGGGGTCTGTGCCGTGAGTGCGTCAAGGAGGCCGAGGATTTCAGAGATCAGGTCGGGGTCAGGGAACATCAGGAGCGCCCCGTCGATCGAGTACTGGTCGCTGGTCAGGTTCGTTTTAAAGATGACGACATCGTTGGTCTTGACCGCCACTTCGGCGATGACGGCCTCGATCCCTGCATGGGCCATGTCCATGCAGAGGGATGGCGGGGAGGGGAGCATCACGATGCCGAGCAGTTCCGCGGTGGCGTCGAGGAAGGCGGAGACCATGATGTTTCCGATCTCGATGATGGCGCTCTGGTCCATCTCGTTCATCTCGCGGTTCATGTCGGTCATGCCGAGCATGGTGTTGGTGAGGCGTATTGCCGAGGTCTGCGGCATATACAGGACGATAAAACCCTCGCCCTTTACTTCACCCTTGATGCCGAAAGCGACAAGCGCCGCCCGCTCTTCCCCGATACAGCGGTAGCATTCGGCGATATCGATGATGGAAATTTTCGGGACGTCCATATCGATCTGGGTCATCAACATCTGCGAAAGTGTCGTTGCTGCGTGCGCTGCACCTATATTGCCGAGTTCGCCAAGTGCGTCCGACTGGATATCTGTTAATTTCATGAGAACTCCTTAGATCATCGTGTTTACATCAAGAACCGGGACCACTTCGCCGTCACCGGGAATGGTGACGCCGCTCACACCCGGACAGATCCCGATGAGAGAACTGAGCGGTTTGACCACAACCTCCTGCTGGCCCTCGACCACATCAGAGACTATCCCGCACTTCTTATGCCCGTTCTGGAGCACGACAAGGACGTCGCCACCGTTCGAACCGCCGAACATATCGTCCAGCGTAAAGAGGGGCAGCACCTCGTCTCTCAGGAGGATCACCCGGGTGGCCCCAACCCGGTGGATGGCGTCCCTTCTGATCATGGCGACCTCGACCACGTTGTTGATCGGGATCGCACACCGTTTGCCGTTGATCCTGACCATCATCACGTCGACGATCGCCATGGTGGGGGGCAGGACGAGTTCAAAACAGGTGCCCTTTCCCGGCGTCGACGAGACCTTGATCGAGCCTTTCAGGGATTCGATCGCCGACCTGACGACGTCCAGCCCGACGCCGCGGCCGCTGATGTCGGTGATGGCGTCGGCGGTCGAGAAGCCCGGGTTGAAGAGCACCTCGATCAAGTCGTCCTCGCTGAGGGCGTCGGCGTCCTCCGCGGTGTACAGACCCCGAGAAACGGCTTTTTTCCTGACCTTACCATAATCGATCCCGGCGCCGTCGTCCTCGATCCTGATGAGGACGTTGTCCCGGTCGCGCCGTGCCGAGAGACGGAGCACCCCCTTCTCAGTTTTTCCCGCTGCTTTCCGCTCGGCAGGGAGCTCGATCCCATGATCGACGGCGTTTCTTATCAGGTGGAGGAGCGGGTCGTTGAGACCGTCCATGACGCTCCGGTCGAGTTCGGTCTCGCCGCCCTCGATGATGAACTCCACCTCTTTGTTGTCGTGCTGGGAGACGTCCCTGACGACGCGGGGGAACCTGTTGAAGATGTGGTTCAGGGGGATCATCCTGATATGCATCATCAGGTTCTGGAGATCCGAGACCGATCTCCCGACCATATTGAGGGCTTCGTCGAGTTCTTTGATCTGATTTTTCTGTGCGATCTGCTTCAGGCGGCCGCGGTTGATGACGAGATCCTCTACCAGGTTCATCATCTGGTCGAGGAGGTGAATGTCGACCCTGATGTTTTTGATCTCCCGGTTCTTTTCATGGTGTTCGACCTTCGGCACCACGCCATCGGCCTTCCGGTTCTCTGCCGCGCCTGTCCAGGGCCGGACGGCGACCTCCTGGATGTCGGTGCCCGATGCCGCCATCCGGACCGCATCGGCCCCGGCGGCGCTTTCGAGGACCACCTCGAAGGTGCGGTCGAATTTCCCGTTCTCGATCCCGTCTTTGTCCGGGTTCGTCGAGACGATGCGGCCGATCTCTTCGAGGTTCGAGAGTGAGATCATCGCCCTGACGTCTTTCATCGATGAGTCGGGGACGAGCGTGACAAGGACCTGGTAGCAGGGGCCCCCGGCAGGAGCCTGAACATCGTCCTCAGATGAGGGCAGGTCGTTCGAGACCGGCACCTCTTCAGCCGCCTCAGACGGCGTCTCGTTGACCCAGACTTCCAGTGCCGAGACGAGTTCCTCGATGGTCCCCCCGTCGTCGCTTCTGCCCGCCTCAATGGCATCGAGGATCGCATCGATCTGGTCGGTGCAGGCCAGCAGCAGATCAGTGAGAGAGGCGTTCGCCCGCAGTTCGCCGTTCCTGATCAGGTCGAAGACGTCTTCCATCGAATGACAGAGCTGCTCGAGCCTCATGAACCCCATCGAGGCCGAGGCGCCTTTTATCGTATGAGCGGCCCTGAAGATCTCGTCAACAATTTCACGGTCTTCACCCCCTTCGAGGGTGAGAAGAGCCCGGGCAATCGCCTCGTTGTTCTCCCGCGACTCGACGGCAAACAGACCCCTGTATTCCTCCATATCTGACACGATTTTACCCCTCCATTGCAGTGATCGCCCGTTGCACTTCGTCGGGAATCCTCCGGAGAGGAACGACCCTGTCGACACTATTTTTTTTCATTGCGGAGCGCGCCATCCCGTAGACCAGGCAGTCCTCCTCGCTGCATGCAAACACCTGGCCTCCTGCCGCTTTGACGGCTGCAGCCCCGTCGCCGCAGTCGTTGCCCATGCCGCTCAGGATGACCGCAAGTGTCCGCCCGCCGAAGATCTTTGCCGCGGTGGAGAAGGTCACGTCGATCGCCGGTCTGACGGCGTGGACCGGAGGAGCGGTGGAATGGACGATTTTTCCTCCGGAGAGACCGTCCCGCGTGAGGAATGTCGAGACGATCGAGTGGACGCCGGATCTGGAGATCACGACCTCACCGGCATTCAGGATGCACCCGCTCTCAGACTCCTTTACCGGGAGCGGACAGATCCGGTTGAACCGATCGGCGAGGGCCGCGGTGAAACCCTCGGGCATATGCTGGGTGATGACGACGGCGGCGTCCAGGTCAGGGGAGATCGTCGAGAGGATGAGGTCGAGCTGCTGGAGCCCCCCGGCCGAGGAGCCGAAGATCAGCAGCTTGCGGGCAAGACCGCGCGAGGAAACGTCCTGTTTGACCGCCGGGCCGATATGGATGAGATGCCGGATCTTTGCGACGAGTTCTTCCTGGATCCCGCGCACCCGGAAGATCTCCTGCGGTTTGAGCATGAAGTCGTCTGCCCCGAGGGCCAGGGCCGTTCTCGTATGGCTGGCGTCTTTCGAGGTGAGCGAACTGAGCATCAGCACTTTCGGGCGGTGGCTCAGGTCAGGCATCTTCCTGAGCAGATCGATCCCGGTCATCCTGGGCATCTCGATGTCGAGCGTCATCACGTCGGGTTTGAGGTCGTCTATCAGGGAGAGTGCCTCGACACCGTCGGACGCCGTCCCCACGACCTCGATGTCCGGAGATTTGCTGAGGAAATCTTTCAGTATTGTGCGAATAAATATTGAATCATCGACGATGAGTACCCTGATCATGATCAAGCCCCAAGGACGTTTTTCACCTCCTCGAGCACCTTTGGAGCCTGGAACGGTTTGACGATATAACCTCTGGCGCCGGTTTTGACGGCGAGTTTTACCATCTGTTCCTGGCCGACCGCGGTGCACATGATCACCTTTGCGTTCGGGTCGATCGTTTTGATGCCCTTTAAGGCGTCGATGCCGTTCTTCTTCGGCATCACTATGTCCATAGTGACAAGGTCGGGATTCAATTCCTGATATTTTGCGATGGCGTCATCGCCGTTCTCAGCCTCTCCCACGATCGTATGGCCCCCCGAGAAGAGGATATTTTTCAGGAGGGTCCGCATGAACAGTGTGTCGTCGACGACAAGAATTCTACCCATAATGCGCTCTAAAAATATTTGATCTGTTTAGAATAAATAGATTATTATTTTCACATCATCGAGATTTTATAAATTTTATACTTTTGTCGCATCTGTGATATATCTGACACCTTTTGTGGTCAGTTTAATCTCTCTGCGTATTACCACGACCTCTGCGAGCCCGAGACCGATCAGGGCATCGTAGACGCGGTCGACCTCTTTATGCGAGATGGCGAGCATGTTCTCGATCGCCGCGGTGTCCATCCCGCTGTAGACGAGCATGGCGACCTGCGCAGATTTCGGGTCGAGTTCGGCACCGTCCATGTCCATGCTTTTCGTGGATTCCTTGAGGAAATTGTAGAGCACCTGGAGTGTCGTGAGCGGGCAGAGCACGAAACTGGTGACGACGTCGGTATCCTCAATATGGTCGATCTTCACGACATCGAGGTCTTTGCCCTGGACCTCGCGCGTTGTCAGTTCGATCGCGGCGACGTCGGAAAGAGGGACACAGATCTGGTGATCCTGCGAGAAGAACCAGATCCCGGATTTTAGTACGGCGATCCCTCCTTTTTCCCATACGGCGTTCTGGACGAGCACGCCGCCCTTGATCGCCGGGGACATAAAGAAGGTGCTGAGACGGTAAGCGCTGCAGGAGAGGAGGATCTGCCGTTTGAGCACGTTCAGCACTTTTTCCACCGATGCAAGCCTGTAGGGCTGGTCCTCCCGCTCTTTTGTGGTGATGATGAGGATATTCCCTTTTGCTTCCAGATCGATGATGGACCTGTACGGGATGTCCAGCGTCACGTCGCCAGATGCCTTCAGCCCGTCTTTCTCGATCGAGACCTTTGCTACGGCCCACCGATCCCCGTCTTCAATTTTCACCGGAACGCTAGCCATGTTTCTTCACCGTCGATCCGCCGTCAAGCGCTTTCAATGTCTCTTCAAGTTCGTCGACCAGATCGTCCGCGTTGATCTTCATCCCTTTCATGCCCCGCAGAAGGCTGTTATAATCTCCTTTTTTCCTCTGTTTGACATCGCTCTTGAGGATGTCCATGAGGGAGTCGGAACCGCCGCCCGATGCAAACGCCACCAGGTTCTCCTCTTCAGGGGCCTCCTCCTCTTCTGGCTCTTCGGGGATTTCCGGAAGGATCGAGGCGTTGTCGGCCAGGGCAGCCTCCGCGATGTCGTCTTCGGATCCGGTATCAGGCGTGATCTCCGAGAGATCTTCCTCGGAAAGATCGAGGGCGTCGAGATCGACCTCGCCGAGATCGACACCGCCGATCTCCCCGAGCGTTTCGTCGAGTTCGCTGATGTCCCCCAGCTCTGAAAATTCTTCAAGTTCGGCGGCATTCGCCCGGAAGATCTCGGAGACGATCGAATCGTTCGAGGCGAGCGACGGGATCTCATCGTCCAGCGTTATATCCACGGGAGATCCGGTCTGGTCGCTTTCCTCGCCGTCCAGCGTGAGGTTTTCAAGGTCTTCCTCGCTGATGTCGAAGAAGGGATCGGCCGCACCCGAGAGCGGGGCCGGAGCGTTCGCTCCACCCTGAACTGCCGCAGAAGTATCGGGCCCGTTTGATGCGGCACCGCCGGCGATCTCTGCGTCAAGGATCATATCGATCTTCTTGAAAGTCTCGTCTTTGTGGAACAACGAGGCCTTTAACCGCCCTGCACCCCCGTGGACGACGCCTGAAAGGGAGGCCAGTGCGGCACGCACTCTCCCGCCTTTTTCCTCAGAGGCTGCTGCCGTTCTGCTGCCGATCTTTTCTTTCGGGGCTTCTTTCTTGAGAGGACGCTGTTTTCTCTCAGCAACCCACGCCTTCAGCCCTTCCCTGATGTTCTTTGGCCTCAGGTCAGAAAGTTTGATCGCACCGAAGGCGATGAGGACGATGCACCCCGCGGCGATCGTCCCTCCCAGCAGGTACTCTGCGGGGAGGTCGTAGAGGATGAGGAGGGTGCCGGCGGCGACTGTCACCAGAAAGATCAGCGTTCGCCGGGTTTTCGGACTTATCGATGGAAGTTCTGGTTTTCTCATGCTTACACCGCTCCGAACTGGGGGATCTGGAAGAAGCTGCTGATGAGCGGCGGGACGATCAACACCAGCAGCCCCGTGAGGGTAAATAGGACGGCCGAGAGGAAGAAGTACATGTAGCGGTCGCCGCCCATCACGATCTTGCCGGCGAAGATGTTCGCCACCGTGATCATCAGGCAGATGGTCATCACATAGGGGACCATCTGCTCTTCAGGAAAGTTGACGAAGAGGTTCATCGACCCGGTCATCGATCCCGCAACCGACCCGGACCCGCTCAGCGCCGCCCCGCTCTCCCCGAGGGTCGACATCACGCTCTCGATCGCCTCGGACATCGTGTGCAGCACCTCATAGAGCGTCAGGAAGATGCCGACCATCGCGATGTGCATCGGGATCAGGAGGACGATAAAGCCCATCGCCACCATGTCCCTCTTTCTGCGCAGGAGCACCTGCGAGAGCATGGAGGACCCGACGATCTTTCCGATGACGCCGGGAGCCCCGCCAAGGGCGACCGAGTCCCGAAAGATGTTCATGTACTTCGCGATCAGGTTTGTCCCGCAGTCTCCGATGAACTTTTCCCAGACCAGCGCTTCATCGAGGCCGAGGTTCAACTTCGTATAGACCGAGTTGATCACGGGTTCAAGGGTGACAAGCGATTTGCGGTCGATCTCCCGGATCGCCTCGACCACCGTCGTGCCCTTCCCCTCCATGATCGAGCCGACGCCCCGGATAAAGGCGGGAAAGTCCTCGTCTCGCATGACGACATTGTGGTTGTCCACGTAGGCGATGATCCCGATGGGAGCGAAGAGGAGGCCGATCAGGAGAAAGACCATGCCGGTGTTCACGCCCATGAGGAGGAGGAGAAGAGCGGCCACGGCGGTGATCGCAAGCACCGGTGTCTGGAGGCGGCGGATCATCGCCTGCTCCCGCGAACACCAGCTGTTCATCGAGCTGTCGAGGGTCTTCTCGTCGACCGGGACGGCCTTATACATCAGGCCGACGCCGAAACCGGCCGTCAGGAGGACAAGCGCATACGAGGTGTTCAGTGCGGAGTCGATCCCGCTGGGCGCATAGATGGCGACCGAGATCATGATGATGATCGCCACCAGCATGGAGGAGAAGAGCAGGGCGATATAGGCGTCGCCCCACTTCTTCAGCATCTCAAAGCCCTGCTCGAAGGTGTTGCGGTACATGCTCCTGGCGGTGTTCAACTCCATTGCCAGGAACTCGCTGTCAGGGACGCCGGAGTCGATCGCATTGGCGAAACGGTTGAACATATTCCTGAGCATCGGGTTTTCAACGCGCTCGCCCACCATAGTGAGCCCTTCAGAGTAACTGTAGTGCCACTGGTTGACGAAATCGACGACCCGGCGGATATATTTGGTCGAGATGTACTCGTGCCTGCGGGCGGTGTATTCGAAGAGCTCTGGCCGCGAGACGTTGGCGGTCATCGCCGAGGCCATGTAGGTGGTCATGAAGACGAGGTCGCCCTCCATTTTTTTGTTATCCGAGAGCGTCTCGATTTTTTTTCTGATCCCGTCGATCTGGTCCTCAAAGGGTATTTCACCCCCGTTCGCCCCGACCACCCTGTCCTTCAACGACTCGAACATCTCAGACCTCGATAGTGAGAAGACCCTGCTTCTTGATCTTGGCGATCATGTGGAAGAGGTCCCAGAACCTGATGTATCCGGCGTTATGCAGTCGTTTGAGGATGTTCGCCCTCTTCTCGACTTCATAGTAGATCTCGTTCCTCTTGCTCTCCGGGATGCCGAGCATGGTTGCGATCTTGTTTTCCAGGAGGAAACTGCTCCCGTTCCCGGTGAAGATGTGCTGGTCGGTGACCGGGTCCCAGTGGAACATCTCGACGAAGGAGAAGCCCTGCGTCTGCGGGTCGTAGCCGACGAGTTCGTTGATGCTGAGCATTCGCCTGACGGTCCCGCCGCCGGGGCGACGCACGGCGCTCTGGATGATGACGATGTTGAGGTTGTCCACGTGCGTTTTCGGGATGTTGATCGGGTCGCCGCAGAGACGCTGGATCAGTTTCTCGACCGAGGCGGCGTGGAAGGTGCTCATGACCGGGTGGCCGGTCTGCATGGCCGAGAAGGCGACGCTCCCTTCGACACCACGGATCTCACCGACCAGGATCTGGTTGGGGCGCTGTCTGAGGGCCGCCTTTAAGAGGTCGAACATGGTCACTTCTGAACCGTCGCCCTCGCTCTTTCCTTTCGCCTTTGCGACCTCCCGCGTCCAGTTTTTATGGGGGACGGTCAGCTCGGGGGTGTCCTCGATGGTGACGATCTTGTTCTCCGGCGGGAGGAAGGTGGTGATGGCGTTGAGGCTCGTCGTCTTTCCGCTGGCCGTCTCCCCGCTCACGAAGAGGGACATCCCGAACTCCAGGCAGATCCAGAGGTAGGCGGCGACGGTGTAGTCGCAGGTATTCGACTCGATGAGGTGGAGGACGGAGAGGGGCTCCTCGTTTACCTTACGGATCGTGAAGTTGCTGCCGTGGCGGCTGATATCGGTGCCGTAGACGATGTTGATACGGGAGCCGTCCGGGAGGGTGGCGTCCACGACCGGGTTGCGGTAGGTGATCGGCCGTTTGATCCGCTCGGCCATCTTGATGACGAAGATGTCGAGGTCGGGGGTGTTGGTAAAACCGATAACGGACTTGAGCCCGCTGAAGATCTTGTGCTCGACGAAGATCGGGCCGACGCCGTCGCAGGTGATATCTTCGATATAGGGGTCTGAGAGGAAAGGCTTGAGAACGCCCATCCCGATCTTGTCACGCAGCAGCAGGTACTCGAGGGCGCTGTACTCCTGCTGGCTGACGACGATCCGCCCGTCTGAAAGCCTGGTGATCCCGGCGTCGTCGTCCCCGCTGCTCTGTTTTTTCTTTGCGGTGAAATCGGTGTTTAAGAAGGTGACGACACGCTCCTTCAGGGACCGGCCGTTTGCGCCGCCGAGCAGGCTCCCGAGATCTTCCCCCTCGCCTTTGACGTAGACGATCTCCCCGACCAGTCGTTTGAGGACGGCGGCGCGCTCCTCCTCGGTCCCGGGGTTCTCATCGAGGGCGTCCAGGAGATCGATGAGGCGGTGCTCGACGGCCGGCATCAGGGAGGTGACGCTGTGGAGAAAGGAGGGCTCGATCGGGATGTAATAGTTCCGGACGTCGTTTGGGTCCTGGAGGATGTGGATGAAGGTGTCGGAGCCGGCCGGGTAGATCAGGTTCAGGTTCTCCATTTTCCTGGCATCCCGGGTCAGTTCAGGGAAGAAGAGGGGGATGCCGTAGGTGTTCACCGGCAGGATGTTGAGGTATTCGAGGAGGTGAGGGCTGTTGCGGACGTACTCCCGGGCGTTGTTCGGGAGCATCCGAAAGAGGGATGAAGATTCGAGATCGGCCAGGCATCCGCTCAGGTCCTCGTTGGGCTCGGGCTTGAAGGGGAGCATGATCGGGATGGACAGTGTGGAGGCCATAATTATACCCGCGCAAAGGTCATCGGGATGATCTTCATGCCATAACCGGGGTGCACCTCGAAGCTGATGATGTTGCCTGTCGTCTTCTGGGCGCCGCGCACCTTGCCGACCTCGAGCATCATCACGTATTTGCTGCCCACCAGGGCCTTTTTCATGAAGAGGTGGGCGTCGCAGATGGAGCGGATCCGCACCAGGGTCTCGGCCTCGAAGGCGTAGGTGTGGAGGGTGACGAGGATCGTCTTGCCGTGGTCGACGAGGTTTTTGCAGTTGGTGAAGAAGGCCAGGATCATGTCGGTGGAGGCGTACTCGGTGAAGAGGGTGAGCGAGTCGATGACGATCACTTCGGCGACGCTCTTCTGCATGTGAAGGATGAGCGCCTGCAGGACGCCCTGCATATCCTCCTTCTTCCACTCGAAACCGACGCTGTGGAGGGGGAAGATCCGCAGGTAGCCCCAGGCGAAGTAGTCGGAAATATCCAGGCTCATCGATTCCATCTGGGTGAGGAAACTCTTGCTGGTGTTCTCGGTGGTGAAGAGGTCGGCGTTGAGCCCCTGGCGCATGGCGCCCCAGATGATCTGCTGGGTCAAGACGCTCTTGCCGGTGTCGTTCTCCCCCTCGATGAGGGTGAGCGATTCGAGAGGGAGGCCGTCGGCAATCTTTTTGTCGAGCTCTGAATTGCCGGTGGAGAGGATCTTCTTGCCCTCGTCCCCGGTAACGCCGCCTGGTTTGTCCTCTCGTTCGTTCATGTTCACCTCAGAGATATGCGGAGTCGTACACCCCGTTCGGCGTGGTCACCTGCGCCCATTCGGGCGCCCCGCCGTCGTACCTGACCGAGAGGTTCATCACCTCGCCGGGGTCGAGGGCGTGGGGGTGGACGGTGTCGGGCTCGATGGAGAGCCACGACCAGGTCCCGCTCCCGCCGCCGTCTTCGTATGCATGATATACCGGCGCCGAACCGCCGGCCAGGGTGAAGACCGCCATCTCATCGAAGGCGAGGATCGTCTCGCTCCCGGTGTTCTCGACGTCGAGGTACAGGGTCGAGGCGCCGGCGTCGATGGTGTGCCCGACGATGGCGATGGCGGTGTGGAGCCGCGCCTCCTGCTGGCGGACCTGGTCTGACTGGGCGTCGGCGACCACCTCGGCGGTGACCAGGGTGCCGCCGATGACGGCGTAGGCGGCGACGACGATCATGATGATCGCAACGGCGGAGGCGATGAGAGAACCTGCGCTCATCCCGTCAGCCCCCCACCGTGAATTCGGTCGATCTCACCGACCCGCCCGGGAGGACGATCTGGAAGTAGACGGTGTCGCCGGTGCCGGTCGGGATGATCGCCGAGGTGATCTCGATGTGCACCGTCTTGCCGGTCAGCCAGTAGTCGGTCCCGCCGTCCAGGATCGTGTAGTTCCAGACGGTCCCATAGGAGACCCGCTCGAAGTTTCCTGGAGCGCCGATGAAGATGTCGGCGGCGGCGATCTCGTTTGCCGAGATCCTGGTCGAGCCGATGTTCTTGATCCAGATGTCGGCCGAACCGCCTGAGGCGAAGGTGTTGATGATCTTGATGTCGGTGCGGATCCGCTGGTCCGCGGCATGGGCGGTGGAGCCTGCGGTGTCAGAGACGGTGTAGATGATGGGAAAGATGGCGTTCGCCAGCACCGCCGCCGCTATTACTGCGGTGATCAGAAATATGGCGGTGGTGATGGTTTCGCTCGACATTCATCATATCCTTTCCAGGGATTCGAGCCAGTCCTCGCCGGGCTCGCTCTCTTTGCGCCCGCCCTTTGGCGGGGCCCCCTTCGCCCGCTTGTTGTCCATCAAGACGGCGATCATGTCGCGGTCCAGGGAGGTGTCGGTGGGGTCGAGGATCCGGTTTAAGACATAGAGCTCTGAGACAAAGTCCTCGGCCTTCATCTCGTCGGCCTCGCCCAGGGAGGCCGGCATCAACCGGGCGATCTCCCTGACCTGCGCCACCTCGTCGCGCTCGAGGTAGCCCATCGTGGCATAGGAGTCGAGCATCATCTCCAGGCGGTCGAAGCCGTATTTCTTCACCGCCTTCCCGGTCCACTCGAAGAGGTTATGGACCTTCTGGAGCCGCAGCTTCTCCGCCTTCGCCGGGGCCTTCGGCACCAGGGCGTCGGCGGCGGCGATCTGGGCCTGGAGCCCTGCGAGCAGGTCGGCCGGGATCCCCTGCGGGGCCTGCGGGGCAGGGGCGGGCAGGGGTGTTTTCGCCGCCGGCTGGGCCGGAGACTCTTCGACCTCTTCCTCCTTCTCGACGGCCTCCTCCACCCGGGCGGGCTGGAACCCTCCCTGCACCCCCAGGGTGAACGGGTTCTCCATCTCGTTCATCCGCTCCCTGATATCGATTAAGAGTTTTTTCACCGAGGCCTTGAGGACGTCCACCTCACGCTCAAGGTTCTCGAGCTTTGCCTCGGGGTCGTCGGCCGTCGCCGCCCCGAGGATCTGATCAACCTGTGACTGATTCACCGACATTCCACGTCACCATTCCCTGTTTCAGAGTTTGACCTCAAAAAAAAGGGGGTTAGTAGAGGAGGTTCACCGCGTCAACCTGGGGCGGGATGGTTCTCTTCAGACCGAGCGCCGCGCCGACTGGTGGTTTAATATCGACAGAGAATTTGTCGTCGGGAGGCAGTTCACCCTTAGGCTTAAGACGGATGACAAACTGTTCCCCGAACTCAAGGAGCGTATCATCGTCTGAATCAACTTTTTTATAAATACACCAGGTATTGGCAGTATTTGGATCAGAACCGTTTTGAGTCTTATCGTAGGTTACGACACCAGCATAGGTGCTGTTCTGGAATGTTATAGCCACTTTCGGCACATCAACCGGCGATCCACCTGCTGTCAGTGTGATGGTGAAATCAATAAGATCAACATTGTCGCCATCATCGGAATCGAGACCATAGACATCGCCATGGATTTCAAGACTTGAACTGGCCTGGTCAACACTGGTGTGCACAACCTCCTGGCTCTTCTGGGAGGTGAAGAACCCGGCGCCGAGCATCACGTACGAGAACACCGCCGCAACGACGACGAATGCGATCAGGACGATCGCAGCCTCAAGGCCGGTGAATGCCTCTTCATGTTTCATGAACTTCATTCTTGATCACCTCAGTATAAGACATTCACAGCATCGATCTGTGCTGGGGCAGTTCTCTTCAGTCCAAGGGCTGCACCTGTTGCAGGGCGGATTTCAAGGTTGAACTGCTCATTTGCAGCGACCTCGTTCGTAGCACCGAGCTGAGCCCGAATGATGAACAGTTCACTGCCTTCGATCAACCTGTCGTTGTCTCCATTGACCTTCTGATAGATCCACCACTTGTTATCGCCAGTTGTCTCGTTCAGGACAGATGTTGACGAAACGTAATCATTGGCATAAGCATGAGTCAATGTTGTCACTGCCACGTCACTCTTCTGGAACGTGAGAACGGAACTGTTCATATCAAGTGCAGTCCCTCCCGCAGTCAACGCCACCGCAAACTCAACAATCTCGATTTCACTGGGAGTTGAACCAGCATCCCGCCCAAAAACATCTCCTCGGATTTCAACGCTTGAACTGGCTTGGTCAACACTGGTGTGCACAACCTCCTGGCTCTTCTGGGAGGTGAAGAACCCGGCGCCGAGCATCACGTACGAGAACACAGCGGCCACCACGACGAATGCGATCAACACGATCGCAGCCTCGAGGCCGGTGAATGCCTCTTCATGTTTCATGAACTTCATTCTTGATCACCTCAATATAGCAGGTTCGATACATCGATCTGCGCCGGTGCGGTCCTCTTTATTCCAAGAGCTGCACCCGTAGAAGGTTTCACCTCAAGACTAAACTTGCCATCGGCCTCAAGTTCCGTAGGTACCTTTACCCAGATCACGAACTGCTCTCCCCGTTCAATCAGGAAATCAGTATCGGCAGTGCCTACCTTATCAGCGACGGTCCAGTTGCCAATGCCAAGAGTTGCATGTGTTTTATCAGCAAGAGTGCGGTTAAGTACCACAACCTCGTCTGCGGTCATATAGGTCAGCACAGTCTTGTTGATATCGACAGGAGAGCCGCCGGAGGTCAGGGCAACATTGAACTGCAGTGTATCGATCTTCTGATTCGCCTCTACATTATCCTTTGCTTTGGTCATATTGCCATTGTCCATGCCATAGACATCTCCCCGCACTTCCAGGCTCGAACTCGCCTGATCGACGCTGGTGTGCACAACCTCCTGGCTCTTCTGGGAGGTGAAGAACCCGGCGCCGAGCATCACATATGAGAACACAGCGGCCACCACGACGAATGCGATCAACACGATCGCAGCCTCGAGGCCGGTGAATGCCTCATCACTCTTTCCGAATTTTCGCATAAATTTCACCCTTCGTAATCAGTGAACGCTGGACCCATCCAACATTCCTAATTACGTACTTATTATCATACTATATAAATTAACTTATTTTGTCGATAACGGGTATGCCATGTTTATTCATAATATCGGGAAAAATAATCAGATATTCGGGGATGGAAGCATATTTATCCCCATGGCAGAAATACCAGTAGGTAGATGGAGAGGGAAGACCTGATCAGCCTGATCGCGGCGGTCGCGATCGTGGTCGTCGTGGCGCTCGTCGTAAAACCGGCGCTCTCTGACGGGCCCGTTCTGTTCCTGGCGCCTGAGGGGGAGGCTGCGGCGACGACGTTCCCGACCACAGCCATTCCGAGCACGACGGCCGTCCCGACGCCTGAACCCCTTCCGGCCTGGGACGGGCGGGCGAAGACGGTCGGCTTCGTGGACCCGGCTTCGTACGGGATCACACCCACCGGGGAGGAGGCGAAGATGTCGGTGCCGCCGTCAGGGAACACCACCTCCCGGGCGATGGTGGTCTACGCCGTCGTCAGGGGGTCGGGGAGCGGGACGACCGACATTATCTCCATCCCGTACCCCTACTGGGAGCTCGCCTATGATGCCGAGGCTTACAATACCGAGTTTTCCCTTCTGAACGTGCAGGTGATGGACGCCACCGACCCGAACCGCTTCGTCAGGATCGTTACGAAGAGAGACTCTGACTTTATCACGGGTAAGGACTTCGATCCGGCGATCAGGAAGGAGGCCTGGAAGGAGCGGTTCTTTGAGGGCGGCCGCGACTACTGGTTCGTGATCAACACCAGGTCGATCAAGTCTTATACGCTGCAGGTGCTGGTGCCGGAACGGTACGTGACCGGCGCCTGAGGATAGAATCTTTTTTTCTTCGCCTTCCCCGCATTCTCGGCCGGGGGTTGCACCCCCGGACCCCCGCACACGATTGCCCTGGACATGAGGGAACGGGCGGGCCGAAGAAGCGATCATCCATCATCCCCTCAATCGCAACCGGCGGGGGGACCGGGGGTGGCAGCAGGCCCCCCCGGTATCGAGGCGGCGATCCTCGTTTTCGATCGACTGCCTTCCCCATCCCCGCGGGTATTGGACCGGGAAGGCCAGGGCGAGATCCGGAAAGGGGAAACCGACCATACCTGCCCCGATCACAGTTTTGCCATGATAAAACCACCCCCTTTGAAAACTGCATCGTGAGCAAAGCGATTCTTCCCATCAGCACAACAAAAACAACCCGTTATCGCTGCGCGAGCGTATCGCATCGCTACAGCACAGGAGACCGCCCGAGAGCCTCGATCGACCTGAGGTACCTCCACCGCCGCCCCTCATATGCCGCCCGCTCCTCACCGAAGGGGATGTACTCCGCCACCCGCCACCCCTCCCGGGCCATGCGGACCTTCGTGTCGTCTGCAAGCCCCATCAGGAAACCACATTCGATCAGGCGGCGGTCTGCGGTCCCGACGATCCAGCCGATAAGGTCCGGGTCATGGGTGCCTACCGAGAAGGGCCGCCCCGACTCCAGAGCGGCGGCTGCGAGGTCGAGAAACCGCCGCTGAATATCCGAAAAATCGCCGGTGTCCCCGATATAGGCGCCCTTCACCAGGCGGGGGGTGATCCCTGCCCGCAGGATGCGCGGCAGATCGGCCGCCGAACGGTTCAGGTAGGCCTGCACCGCAAGCCCGGACGGGGCGCCTGAGGCCGCCGCCTCTTCTGCCGCGGCGATCGCCGGGCCCACCATGGCGGCGCCTTCCATGTCGATCTCGATGCCGACATGCCGCCGTCGCCCCTCGTCCACGATCAGCCCGAGGCGGTCGCCCCAATGGGCCAGGCCGGCGGCTGCACCGAGGGCCGAGAGTTTCACGGCGACCGAGGCATCGAGGCCCTCCGCGGCGATCGCCCCCATCGCCGCACGGTACGCCTCCCCGGCCCGGTCGGCCGCGGCCTCGTCCGCGGCGTACTCCCCGAGCGGGGAGAGGATGCACCTGATCCCGGCGGCATTGCGCTCCCTGCACCGCGCCGCTGCGGCCTCCAGGTCGGGGAGCGCCCATCTCTCCGGGGGCGTCATGCACCGGGATCGGCGCCGGCATGGAAAAAGGTGACGAGGGGGGTCACAGCCTGGTCTGCGCCTGCTCCCTGAGATACGAAAACAGGTAATACGGCCCGCCGGCCCCCCGGCCCGTCGAGCCGCTCGCCTTCCACCCGCCGAAAGACTGCCTGCCCGGCCATGCCCCGGTCGTCGCCCCGCCCTGCCGGTTTGCATAGCAGACCCCGAAACGGATGTGATCGAAGAAGTAATCGACCTCGCCCTCATCCTCGGAGAAGATCCCGGCCGTCAGCCCGAACTCAGTCTCGTTCGCGAGGCCGACCGCCTCGGGGAGCGAGGCGAAGGTCCTGAGGCAGAGGAGCGGCACAAAGAGTTCGTCCCGCATCAGGGGATGGTCCTGCGCGAGCCCGGCGACGATCGTCGGGCGCACATAATATCCCCTCGCACGGCTGCCCTCAGAGCAGACCCCGCCGCCGGTGATCACCCGCCCGCCGTCCTTCAGGGCGAGCGCCACCGCCGCCTCATAGGTCTTTTGCGCCGCCTCAGAGATCAGGGGGCCGAGAGAGACGTCCCGCTCGCGGGGATCGCCCACCTTCAACTCCTCGGTGCGCGCAATAAGCGCCCTCGCATACGCCTCGGCCACGTCACGGTGGACGTAGACACGCGAGGTGGCGCTGCACTTCTGCCCGCCGTAGCCGAACGCCGACCGCACCACTCCCTCGACCGCCTTATCGAGGTCGGCCTTATCGGTCACGATGCAGGGGTTCTTGCTCCCCATCTCGGCAATAAACGGTTTCGGGTAGGGCTGCTTCACCACGAAGGCGCGCTGGAGCCACATCCCCACCTCCCGCGATCCGGTGAAGGCGATCCCGTCGACGTCAGGGCTCGAGGTCACCGCCTCGCCGAAGGGGGCGCCCGGGCCGGTGATGAGGTTCACCGCACCGGCAGGCACGCCCCCCTGGATGAAGGCCTCGTAGAGGCGGATCCCGGTCAGGGGGGTGGCGCTCGCTGGTTTCATCACCACCGTGTTCCCGGTGAGGAGAGCGGCTGAGGCCATCCCCGCGGCGAGGGCGAGCGGGAAGTTGAAGGGGGAGATCACCACCCAGACGCCGTGCGGGCGCATTGTGCTGAGACTCACCCCCCCCGGCGCCTCGGGCTGCATCCTCACCGTGAAGTGATCGCTCTTCTCGTAGACCGCGGCGTAGTAGCGGATCATCTCCACCGCCTCCCCGACCTCGGCCACCGCTTCGCTCCTCGTCTTCCCGGCCTCGATCGTGATCAGGGCGGCAAGATCGAAGACCTGCCGCTCAAGGAGATCTGCCGCCTTTCGCAGCGCCCCGATCCGCTCGGCCGGGTCGGTGCCGCTCCAGGCGGGAAACGCCTCCTTCGCCACGCGGATCGCCGCGTGCGCCTCGTTCTCTCCGGCCTCCTGAAAATACCCGATGATAATGTCCCGGTCGACCGGGGAGCGCACCGCGAAATCCCCGGCCGGCTCAAAGCCCTTCCCCCCGATATAGAGCGGATACCGGTGGCCGAAGTTCCGCTCAAACCCGGATAGCGCCGCCTCGTACGAGACGTGCATGCTCGCATCAGACTCAAGGCTCACGTACGTGATCTTCTGTTTCATCTTTCCAACCTCCCTTTCAGTAGCCCTCCATCGCCCGGTCGAGGATCGCAAGGCCGGCATCGATCTCGGCCGGCCGGATCGTCAGCGGCGGACTGAACCGGATCGCCGACTCGCCTGCGGGCAGGAGGGTGAGCCCGGCCTCGAACGCCCGTTTGAGGATCTCGTTCCTCTCCTCTCGGGCCGGTTCTTTCGTCCCCCTGTCCCGAACCAGCTCGATCGCCGCCATCAGCCCGATCCCCCGCACGTCGCCGATGATCCGGTGCCGCTCCATCAACCCCTGCAGCCCGGCGATCAGGTGCTCCCCGGTCTCGGTCACCCGCTCACCAAACCCTTTCTCGCGCATCACCGAGAGCACGGCCAGACCTGCGGCGCAGGCGGCGCAGTTGCCGCCGAAGGTGCTCGCGTGAGAACCCGGCGGCCAGGTCATCACCTCGTCTGAAGCGACGGTGACGCCGAGCGGAAGCCCCCCGCCGAGCGCCTTGGCAAGGCAGACGATGTCGGGCACCACGCCCGAATGCTCGGAGGCGAGAAACCGCCCGGTTCGGTAGCACCCGCTCTGCACCTCGTCGGCGACCAGGAGGATCCCGTGCTCGTCGCAGAGGTCGCGCAGGGCTCGCAGGAAGAGGCGGGGCGGGACGATGTAGCCGCCCTCCCCCTGCACCGGTTCGACGACGATCGCCGCCACCTCCTCAGGGGAGACCTCGGTCCTGAAGATCTCCTCTTTAATGTACCTGATCGCATCGAGGGCGCACTCGTCGCCCGAACACGGGCAGAGCGGACGGTAAGGGTCGGGATAGGGCGCATGCACCACCGGGAGAAACGGACCGAAATGCTTTCTCTGGATCACCTTCGCCGCCGTCAATGAGAGCGCCCCGTAGGTCCGGCCGTGGAAGCCGCCATAAAAAGAGATGAAATACTTCCGCTTCGTGTGGTGGCGGGCGAGTTTGAGGGCGGCCTCCACCGTCTCGGCCCCGGAGTTTGAGAAATAGACGCGGTCGAGCCCGGCGGGAAGCATCCCGACCAGTTCCTCGGCAAACCGCACCGGCACCTCGGCGCAGAAATCCAGAAAGGCGGCATGGGAGAGGCGGCCGACCTGCTCCCGCACCGCCCCGACGACCGCCGGGTGGTTCCAGCCCACGTTCATCACCGAGATCCCGGCGGTGAAGTCGAGGTAACGGTTCCCGTCGACGTCCCAGAGGTTCGTGCCCTCCGCACGCTCGATGACCAGCGGGTAGGCCCGCACCATCGACTGCGAAACCACCCCCGCGTCGCGCTCAAGGACGGCACGGGCACGCGGGCCCGGCGGCGTGACCTGGATCAGAGGGTCCATGATGTGAATGCCTGCCCGAGATATATAAAAATACTTCATATATTTATCGGGGGCGGCAGCAGGAGAAGAGATCGTTCATAACCGCAGAGATCAGAATTTAAAATATGCGTCTACCGGCATTCAAACTCGAACGCTACCTCTCACGCCACGAATTTTCCGCCCCCCGCCTGCTCTGCACCTCGGACTGCGAATCGGTCAGCATCGCCGACCTGCTGGCGCTCGAAGAGGGGGCGAAGGAGAGGTTCATGGCCAGAAACCTCGGCTACACCGAGACACAGGGCGACCCGGATCTGCGTGCCGGAATTGCAGGGCTGTACGCCGGGGTCGGCCCGGAGAACGTCCTCGTCTCGGCCGGGGCCGAAGAGGCGATCTTCCTCTACATGAACGCCATGCTCTCACCTGGCGACGAGATCGTCGTCCAGTGCCCGGCCTACCAGTCGCTCCACGAGGTGGCGCGGGGCATCGGCTGCCGGGTCGCGGCATGGACGCTCTCTGACGCAGACGGGTGGCGCCCCGACATCGAGCGGCTCAAGGACCTCGTCACGCCCTCGACGAAGGCGATCGTCATCAACAGCCCGCACAACCCGACCGGAGCGCAGATGATGAAAGAGGAGTTTTTTGCGGTGAAAGAGATCGCCGAAGAGCGCGACATCCACGTCTTCTCCGACGAGGTCTACCGCTTCCTCGAACACGACCCGAAAGACCGCCTCCCCCCGATGGCCGATATCTACGAGAAGGGCATCTCGATCGGCGTCATGTCGAAGTCCTTCGGGCTCGCCGGCCTGCGGATCGGCTGGACCGCCGCACAGGACACAGGCATGCTCTCCAGGATGGCGGCGCTCAAGGACTACACCACCATCTGCTGCAGCGCCCCGAGCGAGTTCCTCTCCACCCTCGCCCTCAGGCACCGGGAAGAGATCGTCGAACGGAACCTCGGGATCGTCAGGGAGAACCTCCCCCTCCTCGACCGGTTCTTCGCCCGGCACGCCGACCGGTTCTCCTGGGTCCGGCCGAATGCCGGGCCGATCGCATTCCCACGGCTCCTCCGGGGGAGCGCCGCCGCCTTCTGCGATGAGGCAGTGACGGGAGCGGGCGTGCTCCTCCTGCCGTCAGAGACCTACGGCTACGGCGACAGCCATTTCAGGATCGGTTTTGCGCGCCGGGACATGCCGGCGGCGCTCGCGGCGCTCTCGGACTTTCTCGAATGAGAGAAGGGAGCGACGTGTTTCCGGGGGGCGCCCCATCTCCCGGACTACTCTTCCCCCTCGCTCCGGCACCCGCCCTGCATCTCGCGCGTGATGATCAGGACGGGCACACTCGACCGCCTGAGCACCTCCTCCGAGACCGACCCCACCACCACGCCGGCGAGGTTGCTCTTCCCGTGAGAGCCCATGACGATGAGGGACGCCCTCTCCCGCTTTGCAATCGCCAGGATCTCGACGGAAGGGACACCCTTTTCAATTGCCGTCCTCACCTTCATGCCCGCCTCCCGCAGCACGCCCGCCATCCCGTCAAGGCGCTCCTGGACGTTCTCGCGCATCCGCCTCTCGATCCCGGCGTCGTACTCGACCATGCGGTCCCCGCTCAGCCACCCGATCCCGGTCGTCACGAGGTCGGTATCCCGCTCGTCGAGGACAGAGACGATCACCACCTCCTCCACGCCCGCACCCCGCATCTGCCTGACGCACTCGAGGGCCTTATACGAGCAGTCGGAGAAATCCGTGGGGAACAGCACCTTTCGAAACATTGCCAGCACTCCAGATAAGGAATGATCGCAGGGCGCAGGAGATAATGATTGGCATCGCCGCCCGACGCCCCGGAGAGACAGACCGGTGCCTGAGACCTTCAAGGGCGGAGCGGAGAAGATAAGAGACATGAGCGGACGCGTTCTTTCACCCGCTCCTCCAGCCCCTCGACCAGCCTCACGTCCCTCACCCGATCGATGCCGTCCGCCAGCACCTCGCCGGCCGGCCTGATCCCGAGATTGCCCATGAACGCCTCCATGACCGAAGTGAGGCAGGAGAAGTTGGACAGCCCCTCTCTCCCGCAGACCGCGAGGAGCAGGCCCGCGGGCATCGCCCTCCTGGCGCCGAGCGTCCGCGCCGCATGAAGCGCCTGGCAGCGGTCGATGACGACCTTCAGACCGCCGGGCACCGTATTGGTGTAGACCGGGGAGCAGACGACCAGGAGGGAGGCGTGGACGATGAGATGGATGAGTTCGCCCATTTCGTCGTCGAAGGTGCAGGTGCCGGTGTTGTAGCAGCGGTAGCACCCGATGCAGGGGTGGATGCTGAGGTCGTCCGGGTACACCACCCTCGCCGTTTTTCCGGCCGCTTCTGCCGCCTCCACTGCCCATCCGGCCATGATGCTGCAATTGCCGTCGGCCCGCGGGCTCCCCTGGACCACCACAACGTCTGCGGGTTGGAGGGTGAAGGGGCGCCTCGGCATTCTTTTTCCGACGACAGAGAGGAACCGCTCCCGGTTCTCCCTCAGTTCGCGTTCCCATGCCGCCGACTTCTGGAGCGCCGCCGTCTCCGCATCGAGCGGAACAGTGGGTGAGTACTCGTAGGTGTTGGTCAGGAAGGTGCCGACGACCTCGTCCCCCTTCGTCAGGTGGAGCAGATAGCGGACCATGCCGGGATAGAGAGAAGAGAGATCCTCGGCCCTGAGGGTGAGGATGTAGACGCCGTCCGGTGTCTCGATATCGGTGCGGAGGAGGGAGCGGACGTTCCCGGCCATTACCATGAACCGGGGTTTTTCCCCCTATAATTCTCTTGCGGTGCACCGGAGGCGCCGGGGAGACCTCACATCGCCATATCGCAACCCTCAAAATATCACACAAACAAGCATGTATCAGAATACAGGGGCACAGGATGGCTGGAGAGAGGAGAGACGGTGCGAACGAGGACTATCCGCTCAGCGAGGTGCCCCTCTCTGACCGGCGGGGGCTCCTGCCCACCACCGTCATTCTCCTCGGGTTCACCTTCTTCTCCGCGACCATGTGGGGCGGCGGGGCGATCGGCGTCGCCTTTCCCCTCTGGCCCGACCTCTTTGCCGTCATCGCCTGCGGGAACCTCCTGCTCGCCCTGTACGTGGCGGTGCTCGCCTACGTCTCCCAGAAGAGCGGGCTCAACACGGTGCTGATGGGGCGGTTCGCCTTCGGAACGATCGGGGGCAGGTGGGTGGATCTCCTCCTGGGCGTCACGCAGGTCGGGTGGTACGCATGGGGGACGGCGACGATTGCGATCCTCTTCTCCACCCTCCTGCACCTCGACGCGATCTGGCAGGCCCCGCTCATGCTCCTCTTCGGGTTCACCTTCTGCTGGACCGCATTCATCGGTTACCGGGGGCTCGAACGCCTCTCCATGGTTTCGGTCCCCCTGATGTGCCTCCTGATCCTGGTGAGCGCGGCGATCGCCACGCGGGACGCCGGCGGGATCGGCGGGGTCCTCTCCATCGCCCCCGCGGCGACGATGGGCTTTGGCGAGGCGGTGACCATCGTCGTCGGGACGTTCATCTCAGGGGGAACGCAGGCGACAAACTGGACGCGGTTTTCCGACACGCCGAAGAACGCCATCATCGCCACAATGATCGCCTTCTGCGTGGGCAACGGCCTGATGATCTTTGTCGGGGCGTACGGCGCCGTCGTGTACGGGGAGCCCGACATCGTGCAGATCCTTGCCCTGCAGGGCCTCCTCTTCTGGGGCGTGGTGATGCTCTTCGCCAACATCTGGACCACGCAGGACAACACGATCTACAACGTCTCGGTCGCCGGGTGCGACCTCTTCAGGACCGGACGCCGGCGGCTGATCACCCTGGTCGGCGCCGGCCTCGGCACCCTCCTCGCCCTGCTCGGGATGTACGCCTGGCTCGTCCCCTATATGGAGGTCCTGGGAACCCTGGTGCCGCCGATCGGCGGGGTGATCGCCGCCGACTTCTTCCTGAAGCACAGGGGGTCCTATCCGCCGCTCGAAGAGGCGGAGGCGTGCGCCTTCAACGCTCCGGGCATCGTCGCCTATATCGGGGCGTCGGCAGTCGCCGCCTTCACGCCGGGCATACCGCCGGTCAACGGGATCGTCGCCGCCGTGCTGATCTACCTTGCAGGCGATCGACTCTCCCGCCGCCGCCGTGCCCGGCGCTCCTGAGAGACGGGGAGAGCTCCTTCAGAAAGTCCTCATTGACCCGCCCTTTTTTTCCGACGACGTCAGCGCTCCTGATCGTGGTGAGACATGACGGCAGCGCATAGCTCTCCTCGAAGAGGTCGAGCCCGCCGGTGGCGAAGTCGCCGATTTCCAGGGGCACCGACGGGAGATCAGGGGATGCTCGACTCGTCACCGGGCAGACCCGCAGACGGCCGCCGCTCTCCCGGGCGACGACGATCGCAGGGCGGCGCTTGACGTTCCCGCACCCGTCGAAGAGAACCGGGGCGAGGACCACGTCGCCAACGAAATACTCACCCATTGCCGATCAGGTTGACGCCGGAAACCATAAGGGGGACGGATCCCGGCCTCAGACTTCAGGCGACGGGCGCTCCTTCCTCTCCTCATACTCTGCATTCAGGTAACGCCTGGCCCGCGGGTAGAGAAGGCGCTGGTAGACGTTGAACGAGTGGAACGACCCCAGGTGCCGCAGGGGATCCCGGACGCCCTTCAGCCGCTCGAAGAGGAAGGCATAGTTTCTGACCGCATACCGGTCCCAGAGATACCGGTTCACGGTGCCGGCCCTGATCAGGTCGCCGAACGCCTCAGACGCCGCCCGCTCGTAGTCGGTGCCCTCTATGATGCTCTGTGCGGCGAGGTAGCCCGACCGCACGGCAAACCGCATCCCGAACCCCCACATCGGGTCCTGGAGACCGGCCGCCTCCCCGACATACAGGCGGTCGCCGTCGCGGTACCTGGTCGCCGTCCTGAAACTCCCCACCCCGCCGCAGGGTGCAGGGTCACGGATATCGAGGTCGGTCATCCCGGCGAAGAGCGCCTTCGCCCGCTCCAGGCAGGCGCCGGCGTCCTGGAAATTGTCCATCAGCACCGTGGCGATACAGCCGCGGCCGTTCATCGCCAACAGGTAGGCATAGCCTTTGCGCGAGGCGGTCTGGTCGATGATCCCGACGGCGGTGTTCTCCATCGAGGTCGTGAAGGTGAAGCCCTTTGCAATCGCCACGAGCCCGTCCCTCACCGGCCCCGTGGCAATGATGTCGGCCTCCTCTTCGGCGCCCCGCCGGGAAAAATGGATCTCTGCCCCGGCGTCGAGCGCCTGGTCCCTGAGCGCCGTGTCAAGGCTCCCCTCAGACGTCCCGCGCCCGACCAGGTAGAACGCAGGTCGCCCGCAGGAGAAGTCCAGCACCTCCCGCCCGTTCGAGACAGAGAGATCGCGATAGGGGGCGTACTCGAAGTCGGTCCCGATCCCCATCTTCGCGAAATCGTCGAGGACGTCGGTCTCTCCCGACCAGTTCTCAAGCCCCTGGAGGTCCCCGTGGAAGCGCGTCCCGACATCGCCCCTCGCCTCGAAGATATCGACATCGCAGCCCGCGCGGGCAAGCGTGATCGCCGCCGAGAGACCCGCAGGGCCGGCGCCGAGGATCCGCACTCTCTCCATAGAAGAGCGGATATCTGCCGCAGTATTTAGACCTTTTCAACGGTGTTCAGGCAGCGATCACCGGCAGCGCCCCGCTCGCCCCCCTGCCCGGACCACACCATGAAGGATAAGGGGGAGGGAGCACAACCAATAGAACGAGCTTTATCACTGACCCCGGCCGGGGTCGAGGTGCCACATGAGAGCAAAAAGACGCAACCATATGATAGGGGGGCTCTGCGCCCTCATCCTGATCAGCCTCCTCGCCGTATCCGCAGGGGCCGTCTCTATCGACGAAACTGCTGGACTAAACCTCACCTTCCACAAAGGAACATACACCGACCTCTTTGCCCTCGGTCAGGCGGCCGACGGCGGATACCTGCTCTGCGGGTTCGGCTACGGCACCGCCGGGGAGAGCGCCCTCGTCATCAAGACCGACGCCGCCGGCGTCGAGGGGTGGAGCGCCGCACCCGGCGGGGACAGCGTGGCCGCCCTCCTCGCGCTGGAGGATGGCGGGGCCGTTGTCGCGACCTATATGGTGGACGGCGGATTCCTGGCCCTCAGCGACTGGGCGAACGCCACCGGTTCGTCGCAGCTCACCGCTGTTGATGCCGCCGGGCAGACCCTCTGGAACGTCACCCTCGACGGGGTGCGCCTCACCGATCTCGCCGCCCTCCCGGACGGCGGCATTGCCGCGGCCGGGTGGATCTGGATAGCAGGCGGAGAAAGCGATGCATTCCTGGGCGTCTATGAACCCACCGGCGCCGAGCGCTGGACGGCGACCTATGGCGGCAGAGCGGCGCACACCCTCTCACCCTCGCCTGATGGGTCGTTCTTCGTTGCAGGCACATACCGCCCGGTCATCGAGACGCCCGGCGCCTCGTGGCTGATGAAGGCGGACGCCTCGGGAACGAAACTCTGGACGAAAGAGATAGTCAACCGCACAATCCTCACCTCCCTGCCGGTGAGCGGCGGTGGATACCTGGTCGGCGGAACAATGACCGAGCCCTACGGCGAGAACGGCACCATGATCGCCACCTATGCCTGGGTCGCAGAGATCGACGGTGACGGCAACCTCGCATGGGAGCGGCAGGTGCCCGGCGCCGAGATCGACGCGATGGCCGAAGTGCCCGGCACCGGCTATGCGCTTGCCGGCCGCTGGGGCTCGGCCCCGCAGGTCCAGATCATCGACGGTGACGGGAACGTCCTCGACGGACGGGTATGGGATAGTGCCAAAGGCAGGCTTACCTCTGTGGCAGTGCTCGCATCAGGTGAGATCGCCGCCTCCGGGTGGACCGGGATGAACGGGAGCGCCGAAGGCTGGCTGGTCTCGTTCGCCCTCCTGCCCGGCGCAGGAACGCCGCCGCAGACCGAAGCGCCGGGCTTCGTGCTCGCGGGCGCATGCGCCGCCCTCCTCGCCGCCGGGGTTTTGAGAAAGACGAGAAAATAATCTCACTTTTTTTGGGTGCTTCACTCCTCGGTGTGGGTGGAGAGGGGATTTGCGATAGGGGTAGGGACGGGCAGACCGCCCCGGCACGACTATCCATCATTTTCATCGACAGATGCTCCAGCCCGCCCGCTCCCTCATGTCCAGAGCAATCGCATGCGGGGGTCCGGGGGTGCAACCCCCGGCGAGATGATGGGAGCCCTGCGGAGAACTCCCGGGAGAGGGGAGCATGCGCTCACCTGTGGGACAGGGCAGTATCATCCTGCAAAGAACAGCAAAGAAAAAAATAGGTGGAATCAGCGGTTTTTCTCGAAGACGTACACCGCCATCTTCCCGACCTGGTGGACAGAGACATCCCCCATCCCCTTCAGCAGACCTTCGAGTTTGGTCAGGTCCACCGGGGTGAACGCCTCGCCGCCGTGCAGTTCGGCAAAACCCTCGGGCGTGAACTCAGCGATCACGAAGCGCTCGTACGAGACGCGGGCGAGTTCTGAGATCACCTGCTCCCGCCGTTCCACCGGGACATGATGAAGAGCGCCGAAACAGATGCCGATGTCAAAGGCGTCGTCGCAGTACGGGAGATCAGACGCATCGGCCACCTCGAAACTGATCTTCTCGGCCACCCCGGCATCCGCGGCCAGACCCTCGAACTCGGCCAGTTTATCGGTATCCAGATCGATCGACGTCACAAAGCAGTCGTAGTCCTGTACGGCCATGATCGCAAGAGGGCCCGCCCCGATGTCGAGCACCTCCTTCTCGTCCACGTCCGCCAGAGAGAGAACGGCCTTACGCTCCTCACCATGCCGCACTTCGTTCATTCTTCCCTCAGCATCCTGTCAATGGCGGCCGCCGCCTTCTTCGCAGAGCCCATCGCCCAGATGACCGTGGCCGCACCGGTGGCGACGTCCCCGCCCGCATAGACGCGGCCAAGGGCCGTCTGCCCGTCGGCGTCCACGACCAGGTTGCCCCGCCGCTCCCGCTTCAGGTCAGGGAGCATCGAGACCAGCAGGGGGTTGGGGCCCTGCCCGATCGCCTCGATAAAGACGTCCGCCTCGATCAGGAAATTGCTCCCCTCAACACATGAGGGTTTCGGCCTCCCGCTCTCGTCGAGGTCGCACATCGACATCTGCACGCACTCGACCGCCTGCACCGTCTTCTCGCCGATCACCCGCACCGGGTTGGCGCAGCAGACAAACTGCACGCCCTCGGCCAGGGCGTTCTCGACCTCGACGGCGCGGGCCGGCAGGTCCTCCTCACGCCGGCGGTAGACCAGGGTCACCTTCCCGCCGAGGCGGCGGGCCACGCGTGCGGCGTCCATCGCCACGTTGCCGCCGCCCACGACGACCACGTTGCAGCCGCGCTTCACCGGGGTATCGAACTCGGGGAAACGGTCGGCATGCATCAGGTTCACGCGGGTGAGAAACTCGTTCGCCGAGTACACGCCGTTCAGGTTCTCGCCCTCGATCCCCATGAAGTAGGGGAGACCCGCGCCGGTGCCCAGGAAGACGGCGTCGTACGAGAGGAGTTCATCGGTGGAGAGGCTTCGGCCCACCAGGTGGTTGAGCCTGATCTCGACGCCGAGGCGCTTCACCTGCTCGATCTCCGCCCGCACGATCTCTTTTGGCAGCCGGAAGTTCGGGATGCCGTAGGTCAGCACCCCTCCGGCCTCGTGGAGGGACTCAAAGACCGTCACCGCATGGCCAAGGCGCGCCAGTTCGGCGGCGGCGGTCAGACCCGCCGGGCCGGAGCCCACGACCGCCACCCGCTTTCCTGACGGCGGCGCCACCTCGGGCAGTGTCATGCCGTGTTCGCGCTCATAGTCGGCGACAAAGCGCTCGAGGGCGCCGATGGCGACCGGCTTCTCCTTCTTCGCAAGAACGCACGAGCCCTCGCACTGGCTCTCCTGCGGGCAGACGCGGCCGCAGATCGCTGGGAGCATGTTGTCCCGCTTGATCGTCGCCGCCGCACCCTCGAAATCCTGGTTTGCAATCTGCTGGATGAACGCCGGGATGTCGATCCCGACCGGGCACCCCTTAACGCAGGTTGGCCGGACGCATTCCATGCACCTGAGGGCTTCGAGAACGGCGTTCTCCGCCGAAAGACCCTTATTGACCTCGTTGAAGTCCCGCACCTCTTTCCTGGCAGGCGACCCCGTCATCGGTGCTCGCCCCCGCAGCAGCCGCACCCTCCGTGGTGGTGGTAGTGCTCGACCGAGGCCTTCTCCTCGTCGACGTACATCCGCTGCCTCTGCATCAGGCTGTCGAAATCGACCTTGTGGGCGTCGAACTCAGGGCCATCGACACAGGCGAACTTCGTCTCGCCGCCGACGGTGACCCGGCACGATCCGCACATGCCGGTGCCGTCGACCATGATCGGATTGAGCGAGACAAAGGTCAGCACCCCGTACGGCCTGGTCACGTTCGAGGTGACCTTCATCATGATCGCCGGGCCGACGATCCAGACGCAGTCAATTTTCCGCTCCTTGAGGAGCTGCTCGAGCACCGAAGCGGCAAAACCGTGGATGCCCTTGCTCCCGTCGTCGGTCGTGACAAAGAGTTCGTCGCAGACCGCCGCCATCTCGTCCTCCAGGATGAGCAGGTCTTTGTTTCGCGCCCCGATGATCCCGATGACATGGTTCCCGGCCTCTTTTGCCTCGCGGGCGATGATCGGGGTGCTCGCAATCCCCACGCCGCCGCCGATGACGACGACGGTGCCGTATTTTTCGATCTCGCTCGGCTTTCCGAGGGGACCGGCGACGTCAGAGAGGGCATCGCCCTTTTTCATCGTGGAAAGGAACTCGGTCGTCTTTCCGACGGACATGAAGATGACGCGCACAGCGTCCCCGCGCACCGCCGAGATGGTGAGCGGTATGCGCTCGCCGTTCTCGTGGGCCCTGATCACCAGGAACTGCCCTGCCCGCGCGTGCCGCGCCACCTGCGGCGCGGTGATCCACATCTGAAATACCCTGTCAGCGAGCTGCGTTGCCTCCTCAACCTGATACAAATTATACCACTCCAGTTCGGATCATTCTTCGTCTCTCAAGGTTGGCGCTCGGTGCTCTTTACTTTACGCACCTTTACCGCCACGCCCCGGTGCGACCGCGTCATCTCGGCGGCCCCCATCATCGCCCGACCGGTCGCCATGGCCGCCGGCCCGACAACCAGCACCTCGTCGCCCGGGCGGACCCGCGGGTCGGCGCCGATGACACCGGGGGCGAGGACGTCGCCGTGCGGGACGAAATTGTCAATCTCCACGCGGTAGCCGCTGAGATACTCCCAGCCTTCAAATGTGGGCTTGTACAGCCCGGTCCCGGCATCGATGTTGAAGAGGATGGTTTTTCCCTTGAAGACCGCCTGCCGGCCGGGTTTGCCTTTCACCTGCATCCCCTTCGTCGCCACCGTCTCGCCGAACTGCCAGGCGAGCATGCCGGCGATCGGGGGGGGGCGCATCGAGCGCTCGCCCGCGAGGGCCTCGTCGAGGGAGCGCAGGGAGGCCGGGGAGGTCGGGTGGGCGGTGCAGGTGCGTTCGAGTTCGATCCCACACTCCTTCGCCGCCATCTCCGCCACTGCCAGTGCCCCGCCCTCGAGATGGGCGATCACACGCCCGTAGGGATGGGCCTTCAGGTAACGGACAAGGATCTCGGAGAGGAAGGCGCACTCCTCCCGGTCCCAGTATCCAGTCACCGGGACGTCGTAGTGCCCGGCAGGATAGACCGCTTCGAGTTCTCTCGGGACGACGCCGATCGGCGAGGTGATGATCACCTCGTGGGCGCGGCCGGCGACCGTGGCGATATATTTCTGGTGGCTCTGCGAGGCTGAGTAGGGTTTGCGGGCGGCGCACGGGAGGAGGACGACGACGTCGCTCCTCGGCGGGGCGTAGCGATCGACGACGCGGTCGGCAAACCGTTTGATCTCAGGCCTGTACATCGATTCTGAGGAGTTCGCGAGCATCCGCACCGAACGGACGATCGGCGCCGCCGCCTCGGCCATGTGATACTCCTGGTCGATGAAGCGCATGACCGAGACGGCGTTTGCGTCCATCCGGCACCGCATCTCCATCAGTTCGCGCACCTGTCCCCGGGCGATGAACCGGCGGACCGTGGCGCACTCTGCGAGGAGGGCCAGACGGTTATGGAGGCGGAGATCGCCGCTCTCGCAGCCGGCGCACCGGCACGCACCCTCCTCGATCTCGGCGGCCGGGAAGACGCCTTCAGGCGTGCAGAAGAGCCCCCGCGCCGCCATGAGATCGACCGCCGTGAAGTCGAAGAGGTCGAAGCCGGTGCAGGCAAGGAGGCAGGCGTTCGACGGGAGGGCGGAGGCCGGGGCGTACCATGCGGCGTCCGGGGCTACCCGCTCCCTGAGGGACGAAAGATAGTCCACGTATTTTCGCGGGTTTGCGAGGGCGGTGTGCCAGTTCGCAACAAGGGCGCACCCGCCCGACTCGCCGCCGCCCTGGAGGGGGTGGACGAGCGCCGGGCCGCCCTCGGGCTGGACGAAGTACTGCGTCACGAACTCCAGGTCCGCAGAAAGCGGGACGTTCGCATGCCCGAGGACGGAGAGCGAGGGAAACACCTCCCCCATCTCGACCGGGCAGGGGGTGGCGAACGACTCGCCGCCGATGGTGACGGTGCCGGAACGGGCGAGGCCGTCCCTTCCCCTCACATCAAACTGCATGCTCATCCAGCACCTCGATCTCCGGGAGTTCGTTCCTGACAAAGGCGGTCCATTCAGCAGGGCACAGCACGGTGATCGCGCTTTCCGGGTGGCTCTCTGCAAGCCGGGCAATGCCGCGGCACCCGGTCCGCACCATATCGTCGTCCCAGTAAGGGATCTCGGACTGGCCGATGGGGAAGGTCTCGGAAAGCCCCTGCGGATACGGCCCGAAGGGGGGTTTGAAGAAGAGCACGTCGTCGTAGCCGCCGGGCGACGACCCGGTCAGGGTGACGAGGACGCGTCCGCCGAGCGAGACACGGTCGAGCGTCCGCTGGTAGTGGACGACCTCGGTGCGCATGCAGCTCTCTGAGCCCTGGTAGAAGAAGCGCCGCTTGGAGACGTTGTCGTTACGCTCCAGCTCTCCCGTATGCCGCAGAAACTCGCGGTAAGCCTCAAGCAGACGGGGGTGGCTCCGGCAGCGGGTGTCAAGCAGTTCCCAGAGCGTGCCGTCGGTGATCGCCTGCCTGATCCGCGCGATCTCGGCCAGGGTGACATAGAGGTTGTGGAGGGCGAGCAGCCGCTCACGGTCAGGGCTCCGTTTCAACTCATCCGCAGTGTGGTTCCGGCAGACGGCGCAGGGGCAGGGGAGCTCGCTGAGCTCTTCCACCTTCAGGCTCCCGTAGGTGGTGAGGTAGCGGCCGTCCTTTGCAAAGAGGGCGTAGGCGGCCGAGTCGAATATGTCACAGCCCATGGCAACGCCGAGGGCGAACATCGCCGGGTGACCGGCGCCGAAGAGGTGGACGCAGGTCGAGGGCGAGAGGCCGCGCTTTGCCGCCAGCACCACATCGACCAGATCCTTGTAGCGGTAGTTCTCCATCAGGGGGACGACCGCGCCGATCGGGCAGAAGTCGAAGCCGATCTCCTGCACGGCGCTGCCGGCATACTGCCGCAGCTCGGGGAAGAGAGCGCCCTGCACCGGGCCTGCCAGCTGGGCGTCGGGCCCCAGGAATGCCCGGGCCTCCCTGATCCTGCCCAGGGTGATCGCAAGTTCCTGCTCTGCCCGCTCCCGGTCGGCATCCGGCGTGGTCGGGATATCGAGGGGGACGATGATATCCGAACCGATCGCCTTCTGGAACCCGAGGGTCTGGAGGTTGGTGATCTCCACTTCGCCATAGACCATCAGCTGGAAGGAGCCTGAATCGGTCATGATGACGCCATCGAAACCGAGGACCGAGTGGAGCCCCTCGGAAAGGGCGCGCTCCCTGAAGTCGGCGCTCTTCGAGAAGATGTAGGCGTTGGTGATGATCGCCTCGACTCCCATCTCCTGCATCTCGCGGGGCGTGATGATCGGGAGGTGCGGGTTGACGACCGGGAGGAGTGCCGGCGTCTTCACCGTCTTCTCTCCTACCCTGAGCCGACCGATCCTGCCGGCGATGTCCTTCTGGAGGACCTCAAACGAGATGCCCATTCACGCCTCCTCCTCATGGAAGATCTGCCCTTCAAAGGTGAATGTCTCGACATCCTCCCGCCGCCAGCACCCGGGCGGAAGCCCGGCCTTCGTGCAGGTGTGGTCGAGAAACGCCCGGGCGTCCCAGCCGTACTCGGTCGCCACCTGCGGGAGCAGAAGCCCGCTCCTGCCGGCCCCGGAGAGGATCAGACCGTGCCGTCCGACCTCCACATGATCGGCGCGTTCAGACGGCGGACAGGTGAGAGGCTCGGGCTCTGAGAGGACGGTCACCTCGATCCTGATCCTGGAGAGCTCTTCTGCCCGGACCGGCAAAAAGCGCGGGTCTTCAAGGGCTGCGGAGAGTGCCGCGTGCACGATCCCCTCGCCGAGGGGCATCACCGGGTACGGCAGGCCGATGCAGCCCCGCAGATCGCCGTCCTCGGTGAGTGTGACGAATACGCCCCGCATTTCAGAAAAGATCCGGGGCAGCGGGGGAAGGGTAAACGTTCCCCCGCTGAGTTCTGTTTCGAGGGCGGTGCGTGCAAGGTGCACAGCGGTCCCGCCCTCCTCACTGGTCAGCGCAATCATTACTGATATATTCACGTGCGTCTATACTATTAAGAGGAGAGGGAGAGTGCGGCTGACGGTGGCCTTCGGGCTGCTGAGGAAAGTCCCCCCACCGACCAGGTACGCAGCCGCATGCAAGTGCGGGTGGCGAGAGTCATGGCAATGACACAGAAACGACACGCCCCGCCGTCAGTGATGAAACGGCCGAGCCTCAGGGCGAGAAGCGCACATAGGTTGCGCGAGTTAACCCGTTGAACGTAGCGGCGGGAACCGATGAAACGGTGAATCCCTGCGGGTGCAAGCCAGAACAGGGCATAAGGGCGCCTGGGCCTGTCCGGGTATGGCGCGTAGCTGAATGCCGCAAAGAACAGAAGGGGGCTTACTCCTCCGACTCCACATCTTATTCTTCGATTCTTCACGATTACATGCGGTTCTCCATGAGAACTCAGTTTGCGGTCATGCGCGGTGGCCCCTCCACCCCGAGAAATCATCACATCTTCGCACCTGGAGAGTAAGAGTTCTGGAAAATCGAGCGGCCTCCTCCCGGGGGGCCTGCTGACCCGCAAAACTGCGATTTAGGCAGGGACAGGCAAACCTCGCCGGCATGTCCGCCCATAATTTTTCATCGAGAGATGCTCCGCCCTTCCCGTCCTCGCATGTCCAGGGCAATCGTATATGGGGGTCCGGGGGTGCAACCCCCGGGGCGGGGCGGGCGTTGCGTGAGTGTACGGGAATCAGGTTCTGCCTCTGCCGGGGGGCCTGCCGCCCCCCGGTCCCCCCGCCGAGTGCGATTGAGGCAGGGACGGGCAGCCCACGCCGGCACGCCCATCAATAATTTTTTCATCGACAGATGTTTCTCCCTCCCCGTCCTCGCATGTCCAGGGCAATCGTGTGCAAGGGTCCGGGGGTGGCAACCCCGGGGCAGAGGCGGACTTCGACATTCGTTCTATCGTCTCTGCACATCGAGAACGTGAGGGTTCCAGAAGATCGAGCAGTTCCCTGCCGCTCCCCGGTCCCCCCGCTCATTACGATTGGTGCGGAGATGGGCATACCCTCGCGCAGAGGTCCGGGGCGGCAACCCGCGCGAACAGGTGAAGATACCTGAACATTTTCGATTACCTGACGGGGCTGCATAGTTTATATCGGATCCAATCACCTTGAGTAATACGATGTATATCCCCACGCCCGCGGAGCTCAGGGCAAAGCGGATCATGCTCGGCCTCCGTCAGGCAGACGTCGCCAGAAAAGCCGGGATATCCCAGTCGATGGTGGCCAGGATCGAGGCCGGGACCGTCGACCCGCGGGTGAGCACCCTGAACAAGATCATCCAGGTGCTGAAGGTCGCGAAAAGCCCGTCGATTACCGCGGAACAGGTGATGCACGCCCCGGTCCACGCCGTCTCCCCGCAGGACGCCATCACCACGGCGGTGGGGATCATGAGACAGGAAGACGTCTCACAACTCCCGGTGATCGAAAACGGTATCCCCATCGGATGCGTCTCCGAATCGACGATTGTGAATGCCATCGAGCAGACAGGGATCGCGCGGGCGCATACCCGTAAAGTGAAAGACTTTATGGAGTCGGGTTTCCCGACCATCCCGCCGGATATCGATATCGAGACCGTCGTCCACCTGCTCCAGCAGCACCATGCCGTGCTGGTCGTCGGGGAAGGAAGGGTGAAGGGTTTGATCACCAAACACGACCTGATCACGCTGATCGTCTAGATCAGAGAGACGAGATCCCTTAAAACGGCGGCCGGATCTTTTGCCTTCACCACGCCCGATGCGAGAAGGACGCCATCGGTTCCGAGTTCAAGGGCAATCCTGACGCACTCGCCGGTGCTGATCCCGGCACCGGTGAGCACCCGCACCCCGGGATTCACGTTTTTCACGGCCAGAACAGATCGCTCGATGATCCCGGGATCGGCCTTTGAGACAGAAATGCCGCTGCCAATCAGCTCGGGCGGCTCGATTGCCACATAGTCTGGAGAGAGCGCCGCAGCCGCCGCGGTCGTCGCGGCGTTGTTCGTGCAGATCACCGTCTGAAGGTCTGACTTCCGGGCGGCAGCACAGCTCGCCTCGATCGCTGCAAGGGTGAGCCTCCGCTCAGAATGGTTGATCAGCGTCCCGAAAGCGCCGGCCGCCCTGACCTGCTCTGCAGTCACGTGGCCGGTATAGGCCCCCGGAGCGACGCCGTCGATATGCTGTGCATAGACCGGGACTGCATAATGCATCGCAATCGGATGGAGATCGGTGTACGCCGGGGCGACGCCGATGGCGACCCCGCTCTCCTCGCCGATCTCCTCGGCGGCGGCAGCGATGATCCCGGCGCCCTCGCCCATCCCCTCGGCATATGCCTTCAGGTTGACGATGATAAGAGGCTCAGCCATAATGGTCACTCCCTCTTGATCTTTATAATATCTCCGAGAGTCGTTGAGATTTTGCCGCCCTTCCGGGATGTGATCTCATCGTCTGAGACGTCAAGAAGTGAGATGCCGAGCGCCTTCTCGAGTTTGACACGGACCTGGTCTTCAGGAATGAGGTCCCCCTTCTCGATCTTTTTAATGAGGATCTCACGCTCCTTGATCTCGTTTGCAAGGTCCTTCTGGGTCCAGTTTTTCTCGATACGGGCCTTTTTTATCCTCTCGCCGAAGTCGTCGACAACCTCGCCGACCATCAGGTCAAAGACATCGCGGCCTTTGCGTTGCGGAGCGGCAGGTGCAGCAGGTGCTCTCCGCCCTGGTGCAGCCGGGCGGGGCTGTGCCACTTCTACACCCAGACGTGCGCACTTCAGGCATACCTGAAGCACCGCACCCTCGATGTTTACTCTTTTTGGGGATCCATGTATCGTATCCCCACATAATTCGCACTGCATACTACTCGCAAACACATTTAAGTCATTTTATACTATATACCTATTCGAGGAGGAGCGATGGGGGACAGCGGCTGTGATATAACGGAACCGCAGAACAGCGAAGAACTCTGCAAGTACCTGCTGGAGCGGATATCCAACCTTGAAAACCGCAACCTGGAACTGCGAGAGCGGATGCGGCAGATGGAGTCTGAGAAGCGGTACGTGGAGACGCAGAAGATCCGGTACGAACGGGAGATGCGGAAACTGCGGAGCGAGATCGAACAACTCAGGAGCCCGCCCCTCGTCGTGGGGGAGATCATCGACATCATCGACAACAACCGCGTCGTGGTGAGAAGCAGCGCCGGTCCCAGGTTCCTCGTCCGGGTATCGCAGTTCATCGATCCAAAGGATCTCCGTTCAGGGAGCCGCTGCACCCTCAACCAGCAGTCTCTCGCCCTGATCGAGGTGCTCCCGAACAACTACGACCCCCAGATCTACGGGATGGAACTCGAAGAGCGGCCCGGGGAGATTTACTCCGATATCGGCGGGCTCGAAGCCCAGGTCCAGGAGTTGAAGGAGGCGGTCGAACTCCCGCTCACAAAGCCGCACCTCTTCGAGCAGGTGGGGATCCGCCCACCAAAAGGCGTTCTCCTCTACGGCCCGCCCGGCACCGGCAAGACCCTGCTCGCCCGTGCCGTCGCCCACGAAACGAACGCCCACTTCCTCAGGGTCGTCGGGTCTGAACTGGTGCAGAAGTATATCGGCGAGGGGGCGCGCCTGGTGCGGGAGCTCTTCGAGATCGCCAGGGAGAAGGCGCCTGCAATCATCTTCATCGACGAGATCGACGCCGTCGGAGCGCACCGGACCGAGTCGGTCACCTCGGGCGACCGCGAGGTGCAGCGGACCCTGATGCAGCTCCTGGCCGGGATGGACGGCTTCGAGGCGCGGGGCGACGTGAAGATCATCGGCGCCACGAACCGGATCGATATCCTGGACCCCGCACTCCTGCGGCCCGGAAGGTTCGACCGGATCATCGAGATACCGCTCCCGGACATAGAAGGGCGGTATTCGATCCTGAAGATCCACACGAAGGGGATGAACCTCGAATCGCAGATCAACCTCCTCGACATTGCCAAACAGACAGAAGGCCGTAACGGCGCCGATCTCAGGGCGATATGCATGGAGGCCGGGATGTTCGCCATCAGGGATGAACGTTCGCAGGTCAGCGGCGAGGACTTTGTCAGGGCGCTCCACAAGGTCTCCACCGGGTTCAACCGCCAGACCCTCAAGAACACCTTCGGCGAGATGTTCGCCTGAAGGGAAAATAACCCTTTTTTCCGGCTATTCTTTATCCGCCCGGCAGTTTCCGGGAGCAGAGGATTAAACGATGCGCCTGTACCGGGGGGCCTGCCGCCCCGCAGAACTGTGATTGAGGGGATGGTGGATGATCGCCTCTCCGGCCTGACCGTTCCCTCATGTCCGGGGCAATCCTCGCGCGGGGGTCCGGGGGCAGAGCCCCCGGCAGAGCATACGGAGAAAGCGAGTGATCTGCATGCCCTTACCGGGGAGCCTGCTGCCTCAAAGACCTGCGAGTGGGGAAGAGATGGCGGCGCTCCTCTTCTGGACCCTGCCCCTGCCTTCGCAGCCTATCGCGTGAGGTCATCCAGAGGAGAACTCAATGCTCTCCCAGCCCCATCTCACCGCTCGCCGATCGTCTCCCCGGGAAGCGCCCACACCTCAAGGTCGCCGTCCGGTCCCTCGGTGACCACGGGGCGGCCCTCCTGAAAGCAGATATAAAGGCGCCGGTCAGGCGGACGGTCGGGATCGACCTCCCGCTGTTCAATCGCATGCGCACAGGCGAGAGTACAGCAGCGGCCCGGTGCCATCTCGAAGAGGGCGAGGGCGACATAGCGTTTGAGATACCACCGCAATTCTGCGGCAAGGGCGAGGGCTGCACCGAGTGAGATGACACGGACGGACACGCCGTACGGCGTTTTTTCAGGACGATAAAAGCGGAGGATCTCGCGGCTCGTCTCTGACGAAAAAAGAGTTGTGTAAAGGTCAGTCCCATCCCGCTGGACGAGGATGAGGTGCATACCTCAGATATACATCCTGAGGTCGGCAGGCTTTTCCTTCCGGGCGACCTTCCTGACCGCTTCAAGGAAATCTTCGTTCTCGGCAACATCCGAGTTCCGGCGGACCGCCCGCATCCCGGCCTCCCGGCAGATCGCCTGGATCTCCGCACCGGTCATCCCGCCGGTGAGCGGGACCAGAGCGTCGAGGTCAACGCCGGCGAGACTCATCTTCTCGGTGTGGATCCTGAAGATCTCCCGGCGAGAGTCCTCGTCTGGCACCGGGATCTCGATGATCCGGTCGAACCGCCCGGGCCGCAGGATCGCGGGGTCCAGGATATCGATCCGGTTCGTCGCCGCCATGATCCGCACATTGCCCCGGTTGTCGAACCCGTCCATCTCGGCCAGGAGCTGCATCAGGGTCCGCTGCACCTCGGCGCTCCCTGACGTCCCGTCGTTCGTCCGCTGGCTCGCGATGGCGTCGACCTCGTCGATAAACACGATCGAGGGGGCATGCTCCCTGGCGAAGGTGAAGAGCTCGCGGACGAGCTGCGCCCCCTCGCCGATGAACTTGTGCACCAGCTCAGCCCCTGACATCCTGATGAAGTCGGCATGGGCATTGTTCGCCACCGCCTTTGCGATGAGGGTCTTTCCGGTGCCGGGCGGGCCGAAGAGGAGGATCCCCTTGGGGGGTTCGACGCCGACCTTCGCAAAGATCTCCGGGCGGGTGAGCGGGTACTCGACCGCTTCCCTGACCTCCTCGATCTCTCCCCGGAGCCCGCCGATCTGCTCGAAGGTGATGTTCGGCGCGGTCTCGAGTTCCATCACCCTCACGCGCGAGTCATAGATGGTGCCGACGGTCTTGACGATGGAAAGAGCGTTATTTACCGCCACTTTCATCCCGGGCTTGATCGTGTCGTAGAGTTCGGGGCTGACCCTCGTGATATACTCCTGATTGTTCCCCTGCTGCCTGAGATATACCTCGCCGTCACCGAGTTTATCGACGATGGCAGCGACAAAAAGAGGCACGCGTTTGAGCTGGTTGTTCTCTCTCCTCAGCTGATTGACCTCTTTCTGGAGCAACTCGTTCTGCATCTTCAGATCCAGAACTTTCGCCTTCATCTCCTGGACCTGGAGTTTATACAGATCATTGTCATTGCTGACGTTAATCACGGAGTCTTCCATGTCACTAATATAGTGGATTCTTTATACATTTATTAGGTGTGGATGTGATAATCAAAGGACGTGGGATTGCACGGGGATCAGCGACCGGAGCGTTGCTGGTATCCGATGCACCGCTATCATTCCTCTCAGGGGTCGATCCTGAGAGCGGCGTGATCATCGAGGAAGGGCACCCCCTGAAGGGCGAGTCGATCGCCGGCAGGATCTTTGCCTTCCCGTACGGGAAAGGCTCCACCGTGGGCTCGTACGTGATCTACGCCCTTGCCAGAAATGGCAAGGCCCCGGCGGCGATCATCAACAGGGAGGCCGAACCGATCATCGCCACGGGGGCGATCATCGCAAAGATACCGATGATCGACCGACTCGAGGCGCCTCTGCCGGCGCTCAAAGGGGGCACAGAGGTAACCGTGGACGCCGATGCCGGCACGGTCTCATGGCAGGAATGAGGGGCAGGCATCCATGCAGGTAAACTGGCGGGAGATCACGGCCGCGAAGAACTCGTTCGCCGCGCTGTACGCCGCCTGCGAGACTGAAGGCTACGCTCTCCGCCCGGTGAAGGAGCCGGAGGGCGATGTCACCTGCTACAGCCTGAACTCGATCAACGCCCCGGCGTTTATGGAGGAGATCGCAAATGCGCCCTGCACGACGATCGTCGGCGGGCCCCATGCGACCGCCTGCCCGATGGAGATGGCAGCCTATGCCGATTACGTTGTCGTCGGCGAAGGGGAGTACACCCTCCCCCGCCTCCTCAGGGCGATCGAGAACAGGACGCCCGGTCCGGTACCGGGCGTTGCGACGCGGGAGGGGCTCTGCCCGCAGGACCATGCGGTGTTTCTCCCGGCATACCCGCCGTTCTCGCAGTTCAAGGGATATATCGAGATCTCGCGGGGGTGCCCGCACGGCTGCGCATACTGTCAGACCCCAAATCTCTTCGGCCGGAGGATGCGCCACCGCCCGGTGGACGAGATCGCGCGGGCCGCGGCGCATTTCCGGGACGCCCGGTTCGTGACCCCGAACGCCCTCGCCTATGGATCCGACGGGATCAGGCCGCGCCCGGAGAAGATCGAGGCGCTCTTCCGCGCTCTTCACCGGAACGAGATCTACTTCGGGACGTTCCCGTCAGAGGTCAGGCCCGAGTTCGTCACCGGCGAGGTGCTGGACCTGATCACCACCTACTGCGCCAACCGGAGGCTCCAGTTCGGGGCGCAGTCCGGAAGCGACCGGGTGCTGACGATGCTCCGCCGGGGCCACACGGTCGCGGACGTGGAGCAGGCCCTCGACCTCTGCAGGGACGCCGGGCTGACTCCGGTCGTCGACTTTATCGTCGGCCTCCCGTGCGAAGAGGAAGAGGACGAACGGGCGACGCTCAGCCTCGTCCATGAGGTGACGCGTCGCGGCCGGGCGCATGTCCACCTCTTCACCCCGCTGCCGGGCACCCCCATGGCCGGCATGAAAGCACGGGATCTCCTGCCGGAAACCCAGCGCGATCTCGGGAGACTCGCTCTTGCAGGCAAAATTTCCGGCTCCTGGAACGATCCCGAGAGAAGATTTTATAGGAATCGCTAGAGAATTTTCTATCATGATTGATGTGCTTTTGCTGGCAGATCTCCACGGCCAGTTGGGCAAGATGGAGGCATTCCTTGATCTCCAGCCCGACATTGTCATTATTGCCGGCGATCTCACACAGTTCGGGCCATGCGACATGGTCAGGAAGATGAGCGCGCTCATCGACGTACCGTGCTTTGCGGTACCGGGCAACTGTGATCCATGTGATATCTGCGATGCGCTTGAACACTCGGACTGCGTCAACCTCCACGGATCGAGTTTCTCGATCGGAAAGGTGTCCCTCGCCGGAATCGGCGGCTCAAATCCGACGCCATTTGATACACCGTTTGAACTGCAAGAACCTGAAATTGAGCGCCTGATCGTACGGGCCATATCACATATGGACAAAAACGTCCATAATGTGCTGATCTCCCATGCACCGCCCCACGGGGTCCTGGACCTTGCCGGGGAAGAGCACGTCGGGAGCACCAGCGTGAAAAACCACATGAACGAGTTCGATCTCGTATGCTGCGCCCATATGCACGAACAGAGGGGCGTGGAAGAGGTGGACGGCGTCAAGGTCGTCAACCCGGGCCCGGCATCAGAGGGCTACTGCGCCATGATCCACTTCGGCGACGAGCCGAAGGCTATCGGGATCGAGCTGCTCAGGGTCTGAGCAGTTCGAGATATGACTGCGGGATGTGGTCACCCTCTATCCCGAGTTCCCCTTTTATGCACTCGATCTGTTTCTCCGCGTCCCCGCCCAGTTCATGGGCCATCACCTCGATCTCGACGAAACTCCCGAGACCCTCGACGACATCGAGGGCGACATGCGCCGTCCCGAGGGGGAACTCCTCCCGGTGTTTTCTGACTGAAGCATGGAGACGGAACCCGAGGCGCTGCAGCACGTCCTCCATGATCTCGCCGGATTCGACGACGACGTTGAACTCCTCGCGCGTCTTCGAACCTGTGCCGATCACCTTCGGCCCCTTGTAGGTCACGGTGCACCGGTCACCCTCATAGCGGATCCTGAGGGCTTCGTCGGTCGTGCCGAAGTCCCTGACCGGATGGTTGTAATAGACGTCGCGCTGATCGGTCGATACCGGGGAGGCCGCACCGATCTGGACGAGACGAGCACGTATTTTCGGAAGATCCGCAACCCGGATCTTTGCTTCGACTTCAAACATCCAATGCCACCAATTTAAGTATTTTCGTCGAGACTTAATATAGACAAGGTGTATCTCATGGCAATTAACGAAGGAGACATCATCAGACTCAACTATACAGGCCGGGTGGAGGGCGAGATTTTCGACACCACCATCGGGACTGACGCTGAGGAAGCAGGCATCAAGAACCCGCAGAAAGACTACGAAGCGATCGTTGTCCGGGTGGGGAGCAACCACGTCATTCCAGGCCTCGACGAGGCGCTCGTCGGCAAGGAGATCGGCCAGCAGTACGAGGTCGAGGTGCCGGAAGAGAAGGGCTTTGGCCCCCACGACATGAAGCTCGTCGAGTCCGTGAACACCAACCAGTTCAGGGAGAAGCCGAAGTTCGGCATGCGCATCCAGTCGGGCGACCGCGAGGGTGTCGTGGTCAACGTGCTCGGCAAGAAGGCGGTCGTCGACTTCAACCACCCGCTCGCCGGCAAGACGCTCACCTACACCTTCACGATCGAGGGCATGGTCGAAGCCGTCGAGGAGAAGGCGCAGGGCTTCATCAAACTCTTCTCAGGCCGCAAGATGGACCTCTCCTTTGCAGAGGGCACGCTCACCCTGAACCTCCCGGCCGGGATCAACTACGACAAGCGCTGGGTCATGGCCCGCGGCATCGTCGTCCACCAGATCTTCGAGTACATCCCCGAGGTGAAGGATATCGTCTTTGTCGAGACCTTCAAGCGCCCGGAGATGCCAGCCGAAGAGCCGGCCGAAGTGAAGGAAGAATAAATTCATCTTTTTTTTCAGTCACATTTCTGTTTCGGCGTGCCTGAGGCCATCGCCGTGCCGTACCATCCAATCGCCCGCCCGGTCAGGGGAGCGGACCGCATGGTGGAGGGAAAAAAGAGGTCTTCGCCCTTTCACGCAGGCGACACCTTCGCACCGACCTGACGATCAACGGCCTTCCCCCCTGCCCGCCGGGGGTTGCACCCCCGGACCCCCGCGCGAGGATTGCCCTGGACATGCGAGGGGGGAAGGACGGAGCACCGGTCAATGAAAAATAATGGATGGTCATGCCGGCGTGGTTTGCCTGTCCTCGTCCCAATCGCAACCGGCGGGGGGACCGGGGGGCAGCAGGCCCCCCGGAAGGGGCTACTCGCTTTTCCAGAACCCTCACGTTCTCGATACGAAGAGACGATAGAACGAATAGCGAAGGTCACCTCTGCCCGGGGGTTGCACCCCCTGGACCCCCCCGCACACGATTGCCCTGGCCATGCGAAGGGGGGCCGGGCGGAGCACCGGTCGATGAAAATTGAGGGGTGGGCATGCCGGCGTGGGCTGCCCGTCCCTGCCCCTATCGCAACCGGCGGGGGGACCGGGGGGCGGCAGGCCCCCCGGCAGGGGGCTCTTCGATTTTCCAGAACCCTCACGTTCTCGATACGAAGAGACGATAGAACGGATTTTGAAGTCCGCCTCTGGCCGGGGGTTGCACCCCCGGACCCCCGCATGCGATTGCCCCGGAGACGAGGGAGCGGTCGGACTGGAGAGGCGTTCATCCATCATTCGCTCAATCGCAGATCTTTGAAGCAGTCGGCCACCCAGCACCACCACTCTCTTCAACCGTCTGCTCACGCGAAGGCGTGAAAATCCCCCACACCTTCGTGCCAGCGTGAGACACACCCACCATCCCGATTCGTCCAGGCAGAATCAAACGACGACCCGCACATAAGGAGACCCGAAAAAGAGAGCGCCGCCCCTCATCCAAGGGGATAGCGGAGGAGCGCCGCGATCCCGCCGAGGGCGTTGAGCCGGTCCCCGGGCTCGAACGCCGAGCTGAAGACGACGACCCGCGCGTTGATCCGCTCGGCCTCTTCGAGGAGGCGGGCGACACCGGGGTCCCGGATCAGGGCGTCGGAGACGAGCACCTCCTCTGCAGCGCCATAATCGATCGCCTTTCTCACCTCGGCCTTCCCGTAGGCCACCGCCCCTCCGGTCCCGATCCGTTTGAGCACCTCGTCCATCCGGGTCACCTCACGGGCGAGCTGGAGGTCGCCGACAAGCCGTTCGAGCACGCCCTGCCCGATCACCTCCTGCACCGCCCCGCGGCCGATCCGCCGCGTCTCGACGGTGACGACCCGCTCGCCGAGGTCGGGATTCTTCGCCTTCAGGAACCTGACAAAGTCGTCCTTGACAAAACCCGGGCCGGCCACCACGACCGGACCGGTCACGTCCCTGAGGGTGGCCAGGGCGTCTGAGAAGAACGCCGCTTTTCCATCGATCTCCGCACCCTTCCCGCTCCCGGCGGTGATGGTCACCACCCGCTCGGGGCCGTACTGCCTGATCCTGAAGAGCTCGCCCTCCCCCTCCTCGATCGTGAGCACATGGACGACATTGTGGAGGGAGGCCCCGACCGCTCGCTCGACCCGTTCGAGGTCGATGCCGCGCCAGTGCCTGACGACCGAGATCTCATAGCCGGGCTCGACATTGAGGGTGTGGTACGAAGAGACGTCCACCCCCGACTCGATCACCCCGCCGACCCTGAGGCGGTTCGCATAGGGATGGAACTCCACCCGCTCCACCCTGATCCCGAGGCGGACCGGCCGCTTCTCGGCCTTTTCAGGGCGGAGTTTGTCGGTCGCCGTATCGACGGTCCGCAGGGTCGTAGCAAAGACGAGGTTGCCGGGGGTGATCAGGTGTTCCAGGTGCCAGAGATCGTCGAGGGACTCAGGAAAGAGCCGGATCTCGCCGTACGGCCCCTTGAGTTCACCGTATTCAGCCTTCATGCTCGCCCACGATGTCAGACTCGCCGGGCGGGACGAAGGCGGCGATCGCCTCGGTGTTCAGCCCCGCCTTCATCTTCTTCCAGGTATCCTCACCGACCTGCTCCCTGAAGATGCGGCCGATCTTTTTCGCGACGTCGTTGGGGCCGAAGGTGCCGGGCATGAGTTCGACGAGGTGATCGGTATGGGCCCTGACCGCCGCGGCCGGGCCGCCGATGACCGTCACATCGGGCTTCAACTGCACCCCGATCGCCACGCCGAGCGGGACGTCCCTGACGTACTGCCGCTCGCCCCTGACGATAAACGCACCCCTGGAAACGTACTCGCCCGACTCCGGCGTCTTGCTCACCTGGTCGGGACGGGCGATATAGACGTCGGCGGCGAAGTGCCCGGCCTTCCAGGCATTCGAGTACGAGGCGGCAAAGCAGGCCACCTCGTCCTCGAGGTGTTCGGTCGGCCCCTTGACGATGACCACCGAACCGCCGTGGACATCGGCGTGGACAAAGGTGTCCTTCCCCTCCATGTAGCGCTTGACCAGTTCCTCGTTCTGGGAGGCGTCCCGTCCGCCGAGCACCAGGGTGCCGTCGGTGGTGTAGAACCACCTGAACCGGTGGAACCACTTCTTCTTCAGGAGGTGGAGCGTCTCCTTCGGTTTCTCTTTTTGTTTCGGCACGCCGCGCTCCATCGCCGCGAGCGCCCCTTCCTTCTTCTTCCTGAACTTCTTGATCTGGTCGTAGTAGCGCTCGACGTTCGCCTCCACGCTCTCGTGGACATGGATCGTCACCTGCATCCCGACGTCGACATCGACGGCGGCATCGGCCGGATGAACCGAGACCACCGCTTTCGCTGCCGGAAGATCGCTCGACTTGAGGATTTTTTCGATCTCCTGCCAGGACATACTCCGGCTTGCCCGTTGGAGGGTGGTGATGACCTCCTGCACGAGGGGGTAGTTCGTATAGATCGCCTCGACGGCCTTCTCAGCCCTGGCGATCTTGCTCTCGAACTTTTTGATCGCGGTCTCCTGCTGAAGCCGGATGACCTCCTCGCGGGTGAGTTTCGGCCTCTTCTCCTCCTCTTTTGTGACCGAGGCCGGCACCTCGGGATAGAACGACTCAAGTGCGGCGTTGTAGGTATCGAACGCCTGCTGCACCGTGCCGAGGCCGCGGACAGGCCAGCACCCGCTCTCCGTCACCACCGGTTCGGGATGCGTCTCCACATCCCGGATCAGCCCCTGAAACGCTGCATAGACCGCACCTGCGTCGGCCGAAGAGGCAGGGATATCCTTATCGACGCCGGCTCTGCTGCAGACGAGCTCCGCATAGGTGCCGCCGAGCAGGCAGCCGACGGCGAGCGTCCTGACCAGGTCGCGCTCAGAAGCGGCAAGCATGCCTGCAAACGCCCCTTCGTCCATCTCGCTGCAGTCCGCACCCTCCGGGAGGAGATAGGCCTCGCCCGGGATCACCGCCCGGTCCTTGAAGCGGTGGTGCCAGAGCGGCTTGAGGATCACGCCGCCCTCGTCGAGAAGGACGGCGTTTCCTTCGTCAAAGAGTTCGATCACCAGCCTCAATACGCCTGTTTTCTTTCCGATATCGATATAGAATATTCGCTGGAGGCCGTACTGGCCGATCGCCCTGACCCGCCCGCCCTCCAGGTGCTTCCGCAGGAACATCGCATATCCCAGGGGCGTTTTCGGGGATTCGGGAAGGGATCGGACAAGGTGCGCTCTCCTCCCCGTCTCGATCAGAAACTGGTGCTTCACCCCTCCTTCGCCGTTGAGCCTGATGCCGAGCGTTTTTGTATCGTACTGGTAGATCTTTCCGATCCAGAGGGGGAGGTGGCCGCAGAGTTCTGTTACCATCGCCCTGACGTCAATCCCGCTCATCCCCTGTTTGTTTGCCATTGATTATACCAAATTAAATATGGCTCAAGCACTAAAAATACTCCACTGATGCATGATGAGCGAGGAGGAGCACGTACAGATCGAACCTGACGCACCTAAAGAGAAGGGTGTAAAGAATCAGGCACAGAAACGGACCGAGCATATAGAGCGCATACACCGGACTCTTGTGGCATGTTTTATGGGTATCGCCGCAGGAATGCTCTCATATTATCTCTCGGGTGCCGTGGACCCTGCAACAGGGATGCAGCAGAACCAGATCATCGGCGTCCTCTTCCTGATGGCCGCGGTCGTCTTCCAGAAGCACATCTTCATGCTCATGAAGATCGATTATACCGAACTCGGGGGAAAAGACTGGTTTTATCAGTCGTTCATGACCTTCGCCTTCTGGTTAATCGCGTGGGCCGTCATGCTCACCACATCATCGGTGTGATCAGTCATGCGTATTGCCGTCGTTCACAAAGACAACTGTCATTCAAAGAAGTGCGGGACCGAGTGTATTCTCTACTGTCCGAGGGTGCGGAGCGGCGACGAGACCATCGCCCTCGGCGAGGACGAAAAGGCGGTAATATCCGAGGAACTCTGTGTGGGGTGCGGGATCTGCGTTAAAAAGTGTCCCTTCGGCGCGATCGACATCGTGAACCTTCCCGAAGAACTCGAACAGCCAACGCACCGCTACGGCGTGAACGGGTTTGCCCTGTATGGTCTGCCCATACCGGTCGAGGGAAAGGTCACCGGCATTCTCGGCCCGAACGGTATCGGCAAGTCCACGTCCATCCAGATCCTATCAGGGCAGATGCGGCCGAACCTGGGCATTTTTGAGAGCACGGTCTCATGGGATGAGATATTCAAACAGTTCGCCGGGACAGAACTCTTCGATTACCTCAAGCACATCTCGGGCAAAGAGATCAAAGTGGCGCTCAAGCCCCAGTATATCACCTACATCCCGAAGGCGTTCTCAGGCACGGTGAGGGACCTCCTCTCGAAGACAGACGAGCGCTGGGCGCTGGACCACCTGGTCGACGAACTCGCCCTCGGATCCATCCTGGACCGCGACATCAAGAACCTCAGCGGGGGCGAGCTGCAGCGGGTGGCGGTCGCCGCCTGCCTTGCCCGCGACGCCGATTTCTATTTCCTCGACGAGATCACGCCATACCTGGACATCTACCAGAGAATGGCGGCAGCAAACCTCATCAGGGAGGTGGCCGAGCACCGTCCGGTGGTGATCGTGGAGCACGACCTCGCCATCCTGGACATGCTCGCCGACACCGTGCACGTCGCCTATGGCCGGCCCGCCGTGTTCGGCGTGATTACCGGGCCTAAGGGCGTGCGGGTCGGGATCAACGATTATCTCGAAGGCTACCTCCCGGAGGAGAATGTTCGTTTCCGGGATTACGCCGTCGTCTTCGAGAAACGTGCGCATACCAAAGAAGCCGTCAGGGAAGAACTCTTCACCTTCCCCCAGATGTCGAAGACCTACGACCGCTTCAGGCTCTCGGTCAGGGGAGGGGAGATCAAAAAAGGCGAGGTGCTTGGCCTGGTCGGCCCGAACGGCATCGGCAAGTCCACCTTTGCAAAACTCCTTGCCGGCGTCGAGGAGCCGGACGGCGGGCCGCTTGCGGAGAAGGTCACGATCTCGTACAAACCGCAATACGTCAGCGCCGATTCGTCCGACACCGTCGAGTTCATGCTGCGGCGGATCACCAGACGCTTCGACTCGTCGTACTACCAGCACGAGGTGATCGAGCCCCTCGCCCTCGGCCCGATCCTCCAGTCGCCGGTCGACACCCTCTCGGGCGGCGAACTGCAGCGGGTGGCGATCGCCGCCTGCCTCTCCCGCGACGCCGACCTCTATATCATCGACGAACCGAGCGCCCACCTCGACGTGGAGCAGCGGATGAACCTGGTGCGGGTGCTCAAGCACCATGCCGAGGGGAAAGAGTGCGGCGTCCTGGTCATCGACCACGACATCTACCTCATCGACATGATCTCCGAGCGGATCGTGGTCTTCGATGGCGAACCCGGCGTGACCGGCGAGGCGAAAGGGCCGTTCTCGATGCGAGACGGCATGAACCTCTTCCTCTCCGGCCTCGGCGTCACCTTCAGGCGTGACAAGAGCGGGCGGCCGCGGATCAACAAGCCGGAGTCCTTCCTGGACCGAGACCAGCGCTCGAAGGGCGAATATTACTATGCCGGGGCCGAGGAATAACCCCGCACTTTTTTCCTGCTCTTCTGCGTGAGCGTGCATGATGCCGTCGTCTGGCGCTGCTCAGGGAAATAGAGACGAAGGTCTGACGCGATAGGCTGAAGATTCGGCTCTTCGCGTCATAGCATGATGGCCGGGAGAGCAGGTGCGCCTCTGCCGGGGGGCCGGCTGCCAACCGGTCCCCCGCCGATTGCGATTGGGGCAGGGACAGGAAAGCCACGTCAGCCTTGACCCTCTGGATTTTATCATCGCCAGATGCTCCGCCCGGCCCCTCCTCGCATGTCCGGGGCAATCCGCCCCAACGGGGTGCAACCCCCGGGCAGAGGCGACCTTCGCAATTCGTTCTCTCGTCTCTTCGCATCGAGAACCTGAAGGTTCTGGAAAAGCGAGTAGCCCTTGCCGGGGGGCCTGCCGCCCCCCCCCGGTCCCCTTACCGAGTGCGATTGGGGCAGGGACGGGCAGCCCACGCCGGCATGCCCATCCATCATGTTTCATCGACCGATACTCCGCCCGGCCCCCCTTCGCATGGCCAGGGCAATCGTGTGCAGGGGTTTGGGGAGTGCAACCCCCGGAGAACACCCAGCAGAACATGGTTGATTCCGGACGCGATGAATGACCTGAGCGATTGGATCAGGATGGGGCCCACTCACGTGAAAGGACAAAGAACCGATAGTGTCGGTGGAGCCTGAATGAGCATCAGGCAAAAAGAGTATTGGAAAAAACTTCCACACTGAACTTAGAAGTCGAGTTTCCTCTTGCCGAGGGCCTCGATGTACTGAACCTCGGCTCCGGCCACCATCGTGGCGATCTTGTCCTCGGGAACCTCAATCTCGAACATCGTGAAGTCCTTGACGTCCATCAACTGGGCGACGTTCCCGGCGATCGAGATGACCTGCGCCATCTTACGCTCGACAACCGGCACATAGACCTTGGTCGAGACGGGCTGAACGATCGAACGCTTCTGGCCGTCGAAGATCCCGACCACATCGATACGGGCCTTTGCGGCACCGTGCTTGCCCGGCTTGGAGGTGGCAATCGTGAGGATCTTGCAGGGTTCGTCATCGACCACAACATAGCGGCCTTCCTTTAATTTTCCAGTCTCAGTCTGTTCCTTCATTGAGTTCACGCTCGCAGTAGTAATTTATCTTTATGGCAATAGATAAATACAACGCAAAGGCGGATTCATGGACTTCATCAAATGGTGCGGAGACCTTGCCGATCAGGTCGGGGAAACGGTGAAAGATCTTGTCGACAGCCCTGAGGGTGCACAATATATCAGGATGGGCGCAGACGGGACGCCGACCGAACGGATCGACCAGGCTGCAGAGGAGTGCGTGGTGGCGGCGCTGCGCGAGAACCCGTTCTGCAGCCGTCTTATCTCCGAGGAACTCGGGATCGTTGATATCGGCGGGGAGAAAGGCACCGTGTACCTCGACCCGATCGACGGCACCTACAACGCAGTCCACGGCATACCGTTCTATACAATCTCGATCGCCTACGGCGAGGACGGCACCCTCCAGCAGGGTTTTGTCCGGGACCTCTGCAACGGGGAGACGTTTTCGGCCGTGCGGGGCAGGGGCGCATACCTGGACGGCCGTCCGATCAGGGTCTCGAAGACCGCACTCCTCGAGGAGAGCGCGCTCTCGATCTACGGGCGGAAGTTCGATCCCTCGACGGTGCTCCCCCTCGGAGAGAAGGTCCGGCGCTGGCGCCTGCTCGGCGCCTCCTCCCTTGAACTCGCCTATGTGGCCTGCGGAAGACTGGACGGCTTTGTCGATACCAGGAACACCCTCCGCGTCATCGACGCCGCGGCCGGCATCGTGCTCTGCGAGGCCGCAGGGGGAAAAGTGAGCGGAGTCGACGGCCTGCCGGTGAAATTCTCCGACGACGTGCGCACCGGTCGCTGCCTGATCGCGACGAACGCCGTCCTCCATACAAAGATCATCGAATACCTGAGGTGAAAAAGAGATGAAGGTGCTCCTGATGTCGCGGATCGATACCCCTGAGGTGCTCGCCTACGCCGACGAGATCAGGCACCTTCTCCTCTCCCTCGGCTACACCGTCGCCCTCGAAGAAGGGACCGCAGACGTCCTCGGCGAGAGAGGCGAAGCCCTCGGCGAGACCGACGCCGGGATCGTCGTCGCCGTCGGGGGCGACGGTACGGTCCTCCTCGCCGTCCAGATGATGAAGCGCCAGATCCCGGTGATCGGGATCAACCGGGGACACGTCGGATTTCTCGCCGATCTCGAAGACCGTGAAGTGCCGGCATTTTTCATGAATCTTCACGAAGGGATGCGCCTCGATCGGCGGATGCGCATCTCGCTCTTCCATGAAGGGGAACACCTCGGCGAGGCCCTCAACGAGGCGGTGATCGTCACCGCCCGCCCGGCGAAGATGCTCAGGTTCACGATCATCATCGACGGCATCGAGGTCGAAGAGTTCAGGGCCGACGGGCTGATCATCGCCACGCCGACCGGTTCTACGGCCTATGCGATGAGCGGCGGCGGACCGATCGTCGACCCGAAGTTCGACGGATTTCTGCTGGTGCCCCTCGCCCCCTATATGCTCTCCTCGCGCCCACACCTCATCGACAGCGGGAGGAACCTGAAGATCAGGCTCGAAAGCACAAAGCCGGCCCAGATCGTCCTCGACGGAAGAGGGGATCTCACGCTTGGCAGCGGGGCGGAGATCTCGGTGCGGAGATCAGACGCCCCTGCCGTTTTTGTCGACGCCGGCAAGAATTTTTTCCTTAAAGTGCGGGAAAAACTCCACAACCTCTGATCCGGTGCATCAAACCACAGTTTTATCTCATCTGCAGGAGAGCATACAGGATTGGAGGAATCGAAAATGAGTGATATCAGAACCGCAATTGATTATGCAGGAATATCAGAGACGCTGAAGCACTATCTCGGTCTCTCGGGCTCGCCGGTAGCGGTCAAGTTCGCGCAGGCAAAAGAGCAGATCCCGGAAGGCATGGAAGAACTCGCCGAGGCCACCCGGCACTGCCAGATGGTCAGCTGGGCGAGAAAGGACGGGCGAATATTCTATGCAACCGCCGATAAGCATGCCTGCCAGGGCGGAGCCTGGGCGCTCGGCCTCAAGGAGATCACGCCGAGCCTGAAAAGCGGCGAGTTCTACTATAAACTCGGCAAGTTCGACACCTGGGCCGGGTGCAAGCGCACCATCGACCGCGTCCCGCACGTCGAGTCCGGAACCACCTATGCGACGATGTATGCACCGCTGGAGAAGACGCCCTTCACCCCGACGGTCGTCCTGATCGTCACCACGCCGCGGGCGATGCTCAAACTCGCGCAGAGCGTGCTGTACAAACTCGGCGGGAGGATCGAGGCGAATTTCGCCGGGATCCAGTCGGTCTGTGCCGACACCACCGCACAGACTTACCTGAACGGCCGTGTGAACTTCTCGCTCGGCTGCGACGGATCGCGCAAGTTCTCAGGGATTGCCGAAGAAGAGATGGTCATGGGCATCCCGGTGGAACTCCTCCCTGAGATCGCCGAAGCGATCAAGGTCGTCACCTCGGCACCGGGTTCGGTCTGAACTCTATCCTTTTTTGACTTCTTCGAGCACCGCCCGGCATGCCGCCGGGATCGCCGCCCGCACCTCCGGGCTCATCTCCTGCGAAAACACCTCGATCTCTCCCCCTTCGATCCCGACGACGACGATCTCTGCAGTAATGCCGGTGGCGCGGGCGACGGCGATCGTCTCGGCGATCCCGAGGTCGTGGAGGGACATGGGAAAGAGCGAGGACGGCGGCACCTCGTGAAAGACCCGCACCTCGCCGATCTCCCCCATGCCGGTGGTGGCGTCCACGATGACGATCCGGTCGCACCCCTCCATCAGGGGGATCAGCCCGAACCCGCCGAGACCGCCATCGACGATATCGATCTCCGGGTGGTCCTCGATCAGCCGCGCCATCACGGCAGGACCGATGCCGTCGTTGCCCATATAGGGGTTCCCGCATGCAATGACACGGACTTTCATGGAAAAAAGATGTCTTTCGGGGTATTATGCCTTGCCGGAGGGTCGAGGTCGGAATATATAGAACTCTATTTCCCCGGCAACGGGGCGCACTGGTCTTCCCCACGCTGCCCGCCGGGAGGGGTGCACCTCCAGACCCCTGCACATGATCGGACCAGGAAAGCAGCACAGGAGCCAGAATGAGTTACTCCCATCTTCCCCAATCACACTTGGCGGGGGTACCGGGGGGGGCAGCCAGCCCCCCGGCAGAGGCTGCTCGATTTCCCGTACCCGCACACAACGCCCACCCCGCGCCGGGGGTTGCACCCCCCAAACCCCTGCACACGATTGCCCTGGCCATGCGAAGGGGGGCCGGGCGGAATATCAGTCGTATGAAACATGAACCAATCGCAATCGGCGGGGGGACCGGGGGGCGGCAGGCCCCCCGGCAATGGCTGCTCGATTTCCCGTACCCGCACACAACGCCCGCCCCGCGCCGGGGGTTGCACCCCCCAAACCCCTGCACACGATTGCCCTGGCCATGCGAAGGGGGGCCGGGCGGAGTATCGGTCGATGAAACATGATGGACGGGCATGCCGGCGTGGGCTGCCCGTCCCCGCGCCGATCGCAGATCTTTGGGGCGGCTAGCCCCCGGCACGAGCACATGGATCAACCAATTTTCGTCCAGAAATATTCCAGGTGCTGCAACTCGCGTAAAAATCCCTTGATATCGGGCCGGGGGATGGAAATTCCCCCCGCCACATGGTTCAAAAACAAAAAAGGTTATGCGTTGCCGATCCAGGCATCGACCTGGTCCTGGTGCCCGTCGATCCACCGCTTCGCGGCGTCGTCCACCGGGGTCCCGTTCTCGATCTCGAGCATCACCGACGCCATATCGTCAGTGGTCCAGTGGAAGCGCTCCAGGATCGCATAGGCCTCAGGCTTATCCTGCTCCAGACCCGTGCGGGCGAGCGTGGCGATGTACTCCTCGCCGCCGTACACTCCCTTCGGGTCGTCGAGGTACTTCAGGTCCCAGCGGGCGAACATCCAGTGCGGCGTCCATCCAGTGACCACAACCCACTTCTCCTCATTGATCGCCTTGCGCAGGGCCGAGGCCATGCCGGCGCTCGAGCTGTAGGTGAGTTCGTAATCGAGACCGTAGTCGGCGATCGCCGTCTCGGTGGCGGACATGATGCCGGCACCGGGCTCGATGCCGACGATCGTCCCGTCGAACTGCTCCTTCGCGTCGTTGAGATCCTCGATCGAGTCGATGGTCACATAGGCCGGGACGACCAGACCGATCTTCGCCCCTTCAAGGTTCTTCCCGACCATCACGATCGAGTCGCCGTAGGTCTCCATGTAGGTCTTGTGGGTGGCCGGCAGCCATGACGAGACCGTGCAGTCGAAGTCGCCGGCAGCAAGTCCCTGGTAGAGCGGTGCAGCATCGACGGCGGTGATCTCCACCGTGTAGCCTGCCTTCTCGAAGGTCTGCTTGAGCACGTTCGTGCTCGCGATCTCGGAGTCCCAGAGGACATAGCCGATGCTGATCGATGTATCCTCAGACGTGGCCGCGCCACCGTCCGACCCGGTGCATCCCGCCGTCATGACAAGACACACCGCGACTATCCCTAAAACAATGATTCCCGATACATTTTTTTGTTTCATATCAATACTCCATTTTTCTGGTTACTCTCTTCGCCCGGCGGTGAGGCTCTGGGTCAGGCGGTCCAGGATGATCGCCAGGATCACGATCGCAAGCCCGGCTTCAAAACCGGTGCCGATGTCGAGACGCTGGATCCCTTCGAGCACCTTGTAGCCAAGCCCCCGCGCACCGATCATGGCGGCAATGACCACCATCGAGAGGGCCATCATGATGCACTGGTTCACCCCGGCCATGATCGTCGGCATGGCGAGGGGGAGCTGTACTTTGATGAGTTTCTGCCGTTCGGTCGTCCCGAACGCCTCGGCAAGTTCGATCAGGTCGCGGGGCACCTGCAGGATGCCGAGCGCCGTGAGCCTGATCACCGGCGGCATCGCAAACACGACCGTGGCAATCATGCCAGGGACATTGCCCAGGCCGAAGAAGATGACCGCCGGGATCAGGTAGACAAACGCCGGCATCGTCTGCATCAGGTCCAGGACCGGCTTGAGCGCCCGGTTCACCAGATCCGAGCGCGCCGCCATGATCCCGGTCGGGATCCCGATGAGCAGGGCCAGGACCGTCGAGGCGATCACGAGGGCCAGCGTCTCCATCGAGAGGTCCCAGAGATTCAGGTCCCAGACGAGCAGCAGCCCGAGGGCCGAACCGACGGCGAGATGCGTGTTCCGGCGGCTGATAAACCAGACCAGGAGGGCAGCAACGACGATGAAGACCGGCGCGGGCAGGACGAGCAGGGCGTCCCTGAGGAGGGAGATGACAAAACCGAGGGCACCGCTGATCCCGTTCAGGAGCCAGCCAAACGTCCCCTCGATCCAGGAGACGAGCACCTCCACGGCATCGCCGATGGGGACCTTCGGGAGGTTCATGTACTCTCCTCCTCGTCTGGCGCACCCGAGATCGCCAGGGCACCAAGGAGCGAACCCCTGATGATGACGCCCCTGAGGCGGTTGCAGGCATCGACCACCGCAACCGGGTACTGGCTGGTGGCCACCGTCCCGATCAGGTCGCGCACCGGGGTATCGGGCGCCGCCACCGGGGTCCCGGTGATGAGGATCTCTGCAAGGCTCTTCTTCTCCTTCGCCGCCTTCACGGCGTCTTCCACGACAATCAGCCCCTTCAGTGTTTTTCCCTTTCCGACCGCAAAGATCGAGGAGATGCCATGCTCCTCCATCAGTTTGAGCGCGACCCGCGGCCCTGACTCGATCCAGACCGTAGGTTCGGGGGGTTTCATGACGCCCTCGGCCGTGAGCACCCTGGTCATATCGACACCGGCGACGAACTGCGCCACATACGCGTCTGCCGGGGCGGTCAGGATCTCCTCCGGAGTGCCGACCTGAATGATCCGGCCATCCTTCATCAGAGCGATCCGATTCCCGAGCTTCAGGGCCTCGTCAAGGTCGTGGGTCACAAAGACGATCGTCTTGTTCAGGGCGTTCTGGAGGTCGAGGAGTTCGTCCTGCATCCCGGCCCTGATGATCGGGTCGAGGGCGCTGAACGCCTCGTCCATGAGCAGGATATCGGGATCGCTCGCAAGGGCGCGGGCGAGGCCGACGCGCTGCTTCATCCCGCCGGAGAGCTGGTCGGGCATGCTCTCCTCATAGCCGGAGAGCCCAACCATCTCGAGGGTCTGCCGCGCTTTCTCCAGCCGCTCGCTCTCCGGGATCTCCTGGACCTCCAGCCCGAAGGCGACATTCTCGACCACGCTCCGGTGCGGCAGGAGGGCAAAGTTCTGGAAGACCATGCCGAGTTTTTTCCGCCTGATCTCGCGGAGCGCCGCCTCGTCCAGGGAGGCGATATCGATCCCGTCGAGCAGGATCTTCCCTGAGGTCGGCGGGATCAGGCGGTTGAGGCACCGGAGAAGGGTGGACTTGCCCGAGCCCGAGAGTCCCATGATCACGAAGATCTCGCCCTCGAGGATCTCGAGGTCGATCGCCTGGAGACCGACGGTCTGGCCGGTTTTTTCCAGAATTTCTTCTTTTGAGCGGCCCATTTCAAGAAGAGAGAGGGCCGCTTTCGGGCGCTTGCCAAAAATTTTATACAGAGAGTTGATAACGAGTTTCGGTTTTTGTATTTCCTGATCCATGAACGCCTCCGCTGAGGGCTGATCGAGGGGTCCCAAGACAGGACGACAACACTGTCGACGATGCAGGTGCACTGCCAAACCCCGTTCGAATCAGAGGGACACCCGTTTCGGGTGGCCATAAACAAGACAATTCTTGCATTCGGACGGTAAGCAGGGACCACTTAACCTGATATACCTGATCGTATGCGGCCACATCATAAATATATTATACCTTTGATACACCCGGGGAAGGTTTGCCGTCAGCGGTCGGTCTCTGACGCCCCAGCACGATAAAAGGCTTATCTTGCCGGCGTGAGAATACTACACAGGTGGTTTGTTGCAGGTTTCCATGAAGATCGAGGTGAAGGACGCCCCGGGTCAGCTGGTGGCGGCCCTCAAGCCGATATCAGAAGCTGGCGGAAACATCATTGCGGTCATCCATGAGTGGGATCCGACCCTCCGCCCCAAGACCAGGATCGTCCAGGTCGTCCTCGACCTTCCCGAGGACCGGATCGACGGCCTTGTGGAGAGCCTCACTTCCAGGGGCGTCTCCATCCTCAGGATGGGCGAAGAGCGGCTTTTGATGAAGCGGAGCGTCATCATGATCGGACACCTGATGCACACCGACCTCTCCGACACCGTGGACCAGATCGACTGCACCGGTTTTGCCGAGGTGGTCGAGATCCATATGACCATGCCGGGGATCGCCCAGCGTTCCTCTGCCCTGCTGACCGTCTCTGCAACAAATGCAGCGCACATGGAGACGGCGATGGAGATCCTCAGGGCAGTGGCGAAGAAGAAAGATCTGCTCCTCGTCGAACCGATGGAGGAGAGCATATGAAAGTAGCAATTCTCGGGCTCGGATCGGTCGGAAGAGGTGTCGTCTCGATGCTCGCGAAAAAGGACCTGGGCATCGTCGTCACCGGGATCGCCGATTCCAGGGGAGGCGTCATGGACCAGGCCGGCATCGATATCCAGGCGGTGCTGGAGCAGAAGACGAAGACGGGCTGTTGCGGCGATCCCACTATTCGGGGGGAGGAGATCGTCAGAAATGGCGACTACGACGTCCTGGTCGAGGTGACGCCGACTGATATCAGGACCGGCGAGCCCGCCCTCACCTCGATCAGGACGGCCCTCTCGAGGGGGAAACACGTCGTCACCTCGAACAAAGGGCCGCTTGCCCTCCACTACACCGAACTGATGCACCTTGCCGCGGAGAACGGCGTCCAGCTCCGCTATGAGGCGACGGTTTGCGGAGCGATCCCGATCATCCAGACGCTCCAGCATGGCCTTGCCGGCAACGAGGTACTCGCCGTATATGGCATCCTCAACGGGACCTGCAACTATATTCTCACCAGAATGGCGGACGAAGGGCTCACCTACGATCAGGCCCTTGCCGAGGCGCGAGAGATGGGCTATGCCGAGGCCGACCCGACTTTCGACGTAAAAGGGATCGATACCGCCCTCAAACTGGTCATCCTTGCAAATACTATCTGGAAAAACGGCATCACCCTCAGGGACGTCGAATGTACCGGCATCGACCTCCTGACCGCCGAGGCCCTCACCCTGGCCGGGAGCCAGAACTGCACCATCCGCCTCATCGGCGAGGTGATCCCCGGGAGAAAACTGCTCCGCGTCTCCCCGCGCATCCTGCCGAAAAAACATCCCCTCGTCGTCAGGGACACCCTGAACGCCGTGACCGTCGTCACCGACATGGCCGGGGCGATCACGCAGGTCGGGAAAGGTGCAGGCTCGGTCGAGACAGCGAGCGCCGTGATCGGGGACCTCCTCTTCATCAGGGATTGCCATGTCGAGGGTGATTGAGCGGCGGCGCGAGATCCTCGCTGAGATGCGAAGGGCGACCATCGATAAGGGATATTTCACGATCCCGGAGATCGCGGAGCGCTGCTATCTGCCGCGGAGCACCCTTCAGGACTGGGTGACCCGCCTCCTCGACGAGGGGTGCATCCTCCAGAAAGAGGAGCGGCACGGCCGGCACCCGGCGACCTTTGCGGCGCGGTCGGTCCTGCCGGTCTCGGCGTGCCGGCGGATCTTCACGACGGTCGACGGCGACCGCGTCGAATGCTATCACGAGTGCCTGAGCAGCGGGTGCGCCGCCTTCTGCGAATATCATCACAAACGCGCCGGCGGGGCGCTCGTCCACGTCCAGCGCGACGGCACGCTCCTGCGGGAATGCGGCGTGCTGACCGAAAGCGAGGTGGAGATCGGGCTCTCGCCGAAACCGGCCGCAGGGATCGCGGCCATCAGGAGAGAAGGGGACGAGATCGTCCAGACGATCCGGTGCATCGGCGGTCCGGCCTACTCCCTCACCGACCAGATGGCCGAGGCCGAAGGCGTCTGTTCGGTGACAGCGCACAAGACCGACGGGATCATCGAGGGCGAGGTACGGACCCGCGCCCTGGTGCACATCGGGATCGGAATCGACGACACCGACTCCCCGGAGGGGGGGGCGACCTTCGCCCTCGCCCTCGCCCTCCTGCAGCACCTCAGCACCGGCGAGGGGATTATTCCGATCGGTCACCGGGTGGCGATGCTCAAGCCAGATCTTCCCGAGCGGACGACCGGGAACTCGTGCAGTTATATCGAGTTCGCCGCCGAACCCGATTCCTTATCTGAGATCGAGGAGAGGGCGCAGCGCTTCGTCTCCTCGGAGGCACTCTCTCCGGAATGGGGGATCGCCGTCAGGCAGGGCTTCAGGATCCTGCCCGAGTTGAGCGCCTACGGGATCAGGGCGCGCAGCGAGGCCGTCAGCGAGGAAGAGGCGCGTGCGGTCGCCGCGGAGAGCGGTGTCCACCTCTTCGGGGGCCGCGGCGTGATCGGCGCCCTTGCGGCGGTGGCGCTCAGGGGCATGCCAAACCGCGTCCTCCTCGATCCCTATGCGAAGGTCGAGAGGGGCGCCTCATGAGAGGGCGATGCCGGGGACGACCCGGGGCGGTTTGATCCCCTGGCGGGCGTACTCCGCCCATGCCCGTCCGGTCACATCCGACATAAATTGAAACTCGAACCTGAGGTCGGTGACATAGCCCTTCGCCCGGAGGCGGAGGTACCAGGGGAAATCCTCGACCAGGATCGTGTACGGGTGCTCTTCTGAGATATAGACATATTTTGAGGTGATGAGGGCGTCCCTGAGGATATCGCCTGCCCGAACAGGATCGCTCTCCGTGTCGATAAAGAGGTCAATGACGACCATCATCGCCAGGCTTCCTGCATTTGCGCTGGAAACGGCGCTCGATAAGATCAGGAAGTTGGGGAGAGAGACCTGACTGTCGTCAGGGGTGATGACCCGCGTCGACCTGATCCCGATATCGACCACCTCGCCATACGTATCGCCGACGGCGATCTTGTCCCCGATCTGGAAGGGCCTCTCGAACGTGATGACAAGAGCGCCCATGATATCGGCAAAAAAGTCCTTGAGGCCGAAACCGACGCCGGCGCCGAAGAAGCCCGCAAAGGCGACGAGTTCAGAGAGGGAGGGCTCCACGAAGGCGGTCACAAGGAGATACGTGGCGACGGCGTAGACGACCACCTTTGTCAGAGGGATCAGGGTGTCGACGGCGATCCTGTACTGCCCGCTCCGTTCGGAGAGGCGGGTGAGGAGATAGGCGGCGATCCAGACGATGAGGTAGGCGGCGAGGAGGACATAGACCACGTAGAGGACGGTCGCAGGGTCGATCTCTTTGAGCGGGAGGACACTGGTTTCGGCCATCTACCACACCATCCGCATTTTTCTCAGATAGTCGGTCACCGCTCCGAGGGCGCCGGGCAGGACGGAGATGCCCTGGCGGCCCTCGCCGATGATGCCAAGCGATTTCAGCCTGAACAGGGAGGGCGCCGGGTCGATATCGGGCTCCAGAACCCGCGCGAGATCGCTCCAGCCGATCCGCTCCATAGAAAGGACGACGAGAAGGACGAAAGACTCGTCAACCGTCAGTTTGAGATCGGGCTTATTCTCCTGGATGGTGCTGACCCTGACCTCGTCTTTATCCACACAGTTCGACCAGACCGCCCGGGCCACCCCGATGTTGCCGCGGGCGATCCGGGCAAGTCGCTCGAAGACCAGGTCCTCCACCGCCACCTTTTCCTCCCTCCTTCCCGATAGGCGGACCCGCAGGGGGGCGAGGTTGATATCGGGCCAGGGAACGGCGGTTTTGCCGCCGCCGAACGGGAGCGTGATCTCTTTTTCTCCCAGGGAGAGGAGGACAGGTGTCCTTGAGGGAGCGTCCTCCACGAACCTGATCTCGCGGGTATAGCCCGAGAGTATGGTCTTCTTTATCGCTCCGGCGCCGAGGCGGGGGAGGGCGATTTGCACCGGGAAACAGGCGCCGATCGAGCGCGCCTGCACGAGATAGTTCCAGGCATGGACGTTCCAGGTGGTGATCAGCATCCGGTCGGTGCGGGCGGCAAAGGCGAGGAATGCGTCGAGATTCTCGAACCCCCCGATCCGCCTGAGGAAGAGGTTCTGGCAGTCGCCGAGGACGATGATCTCCGGGCCCCGGCGGAGGTCGTCGAGAAAACCCGTGTCGTGCGTCACCGAGTAGAGGGGCATGAAGGCGATGCGGTCGCTGTACTGCGGGACCAGCGCCTGCACGAACGGGGTCCTTCCAGCGAGATATTCGGAGACGACGGCGACGTGCGCGGGCTCTGCTGGAGAGAATAAAGCGATCGCCTCTTCGAGGCGCGCTTGTTCCTCAGGAAAGAGCGCAGCGTCCCCGGCGTCCATGGATAATCCCTGGTGGAGCGGGTAATACATGAACATATCCCTTCGCGGCGGGTTTTATTTCCCCGCCCCCTTCAGGTAGCGCTGCCGCCGCTTCAGGAGCAGGGCCGCCACCACCACGACGAAGATGGCGTACAGGATCCCCCTGACCGCGGGGTTGACGAGGTCGCTCCCGATGAGCGTGGCATGGACGATGGCGAGGGCGAGGGCAGCGTACATGAGCATGTGAAAAGGCCGCCATACGGCGGGGTACCGGTTCCTGAGAACGGCCGCAGCCACCGCGATCAGGATCAGGTAAAACGCAACGCGCCCGCCCAGGGCCAGGAACGCCTGGAGTGAGGAGAAGACCGGGATGAAGACGGAGAGGCTGCCAGCCCGCACTGCCGCCGCCACCGGGTGGAGGAGGATCGCGGTCAGCCCGAAGGCGGCGAAGAGATGGTGGACAATGATGAACGGGCGGCCGAAGACCTGCCGGATCTCCCGGAGAAACGGCGACATGCAGGCAGCGATGGCGAGGGCCACAAAACCGTTGAGGGCGAAGAGGCGGACGGCGAGGGCGAGGGGTGCGCCGCCGCGCAGGACGGCCGCTGTCGAGACGCCGACAAAGAGCGCCGCCATGCAGGCGGCAAGCAGGTAGCCCCTCCGGTCCATTGCAGATCACCCTTCAGGGGGTGTGCCGGCACATCAATCTTTCCCGGGGGCGAGCGCCTCGCGCCAGATGTGAATTTTTTCTTCCAGACTGAGGCGTGCGTGCGCCGGGCTCGTGGACGGGAGGACGACAACGGCTACGCCCGGGAAGTTCCAGAGGCCGGGGTGAACCCGTCGCAGCCAGGTCTCCGCGGCCCGCCCGTTCAGGGCGACGGTCCTGACCGTGGGGTGCTCCCGCAGAAAGCCCGGGATGTCGTTTGCCCTGCCGTCCCTGATGGAGGCGTCGCTGCTCCCCTGCCGCCGGCATCCCCAAAGGACATCCCAGAGGGCGACGCCGCGGGCAGTCAGGGCGGCGGTGCGCTCGCCATAGGGGAGGTGCGCGGGAACGCCAAAGATTGTCGCCATCACCCGCCAGAAGGCATTTCTCGGGTTTGCATAGTACTCGCCGGCCTGCAGAGAGAGGAGACTCGGGTAACTTCCCAGGATCAGTATGGTCGGGGCCTCGCCCGCGACCGGCGAGATCCCGCCGCTCATTTCGCCGGGTACCTCCAGAAGTAGCAGTCCCCCTCTGCCCGGCTTTCGCCCGGCGCAAGGGCAAGGAGGGACGGGTGGGCGTGGACGGCGCAGACCTCTGCGGCACAGCAGCCCATCACCTGTGTCCCGATCGCAGGCGCCCCGCAGACCGCACATTCCTTCTCCCGGTCATCTGCCATATATCAGTCCTGTTGGGCCGCACCTGAATTAAAGATAGGGCGGGACCAGGAGCGTGGTCCACGGTACCGCCGAACGAAAAAATGCCGCCGCCCCTCACAGCCGAACACTTTCATGCCACGGTCCGCAGGCATATTAGGGGCGGCGACAGAGGATCATGCAGGATGAAAAACCTCGTGATCAAAGGTGCCCGGGAGCACAACCTCAGGGACATCACGGTCGAACTCCCGAGGGACAGACTCATCGTCTTCACCGGCGTTTCCGGATCCGGGAAGTCGACCCTCGCCTTCGACACCATCTACGCCGAGGGGCAGCGGCGCTACGTGGAATCGCTCTCAGCCTATGCGAGGCAGTTTCTCGGCCTGATGAAAAAGCCCGACGTCGACTCGATCGAGGGGCTCTCTCCCGCCATCTCCATCGAGCAGAAGACGACCTCGAAGAACCCGCGGAGCACGGTCGGGACAGCCACCGAGATCTACGACTACCTCAGGCTCCTCTACGCCCGCATCGGGGTCCCGTACTGCCCCGAGCACGGCACCCGGATCGAGTCCAGGTCGCCCGAGGCGATCGCCGCCTCGATCGCCGCTTCGTTCTCAGGTCAGGTGACGGTCCTCGCCCCGATCGTCCGCCAGAAGAAGGGGACCTACGGGCAGCTCCTCAAGGATCTGGACGCCGACGGCTACACCCGCGTCCGCCTGGACGGCGCAATCGTCCGGACCGATGAGGAGCACCCCCTCGAACGCTATGTCAAGCACGACATCGAGATCGTCATCGACCGCCTCGACCCGGCCGAGCACTCCCGCCTCGTCGAAGCGGTGGAGGCGGCGCTCGGAAAGTCGGGCGGACTCGTCATCGCCGTCGGCGAGGACGGGCGTGAGCAGACCTGGTCGGCCACGATGGCCTGCCCGGTCTGCGGCCTCTCCTTCGAGGAGCTCCAGCCCAGGATGTTCTCCTTCAACTCGCCCTTCGGCGCCTGCGAGGAGTGCAACGGCCTCGGGATAAAAATGGAGTTCGACCCTGACCTGATCATCCCGGATAAGAGCAAGAGCATCGCCGACGGTGCCGTCGCCCTGTACCGCAACTTCGTCGACGGATACCGGGCGCAGTTCCTGGGCGCCGTCGCCCGCCACTACGGGTTCTCGATCTTGACCCCGATCCGCGACCTCACCCCCGGGCAGTACCATGCCCTGATGTTCGGCTCGACCGAGCGGATCAGGTTCTCGATGGAGTCGAAGGGTGGCGACGCGAGCTGGTCGCACACCGGGACGTGGGAGGGGCTCCTCCCGCAGGCCGACCGCCTCTACCACCAGACCCAGTCCGATTACCGCCGGCAGGAACTCGAGAAGTTCATGCGCGTCTCGCCCTGCCCGAAATGCGGCGGAAAACGGCTGAAGGAGAAGGTGCTTGCCGTGCGGGTCGGCGGGAAGAACATCGTCGAGGTGACCGACCTCCCGGTCTCCAGGGCGATCCGCTTCTTCGCGGACCTCAACCTCACCGAGAAGGAGGCCGGGATCGCCAGGCAGGTGCTCAAGGAGATCAGAGCGCGCCTCGCCTTCCTGGAAGAGGTCGGGCTCGGTTACCTGACGCTCTCGCGGGGCGCCGGCACCCTATCGGGCGGCGAAGCCCAGAGGATCAGGCTCGCCACCCAGATCGGCTCGAACCTCACCGGGGTGCTCTACGTCCTGGACGAGCCCTCCATCGGGCTGCACCAGCGCGACAACCAGCGGCTCATCGAGACGCTCATAAAACTTCGCGACCTCGGCAACACCCTCATCGTCGTCGAGCACGACGAGGAGACGATCAGGGCGGCCGACCACGTAGTGGACATCGGCCCGGGGGCAGGCGTCCACGGGGGGCACGTCGTCGCCGAAGGGACGCCCGACGAGGTGGCGGAGAACCCCGCCTCGATCACCGGGCGCTACCTCTCTGGCGCCCTCTCGATCCCGGTGCCAGAACAGCGGCGGCAGTCAGAGAACTACATCAGGATCACCGGCTGCCGGGAGAACAACCTCAAGGGCATCGACATCGCGATCCCGATCGGGACGTTTGCCGTCGTCACCGGCGTCTCGGGCTCGGGCAAGTCCACCCTGATCTACGACACCCTGTACCAGGCGATGTCCGGGGAGATCTACGGTTCACGGACGACGCCCGGTGCCCACGATACCCTCACCTTCGACACACCGGTGGACAAGGTGATCGTCATCGACCAGAGCCCGATCGGCCGGACGCCCCGCTCGAACCCTGCCACCTACACCAAGGTCTTCGACGAGATCAGGAAGGTCTTCGCCGAGACGAAGGAGGCGAAGGTGCGCGGCTACAAACCGGGCCGGTTCTCCTTCAACGTCAAGGGCGGGCGGTGCGAGGCCTGCCAGGGCGACGGCGTCATCAAGATCGAGATGAACTTCCTCCCCGATGTCTACGTGGAGTGCGACGAGTGCAAGGGGAAACGGTTCAACGCCGAGACGCTCGAGGTGAAATACCGCGGGAAGTCCATCGCCGACGTCCTTGATATGACGGTGGAGGAGGCGAACGACCTCTTCGCCAGCATCCCGTCGATCAGGAGCAAACTCGAGACCCTCTCGCGGGTCGGGCTCGACTACATCAAACTCGGCCAGAGTTCCACCACCCTCTCGGGCGGCGAGGCGCAGCGGATCAAGTTGACGCGCGAACTCGCCAAACGGGCGACCGGGAGGACGGTCTATCTCCTCGACGAACCGACGACCGGCCTCCACTTCCACGACGTGAAAAAGTTGATCGGTGTCCTCGACGACCTGGTGGCGAAGGGGAACACCGTCGTGGTGATCGAGCACAACCTCGATATCATCAAGTCGGCAGACCACATCATCGACCTCGGCCCCGAGGGCGGGGACGCCGGGGGCGAGGTGATCGCCACCGGCACGCCCGAAGAGGTGGCGGCAGTCGAGAAGAGTTACACCGGCCAATTCCTCCGCCCCCTGCTCGAACAGCAGGGAGCGGCGCCGGCAGTACTCGCCTATGCGGTGGCAGACAGCGGCGGCGAGGTGAAAAAACCCATCAAATGATGCGATGATCGACTACTCCGTCTTTCCTGAAGCGCCGGGCTGCTACATCTACCGGGACGCCGCCGGCGCGGTGATCTATGTCGGCAAGGCGAAAAACCTGAAAAAAAGGGTCTCCAGCTACTTCCAGAAGCAGGACCACGACCCAAAGACCCTTCGCCTCATCGCCGTCCTCGCCGCCGCCGACTACATCGTCACCGCCTCAGAAGCCGAGGCCCTGATCCTGGAGAACGCCCTGATCAAACGGCACCAGCCGAAGTACAACATCGACCTGAAGGACTCGAAGAGTTACGCCTACATCCACCTGAGCGCCGGCCCCTACCCGCGGATCGGGATCGCCAGGAAGGCAGGAGGCGGCGGGGAGTTCTTTGGGCCGTTCGTCTCGGCAAAAGAGCGCGACTATGTGCTTTCAGTCGTAAAAAAGAGTTTCGGCCTCCGCTCCTGCCGGCGGATCCCGAAACGGCCCTGCCTGCGGTCGCACCTCGGGACGTGCTCGGCCCCGTGCGCCGGGGCGATCGGCGAGGCTGCCTATGCCGAACGGGTCAGAAGGGCGCGGGCCGTGCTGAAAGGGCAGGCGAAGGAGCTCGCCGCCGCCCTCAGGGAGGAGATGGATGAGCACGCCAGAAACCTCAGGTTCGAACAGGCGCTCGAACTCAGGGACGAGATCGCCGCCATCGAGCACCTCCCGGACCGGCAGCAGATCGTGCGGAGGCCCGAGCACAACGAGGACATCATCACCTATATGGCAAAGGACGGGAACGTCTACCTGATGATCTTCTCCGTGGTGAAGGGGACGCTCGCCGAGAAACAAGAGTTCGTCTTCGAGGTGTCGGACGGATTCTTCGAGGAGTTTCTCGTGCAGTACTACGGCGAGCACGAGCCCCCGAAGGAGGTGGTCCTTCCTGAAGAGGTGGGCGAGGCGGTGGCCGAATATCTCACCGAACGGCGGGGGTCGCGGGTCGCCGTCACCGTCCCGCAGCGCGGCGACAAGAAAAAACTCCTCGACCTGGCGGCGAAGAACATAGAACTCACCTTCTTCGGCGACCGCATGAAGATCGAGGCCCTGCAGCGGGCCCTCCACCTCCCCGAACCCCCCGACGTGATCGAGTGCTTCGACATCTCCCACCTCTCGGGCACCGCCATGGTCGGATCGATGGTGATGTTCAGGGGCGGGAAACCTGACAGGCGGAACTACCGGCGGTTCCGGATCAGGAGCGTGGAGGGCGTCGACGACTTCGCGGCGATCGCCGAGGTGGTCGGCCGCCGGTACAAACGGCTCAAAGAGGAAGGCGGGCCCTACCCCGACCTGGTGATCGTCGACGGCGGGAAGGGGCAGCTCTCGGCGGCTCTGGACGTGCTCAAAGAGATCGACGTGCGGATCCCGGTGATCTCGATCGCAAAGCGCGAGGAGGAGATCTATGTGCCGGGCTTCCCGCACCCGATCCCGGTCGGGCGGGACGAGAAGGCCTCCCTCTTCGTGCAGGAGATCAGGAACGAGGCCCACCGCTTTGCGATCACCTACAACAGGCTCCTGCGCGGGAAGGCGATGACGGCATGACGGCATTTCAATTGAAGGCAGATTTCAAACCGAAGGGCTCCCAGCCCGCGGCGATCAGGGAGCTCGTCGACGGGCTCTCGGCAGGCGAACGCTTCCAGACCCTCCTCGGCGTGACCGGGTCGGGAAAGACGTTCACGGTCGCCAACGTGATCGAGGCGGTCCAGAAACCGACCCTGGTGCTGGCGCACAACAAGACCCTGGCCGCCCAGCTCTACAACGAGTTCGCCGGGTTCTTCCCGGAGAACCGGGTGGAGTACTTCGTCTCGTACTACGATTACTACCAGCCCGAGTCCTACATCCCGGCAAAAGACCAGTACATTGAGAAGGACGCCGCGATCAACCCGAAAATCGAGCAGATGCGCCTCGCCGCCACGGCCTCGGTGCTCTCGCGGCCCGACACCGTCATCGTGGCCTCGGTCTCCTGCATCTACGGCCTGGGGAACCCTGCAAACTTCGAGGGGATGGGCTTTGAGCTGAAGGTCGGCGACCGGATCAGGCGCAACGATCTCCTCGAACGCCTGGTAGAGATCCTGTACCAGCGCAACGACATCGAACTGATGCCCGGGCGTTTCAGGGCGAAGGGCGACACCATCGACCTGATACCCGGGTACTTCAACGACATCATCAGGATCGAACTCTTCGGCGACGAGATCGAGCGGATCACCGAGATCGAAAAACAGAGCGGCCGCCGGAAAGAGACGATGGATTACTTCTACGTATATCCGGCCCGCCACTTCGTCGTCCCTGAGTCGGAGATGAAGCGGGCGATCGCCTCGATCGAGAAAGAGCTCGCCGAGACCCTGCCCGGCCTCGGGATGCTCGAGGCGCACCGTCTCGAGCAGCGCACCCTCTTCGACATCGAGATGATCGAGGAGACCGGGAGCTGCAAGGGGATCGAGAACTACTCCCGCCACTTCGACGGCCGGAATCCCGGCGAGAAGCCCTACTGCCTCCTCGACTACTTCCCTGAGGACTTCCTGATGGTCGTCGACGAGAGCCACCAGTCCCTCCCGCAGGTGCGCGGGATGTACAACGGCGACCGCTCCAGGAAGGAGACCCTCGTGAAGTACGGTTTCAGGCTCCCTTCGGCCTTCGACAACCGCCCGCTGAAGTTTCACGAGTTCGAGGGCTACCTGCGAAACACGCTCTTTATCTCGGCGACGCCGGGCGACTACGAACTCCGCCACTCGGCTCGGGTCGTCGAGCAGATCATCAGGCCGACCGGCCTCGTCGATCCGGTGGTCGAGGTCAGGCCGATCTCGGGGCAGACCGCAGACGTGATCCGGGAGATCAGGGCGACGATCGGGCGGGGCGACCGGGTGCTGGTCACCACCCTCACCAAACGCCTCGCCGAGGAGATGACCGACTACCTGGCAGAGCAGGGGATCAAGACCCGCTACCTCCACTCGGAGATCAACGCCCTGGAGCGGACCGAGATCATCCGCCGCCTCCGCCTGGGGACCTTCGACGTCCTGGTCGGGATCAACCTCCTCAGAGAGGGGCTCGATATCCCCGAGGTCGGGTTCATCGGCATCCTGGACGCCGACAAGGAAGGGTTCCTCAGGGACGCCCGCAGCCTGATCCAGATCATCGGGCGGGCGGCGCGGAACGCCAACGCCCATGTGGTGCTCTACGCCGACACCCTCACCGACTCGATCAGGGCGGCGGTCGCCGAAACCGAACGCCGGCGGCAGATGCAGGTCGCCTACAACGAAGAGCACGGGATCGTCCCGCAGACGATCAGAAAACCGGTGGCGGCGAAAGAGGTGGAGATCACCGATACGAAGCACATCCCGAAGTCCGAGATCCCGAACCTGATCATCGAACTCGAGGCGCAGATGCACGAGGCCGCGGAGGCGCTGGAGTTCGAGCGGGCGATCCAGCTGCGTGACCGGGTCATGAAACTGCGCGGCGAGGCAGAGCGGACCTGAAGAGGGGTATCGTTTGCATATCCCCTGAGACCGGTGTGCCTGCTTTTCCATTCCTCACGCGAAGACGCGAAAAGACGCGAAGGTGTGATCAGGACTTCGTTTCTTCGCGGCCTTCGCGGCTTCGCGTGAGATTTTCCCCGGATACCTCACAGGGAGCCTCTGCCCCCGGGCAACACGCCGGGGTTTGCGCGAGATTTCCCCTGAAAGAGGCAGCCGAACCGCCCCCACCCTCACACCGAAGGCTGCTGCTGGCTGATGCAGTGGATGGTGCCCAGGCCAAAGACCATCGCCCGGCAGTCGATCCCGACGACGTCTCGATCCGGGAAGAGCCCCTTCAGGATGGCGAGGGCCCGCTCGTCATTCTCATCCCCGAAGACCGGGACGAGCACCGTCCTGTTCCCGATGTAGAAATTCGTATAGCTCGCGGGCAGACGCACCTCTTCGTCGCCGACGCGGTCGGGCATCGGAACCTGGACGATCGTTAAGGGGTTGCCGTCCTGGTCGGTCGAGCACCGCAGGATCTCCAGGTTCTCCTGCAGGATCTCGTAGTTCTCGTCCTCCGTATCATCCTCGACGACGCAGACGACCGTCCGCGCGTCGACGAATCTGGCGACATCATCGATATGGCCGTCGGTGTCGTCGCCGGCGATCCCCTGGTTCAGCCAGATCACGTGGGAGGCCCCGAGGTACTCCTTCAGGTGCCCCTCGATCTCCTCCTGCGAGAGGTCGGGGTTCCGGTTCGGGTTCAGGAGGCACTGGCGGGTGGTGATCACCGTCCCCTTCCCGTTGACCTCGATCGATCCCCCCTCCAGGACGATCCCCGGGGAGAAGATGGGGAGGTGCAGCCAGTGGTTCAGGGTCGAGGGGATGCCCGAGTCGCGCATCAGTTCCTCGTACTTCCCCCCCCAGGCGTTGAAGATCCAGTCGACCATCGCAAGGGCGCCGCCGGCGCGGTCCACCACGAATACCGGGCCGTAATCCCTGAACCAGACATCGGCATAGTCGGCCCGGTGGAAGCGGATCCGGGCGAGGTCAAGGCCGGCGGCGGTGAAGAGGTCGGTCACCCGCCCCTGCATCGGTTCGTCGGTGACGAGCAGGTTGACGATCTCGTCATGGTGGAGCGCCGCCACGATGCGGAGATAGGACGCCTCCACCGCCTCGAGATCAGGGAAGGTGTCAGGGTCATGGGGCCACGAGAGCCAGATCGCATCGTGCGGTTCCCACTCGGCGGGCATATGATAGCCGCATTTCTTCGGGGTGTCAGGGCGGCGTTCTGCAGGGCAGCGGTAACCCCCCGAAAACGCTGCCGTCGGACGGACGAGGGCGTCGTAGGTCTCGGGTCGCCGGTTGCGCAGGAACCCCCACCCCTCCCTGACCTCCCGGTTCTTCGAGAGATCGATTGCGGCGACGAGCACCTCCTCCCCCTCGCCGGCGCGGGCGACGACCGTGCCGAAGGAGTCGCAGACGAACGAACTCCCCCAGAAGAGGATCTCGCCCTCCTCTCCGACGCGGTTCACCGCGGCGACATGGACGCCGTTGGCGATCGCATGCCCCCGCTGGACGGTCTCCCAGGCCTCGCGCCAGTCCCCTTCGACGGCGTCTTCCATGCCGCGGATCCGCCCGATGGCCGTCGGGTAAAAGATGATCTCGGCACCGTCGAGGGCGAGCGATCGCGCCGCTTCGGGGAACCACTGGTCGTAGCAGATCAGCACGCCGATCCTGCCGTAGGTTGTCTCATAGACCCGGTAGCAGTCGCCCGGGTAGAAATACTCCTTCTCGTAGAAGAGCGGGTCGTACGGGACGTGCACCTTCCGGTACGGCGGCATCAGAGAACCGTCTGAGTTGATGACGGCAGCGGCGTTGGAGAACCGCCCGTCCTCCCCCCTCTCGAAGACCGGGACAATGACGACGACATGGTGCCGGCGAGCAAAGGCCGCAAAGGCCTCGGTCGACTCGCCCGGGATCGTCTCGGCGTAGCCGCCCGCATCGGCGCCCTCCGCCTGCGGGAAGTAGGGGGAACGGAAAAGTTCCTGCAGGCAGATGATACGGGCGCCCCGCGCTGCCGCCGTCTCTGCCGCTGCAAGCGTGCGCTCCAGGTTCAGTGCGGGATCGCCAGAGACCGCTGTCTGGACAAGCCCGATTGTTACGCTGCGATCATCCATGCTCCTCCACCTGTATGACGGTACTCTCTCATTAGCCCATCCCCGGCGAAGGGGAGAAATGGAGGCGGCGCAACGCACTCCCCAAAAAACTTATGCTGCCACGCCGACTCTCAAAACAGGATGCGAACCTATGATCCGTCTCTATGAAATGCGGGAAACCAGGAACTATCTTCTGGCTGCAGCGATCCTGCTCATTCTCATCATCGGAATGCAGATCACTGCATATATCGTCAATCTCCTGGTAATATCCCTTATACTCACGATCCTGACCCTGCCTACAATGGATTTCCTGAGAAAAAAGGGCATCCCGGACGGGATCGCCGTCGGGGTGATCACTGTTGTCGCGGGCGGCGTCATCCTCGGCACGCTGATGCTGACGATGCACTCTTTCCAGGTCCTGATCCAGGATCTTCCCATGTACCAGGCCGAGTTGAACGATAGACTCTCAGAACTGCTGCTTCTGCTCGATAAGATCGGCATCGACCCGGCATCCCTCTCTCCCTCGTCGATCAGTCTCAGCAGCATTGTGGCGATCATCGAGCCCTATGCGCTCAATGCAGGAAACGGTGTACTGTACCTCTTCTTCATCATGATCACGACCTGTTTCGCCCTCCTCGAAGCGCCGAAACTTCCTGAGCGGCTTGAAAAGATTCTGGGAGCGAATCTGGAGGGGCGGTTCGGCATCAAGAGGATGAGCAGCCTCATGATCGAGTTCGTGATCGTGCGCACCGAGGCGAACCTGATCCACGGCACGCTCTTTGGTCTCTCACTCTGGGCGATGGGGATCCATGCCGCCGCTCTCTGGGGCATTCTCACCTTCATACTCGCATTCATTCCCTATATCGGCCTCTTTATCGCTGCAATCCCTGCAATATTCTTTGCATGGCTGCAGTACGGCGTCTGGGGAGCGGTTGCAGTGGTGATCATCGTCGTCATTCTCAATGCCCTGGTTGAAAATCCAATATTCGCCTATATCGCATCGAGACGGTTTGATCTCCCCCCTCTGGTCGTCATCATTTCCCTTATCGTCTGGGGATGGATCCTCGGTATTTCCGGCATGATCTTCGCGATCCCGATCACGCTCATCCTCCTGATCATGGTCCAGTGCAGCGACGAGACGCGCTGGATCAACACCCTCCTCGGCGTCGACAAACTCTTTGCCGATGAGGGCGGGGCGAAGGAAAAACATTAAAATTCACTTTTCACCATTTTCGGCCGTCTCAGATACTTATAGAGTTCATGGCTCAGAAAGAGCAGGATGGGAAACGGGAGGAGGATCCAGAGGTACTGAGCCGGCACATGCGCCGTATTGAAGATCACCTGCACGGCCTGCACATTCAGAAGCGCATAGACCCAGAGGATCTCGATCGCGATGGCGATGATGAGGAGACGGTTCGTGAACGCTCCCCTCTGGAACGACGAATGATCCCATGAACGCAGGGTCCACACATTGAAGAGCTGGCAACTCACCGCACCGAGGAGCGTCATGGTCATCGCCTGCCGGTGGAGCGTGGTGCCGGTGACGGAGAGATCTCCATACTGCCATCCTGAAAGGAACAAAAATCCGAGAAATGCGACCATTGCTGCGGCCCCCTCGATCGCCCCCAGAAAGAAATACCCGCGCTTGAACACCTCCCAATCGAGGATGCGCTCGTTCTTCCCGACCGGGGGCCGGTCCATGATATCCTCTTCGGGCGCCTCGCTCCCGAGCGCAAGGCCGGGAAGCAGGTCTGAGCCGAGATCGATGGAGAGGATCTGAATGACCGAGAGGGGGAGGGGGATGCGCAGGAAAAACTGGAGGATATAGGGAACGATCTCGGGGATGTTCGAGGAGAGGATGTAGGTGACGAATTTTTTTATGTTGAAGTACACGGTCCTCCCCTCCTCGATGGCCGCCACGATGGAGGCGAAGTTGTCGTCGAGAAGGATCATGTCTGCCGCCTCCTTTGCGACCTCGGTCCCCTTCGTCCCCATCGAAATGCCGATGTCGGCCTTTCGCAGGGCCGGGGCGTCGTTGACCCCGTCACCGGTCATCGCCACGACCTCGCCGTTTCTCTGAAGAAGGGAGGCGATCCGCAACTTCTGCTCCGAACGCATCCTGGCAAAAAGCACGTTCTGGTGTTTGAGCAGATCTTCAAGTTTTTCATCGGGCATACGCCGCGTCTCGTCGCCGGTGAGCACCAGATCCACCTGCAGCCCGATTGTTCGGGCGATCGCCTCTGCGGTCAGCGGGTTATCCCCGGTGAGCATGAGGACGCGGATGCCTGCCCGCCGGCAGGTGGCGATCGCATCGAAGACCTCGGACCGCGGCAGGTCCATGATGGCGACGAGGCCCAGCATGATAAAGCCGCGCTCCTCCTCGCCCCGGCCATAGGCCACCGCAAGCACGCGGTACGCCTTGCGCTCCAGATCTTCGGCCCTGGCCACGAGCCGCGCCCGGTTGGACTCATCGAACGGCATGACCCGACCGGCGTCGTCGACAAAGTAATCTGACAGCGGGAGCAGGACTTCAAGCGCCCCCTTGGAGAAGATAAACGTTTCTCCGCCTTTTTCATAGGAGGTGGACATCATCTTGCGTTCACTGGTGAAGGGGAACTCCTGCAGTTTCGCATACCCGTTGTTCTCGATCCGGCCCTTTCGCGCCGCCGCAATGATGGAGAGTTCGGTGGGATCGCCAAAGACGCCGTTCTCTTCGATCGTCGCCCGGCAGTTCAGCATTCCGGCCAGCAGAAAAAAATGCAGGCGCTCATCTGCTCCAGACCGCTCCCCGGCAAAAACGAACTCTCCGTCCTGATCGTAACCCTCCCCGGTGATCGAGATCGTCTCCCCTCCCGCGAGGTAGATCTCCTTCAGCGTCATCTCGTTGCGCGTAATGGTCCCGGTTTTATCCGTACAGATCACGGTGGCGCTCCCGAGCGTCTGGACGGAGTCGAGGTTTTTTATCAGGGCGTTTCTCCGCGCCATGTTCTGGCTCGCAAGGGAGAGGGAGAGGGTGATGGTGGGGAGCATGCCTTCAGGAACGTTGGCAACGATGAGGGAAAGGGCGAATATTGCGGCGATCAAAAACCCCTGCCCGGAAAAAAATCCAAGAAGGAAAAAGACCCCACCCACCAGGAGGGCGGCGACGGTGAGGATCCGCGTGATCCTGATGATCTCGGTCTGCATGGGGGTGAGGCGTTTTTTCACCTCCTTCGCCAGCGACGCGATCTTCCCGAACTCGGTGTTCCTTCCGGTCCCGAAGACCGCGGCAACCCCGTTCCCCGACTCGACGGTGGTCCCGGCAAAGAGGACATTTTTTGCGTCCAGAATAGTCTCGCTCCTGTCGGCGCCCGGAAACCGTCTCACCGGCCTGGACTCCCCGGTGAGCGTTGCGATATTCACGTACAGTGAGTTCGCCTCAAGGATCACGGCGTCCGCTCCGATGCGGTCACCCTCCTCGACGATCAGGATGTCACCGGGCACCAGCAGGCGGGCATCGACCTTTGCGATCTCTCCTCCCCTGCGCACCTTCACCAGCGAGGGGATCAGTTTCAGGAGGGCGTCGACCGTCCTGTCTGCTTTATACTCCTGCCAGAACGCGAACGTGGCATTGACGACGACGGCACCGAAGATCGCATATCCAAGAACATCGTAGCCCTCTCCCGGGGAGTAAAGATCCGCTAAAAACGACAGAACCGCCGCTAATTCGAGAAGGACCGCAAAAAAATGCGTGAACTGGACGAAATACTCCTTCAGGTAATTTTTCCGTTTTTTCCGCTCGATTTCGTTCGGCCCGTAGTGTTCAAGCCTCTGCCCGGCTTCGGAGAGGTCCAGACCTGTATCAGCAGTGTGCAGGGCACCGACCAGTTCTTCCCGGTTTAACGTATGGTACTGCATCCCCCTCGAACACTTCAGGGAAGTGAGGCCATCTCACGATATTAAATGCTATCGTGGGACCGAATCCTTAAGGTCTGGGGATCCGTCAACCTCCGCTCCGGCCTCTCAAACTTTCCTGCGGTGACAGAACCCTGACAGCACCTGCCCTGTTCAGGGTGGGCAGGCTCGCCCCGGCGCTCGCATTAAGATCATGATATATATCGATATCTCTTTTTTCAGGAGAATATTACAGAGCGATTGTATAAACATATGAATTTAAAGCGACGTTTTATCTCACTGGCCCTGAGATATACATTTATCCCCTGCAGAAGAGGATATATTCTATTCATGATGCCTGATCTGGATGAGGACTGCGAACAGATACGGATCCTCCACATGGACAACGATCCAGATCTCTCCAGATATATCGAGAATATTTCAGAAAAAAAACGTTTTTTAGTCGTATCCTGTACGTCAGACCAGGAAGCGCTTGAACTGCTCACCAGAGAGGCTTTCGATATCGTCATCGCCGAACACCTTCCTCCGCGCATGGACGGCATCGCCCTCCTCAGAGCTGCCCGCCTCATTGCTCCCCATCTCCCGTTCATCTTCTTCACCGGGAGCCAGGACGAGGACCTTCCGATAGACGCCCTGAATAACGGCGCAGATCACTATATCAGAAAAAATAGGGATCCGAAATCTCTATCCTCCGGCCTTGGGGAAGCCATCTTTCACGCCGTCAGAAAAATAGAGGAAGGGAGGGATCAGAGGGAAAACATCAGGTATATCGCCGAACACTGCACCGACCTCATCATCGTCACCGACCGGGATGGAGAGATTGTCTCTGTCTCCCCCTCGTCCATGACCATGCTCGGCTATGCGCCTGAAGAATTTCCCGGCGCCGTACTCAACGACGACCAGATCACCGGCAGGGAGATCGCCCGCAGGGCTGGAGATGGGGAGGAGGACCGCGAGCGAGCGCACGAAGCCGGCAGGGAGATCAGGGTCAGGAAGAGAGACGGCGCATATGCAACCCTGGACGTGCGGTGCTCCCCCATCTGTGCCGGCGGCGCACGCCAGGGCACCCTGGTGATCGCACGGGACGTCACAGACCTGAAGCGAGAGGAGGAGAGGCTCAGGGACGTCAATAAAAGACTCGCGCTCCTCTCCTCGGTCACCAGGCACGACATCCTCAATCAGGTGGCGGTGCTGGTCGGATACCTCGAACTCCTCGGGGAAGACCTTGAGGATCGGCCCGACCTTGCCGACGTCCTGAAGATCATCGAGACGGCGACCAGAAAGATCGAGCAGCAGATCACCTTCACCAGAGAGTACGAAAAAATCGGGATAAAGGCGCCCTGCTGGCAAAATGTCAGGGACGTCCTCGGGAACGCACAGGGACCGAGGAAACTGAAGGGGGTGGATCTTGTCGTCTCCACCGGCACCCTTGAGGTCTATGCCGACCAGATGCTGTACAAAGCCTTCTCCAGCCTGATCGATAATGCCGTCAGGCATGCCGGGGCGTTCACCACGATCTCAGTCACCTTCAGGACTGAGGGGCCTGAGGGGATTATCACCTTCAGGGACAACGGCGTTGGCGTGTCCGATGCAATCAAGGAGCGGATCTTTTCCAAAGGCTTCGGATTGGATGCCGGTTTCGGGCTGTATCTCACGCGGGAGATACTCGATATAACCGGGATCTCAATCGCGGAGAGGGGGGAGGCCGGAAAGGGGGCATGTTTCGAGATCCGCCTCCCGGCCGGGACATGGCGGTGCTGATGTCCGAAGACCGCTGACAAAAATATCTATACCAGCCCCGGCGTATAGAACTTCCAGAGCCAATGGAACCGACAGAGATTCCCGTCACCGCCGTCATGTCAGGCGCGCCGTCCACCATCCCCCCAGACACGCCGCTGCCCGAAATATTTGAACTATTTTCCCAAACCGGTTGCATCGATCTCGTCGTATCAGGACCAGAAAATCGTTTTCTCGGTTTTATCACCGCACTCGACCTCCTCACCGCCGTCGGGCACGTCATCGGCGTGCGGAGCCGGAAAAGGACCACCTGCATCGACTGCCTCCTGAGGGGGGACGCAGCGGTCGCTGCAGACATCATGACCAGGGGGCATATCACGATCCCCGATACCGCCACCGTGCGGGAGGCGATGGAGGCGATGGAACGCTACCGCTACCCGGTCCTCGTCGTCGTCGACGGTGCCGGTGCGGTCGTCGGGCGCATCGAGGTCTGCATGATCATCGCGCACCTGCGGATCACCGGCCACCTCTGATTGCCAGCCGCCGGTAGCCCCAGGCCATCAAGGCCGGCGTGACCAGGACAGAGACGACCGCCACCACGGTGAAGGCCGAGAAGATCTCCTCAGTGATCAGCCCGGCGAGCAGCCCGATCTGCCCGATAACCAGCGTGATCTCACCGCGGGGGCAGAGCCCGATCCCGACGACGAGGGCTTCGGCGTGTGTCTCCATGAACCTGACCGAGCCGAGCCACCCGCCCAGGATCTTCCCGGCGAATGCGACAGGGATCAGGAGGAGAACAAAGGGGGAGAGGAGGGTGTCGAGCGTGATCGCGGCGAGCAGCCCGATCGAGGCGAAGAAGAAGGTCACGAAGAAACCAAAGGAAAAATCTGCTATTCCTTCGAAAAGGGTGCGGTCGTCCCTGATCTGGTCGCCGAGGAGCAGGCCGGCAAGGAAGGCGCCAACGGCGTAATGGAGGCCGGCAAGATGGGAGAGGTACGCCATGAAGAGGGCGATGGCGATCGCTGCCGTGTACGGCATCTCGTGGGTGTGGGTGGCGCGGGCGCGCCTCATCACGGCGGGCAGCAAACGGCGCCCGATGATCAGGGTCGCCGCAAGGAAGGCTCCCCCGGCCGTGATGGTGTAGAGCGCCGAGCTCCCGCTCCCGGCCGCCACCGCCGTGAGCATGGCAAGCAGGAGGATGCCGATGATGTCGTCCATGACCGCCGCCCCGACGATCGTCGCCCCGGACGGTGTGTTCATCTTTCGGAGGTCGATGAGCGCCCGCACCGAGACCCCGATGGAGGTGACTGAGAGGGCGACACCTATAAAGAGCGTTTCAAGTGGGGAAAAACCAGCCACGACGCCGACGCCTGCGCCCATCAGAAAAGGGACGACGATGCCCAGAAGCGCCGTCGAAGCCGCTGAACGTTCTGAAGCGACAAACGACCTGATGTTCATCTGGATCCCGCTGACGAAGAGCAGGGCGATGATCCCGATATCTGCAAGAAATGCCAGCGTATCGTCATACGCGACCAGCCCGAAGAGGGACGGTCCAAGCACGATGCCGGCGCCGATCTCGCCGATAAGCGCGGGAAAGCCAGCCCGTTCAACGGCCTCCCCGGCGATCTTCGCGGCGGCCAGGATCAGGACGACCTGCAGGATCGGGTCCATCTGCTGGAGTTCACCACCAGACTTCTTATGCCTGACGCTTCAGGGCTCCTGGCAGGGAGGGCGTTTCAGGGTGAACCTGATCGCCGCCCCTGCCCCGGGGACACCGGGCACACGGTCTTCCACCCAGACCATCCCGCCATAATGCTCTACAAGAGAGCGGACGATATAGAGGCCAAGCCCTTTTCCGCTTACTTTTTCAGATCCCCGCTTGAAACGACCGAATATCGCCTCCTTCAGATCGTCGGGTATCCCCGGCCCTGTGTCCTCCACCGAGACCAGCACCTCGTCCTCTCCCTCTTCGACCCTGATGGTGACCTCGCCTTTTCCTCCCATGAACTTGAAGGCGTTTCCTATCAGGTTGGAGAATACCTCGGAAAGAAGGGTGTCTGCACAGACCAGGACTGGGCCGCCCTCGTAATGAATCCCGGCATTGTGATTCCCGGCGATCTCCGCCCTGATCACCAGGTCCAGATCGACCGGTTCGAGCGGGAGGTTTCGCATATGGATCGTCCTGATGGTGGAGACGTTCTGGATGATCTGCGAACTCCTTAAGATGCTGTTTCTGACGCGCTCTGCCAGGTCTCTCTCCCGCCCGTCGAAACGGTCAACAATCATCTGGAGATAGCCGAGGCCGATGGTGTTGGTGTTGTTGATGTCATGGGACATGATGTCGATGTAGAGGTTCGCCTCTTCGTTTGAGGCTTTCAACTCGGCCGTCCGCTCTGTGATGATCGCCTCGAGGTTCTCGTTGTACTCACGGAGTGCCCGTTCAGACTCCTGCGCGCGCCCGAGGCTCGCCTTGAGAGCACCAACCATCGCATTGATGCTGTTTTCCAGGCGGGAGAACTCGAGGCCCTGCGTATGCCTGATCCGGTGGTCGAGGTCGCCCTGCGCGATCCGGTCGATGTCCTCGACGACCTCGGATATTGGCCGGGAAACATGGCAGATACCCACAAAGACGAGCAAGCCGCTGAGAAGTACCGCAAGAAGAGCGATCATGATGTGCGAGAATAAGAGGGACGTAAGTTTCTGGTCGAGGGATGCGGTGGTATAGGTGAGCTCGATCACCATGGACAGATCAGATGCATAGTCCGGGTCCCGCAGGTCCAAAAAAAGGTAATGGGTCTCGGTGCGGTTCGCCGGGTCGGCGTACACCGCCCCCTGCCGCTCCTCGATCACCGAGGAGATCCTCTCTCTCTGGAGGTCGTCCCCCATATAACTCTTATTCCCGACAATCTGCCCGAAAATATCATATATGCGTATGCTCAAGAGGTCCTGATTGAGCGTTTTGAGATTGTCGGTAGTCTGGACATAGGAGAGGCCGAGTTTCCTGGTTTCGAGCAGTTCGGGGACAAGGCCAAGCTCCAGGAGGTAGCGGTGATCGGGCGTCGGCATATAGGCGTATTTTCTAACTATCCCGGACGTCCGCTCTCGCACCACGCGGTCTGCCGAGAACGAATCGCCTTCACGGAGCAGTGTGATATAGGCGAAGAAATCCGGGATGCCACTGAAGTCGACCCCGATCTCGTGCTCGACCGTGCTGTACCTGATGACCCCGTCCTGATCGATGATGTAGAGGTCCATCGTGCCGCCGAGGTCCTCTTTGAGGCGTTCGAGGTCCATCTGTGCGGGGTCATTGCCCGCCTCTTCGTACGCCCTTAAAAAGTCCTCAAACCCGGTCTGCATGCGGGCGTTGAGAGTGTCGTCATACATCTCCAGACCGGCATCGACGAGGATCATCCATTCGATGATGCTCTTTTCCGCCTGCTCCTGCAGGAGGTCGGTTTTCTCGACGATATCGTTTTTCGCCTCAAAATACGAGTATGAGGATAGAATAGCGATGACAAAAACGATGATCAGAATGACATAGATCATCAGGTGCGCGTTAAAAGAGCGCCCTCTGCCGATTTCACGTGAAAATTGCTTCATCTCCTCAGATTATTCCGATGCAGGCCCAACCTGCAGGCCGGGCAGGCGGAGTGAAATGCACTGCATAGAGATTCGCACTCTACATGATATTCTTTTTCTTTTCTGCACCCACTTCCAAACTTCTGAAATTGCTATAGAGAATGGAATAGACCACTTTCAAATAAATTTGCTTTTTGAATCTGGATTTCAGTGCCGGGACCGGGGCATGAGAGGGCATGGGCGCCACCAGGGCCTTCTTCTGATGGTGTGGAGATCTCCAGGAGAAGCGCCCGCCCGGGCGGGCGCCGAACTCAAAATTGGGACGGAGGGAGTATCTCCAGATCCGGGAGATCCATGCGCGAGGGTATGCTCATGCAATGCCGACCGTGATGTAACCGTCGTAGCGCACCTCATACGAGGGATCCCCCTCCCGGTTGATCGTGAGCCCGACGTCATAGGTGCCGTTTGCTGTGTAGATATGGACCGGATGCTGCTCCTCAGAGGTGTTCCCGTCGCCGAACTCCCAGAACCATGAGGTGATGTTCCTCACCGTGCTCGTATCGGTGAACTGGATTGCCAGCGGCGCCTCGCCCCCGGTTACATTGGCGGTGAAATCGGCGTACTCTTCTGACTCATTGACGGTGATGTACCCGACCTTTTCCTCCCAGAACGTGGCATTCCAGATGTCGGTCACCATGAGTGAGACATTGTACCGGCCCGGCGCCATATAGACCCACACCGGGTTTTGCTCATCCGAGGTGCCGCCGTCCCCGAAGTCCCAGGACCATCCGGTGACATTCTCGATCGTCCCGGTGTCGGTGAACTGCACGGCCAGAGGCGCCGGCCCCTCTGTGACGTTAGCGATAAAGTCGGCATCTCTCACGGTCTCGTTGCGGGTGGTGATGAAGCCCTCTCTGGTTTGGGTCCAGGTGAGATTCCGGGCGTCGGTCAGGGTGAGGGTGACGGTGAAGGAGCCAAGATCGTGGAAGGTATAGAGCGGGTGCTGCCGCGTCGACATGAACCCGTCGCCGAAGTCCCAGAACCACGAGGTGACATTTTCAACCGTGCTGGTGTCGGTGAACTGCACGGTGAGCGGGGCGGTGCCATCGGTCACGTCGGCAGTGAAGTTGACCGCCCCGTTCACGGCCTGCCCCACCGCAAAGGTCGCCGGAACGACGTCCAGGATAGAGGGCAACCCACCGGTGCGATCCTCAACAACTCCTTCTCTAACCACAACGTCGGTCGATCCTGCGGCATCGCCGCGGAGGGTGAGGGTCATGAGCGTGATATTCTCGGTTCCGGCGCCGCCGGCGAGATCCACCGCCGTGCACCAGACCTCATCCGCCGGCAGGGTACCGTTGCCCTTCAGCCCGGCCCATGCAGGGAAGGTCACGACGACGATCTCGCCGACCGATCCGTCGGTCAGACCGACCGAGATGTTGTACCCGGCTATACCGGACGGGAGGCGATCCAGGACCAGGTCGTAATCGGCCGTTCCGCCCAGATCGACCTCTGCCACCGGGGGCAGGATGGTGATGGTGATATTCCCGGCATCTGTTCTGTCCCCGACCACAGCGGCCAGGGCCCCCTGCACCATGAGGGCGCAGAGGAATAGGGTGCCGATAAAGGGCACCAGATCTTTGAGGTTCGTCATATTTCGCTCCAGAGTATCTATCAGGCGATCATCCCGTACAGGACGATCACATCGTTGAACCCGATCCGGCCGTTCCTGTCATAGTCGAACGCTTCCAGCGGCTGGTTATCCTCAACGAACTGCAGATTCGTGTAATACACCACCACATCGTTGAACCCGATCCGGCCGTTGCCGTCGACGTCCTCGTACAGGCCGTCGCCGTCCGGGTCGGTGGGGGCGGGATAGGTGGTGCCGTCAGGTTTCGGGAACGGGAGGACTGCCGCAGCCCCGACCGTCAGGGTCGCCGGCACGGTGGCGAAGGTGTAGATGCCGCCCTCCCTATCCTCCAGGGTGGCGTTGTCCAGGATCGAGAGTGTCGTCGTCCCCTCGGTGTCGCCCCGCACCGTGACCGTGCAGAGCGTGATGTTCCCGGTCCCGGCATTCCCTTCGAGATCGACCGCCCTGATCCAGACCGAGTCTGCGGGAAGGGTGCCGTTGCTCTTCAGCCCGGCCCATGCAGGGAATGAAACGGCGGTGATCTCACCGATCGCCGGGTCGTCGAGGGACACGGTGATCGTGTAGCCCGCGATGCCAGCCGCTGCCCTGTCCATGAGAATGGTGAATGCGGTTTCCGTGCCTGGCGCGAGGGTTGCCCCTGCCGGGACAAAGGTCAGGTTCGCGTCGACCTCACCGGCGGGTTCCACCGAGATGTAGCCCCCCCGAATGAGGGTATCACTCTGATCCTCGCCGGTGACCGTCAGGGAGACGGTGTAGGTGCCAGCCTGCAGGTAAGTGTGCTCGGGGTGCTGCTCGCTCGATGAGGCGCCGTCGCCGAAGTCCCATCCCCACGCCGTAACAGGCCCGGTCGAGCGATCGGTGAACTGGACGGTCAGCGGCGCGGTGCCGGAGGTGACGTCGGCCGTGAAGTCTGCGGTGACATT
>NZ_CM001555.1:618826-827605 GCF_000275865.1 Methanofollis liminatans DSM 4140 | reverse complement strand
ACACCGCCGAATGAGATTGGGGCAGGAACCCACAAAACCATACCAGCACGAGCACCCAGAATTTTCATCGAGAGCCGTACCACCCTGCCCGTCCCCTGCACATCCAGAGCAATCATGCGCAGGGGTCCGGGGGTGCAACCCCCGGGCAGTGTCCACTCCACCCATCAGAGCGACATCCACATCCTCGCGCCGAGAACATACAGGTTCCCGAAAACCCGGGCAGACACCACCCGGGGGGCCCGCTGCCCCCCCGACACACCCCTGCAGGATACGATTGGGGGCAGGAACCCACAAAACCCTCCAGCACGACCACCCAGAATTTTCATCGAGAGCCGTACCGCCCGGCCCGTCCCCCGCACATCCAGGGCAATCATGCGCGGGGTCCGGGGGTAAGAACTCCCAGCGCGGGGAGGAGAGGAACGAGGGAGCAGGGGAAAGGATGGTTCGCGCCTTCGCGTGAGTGATGGAAAATCAACTACACCGGGGCCGCGGGTCAACCCGGGATCCCCGCGTGAGAGGGCAGCGACCAGAAAAAGAGTATATTCTGACGGCACCGCTCAGTAGCGGTACCACCGCCCCTTCTCGTCGTACTCCCCCACCTGAGAGGCGGCGGCCTCCACGGCACCGCGGCTCTCATAGAAGGCGGCCTTGAAGGCGATGGCGAAGGGAACGAAGAGGGCGATCACGACGGCGTAGACGAGAGCGGTCGCCCAGACCCCTTCGGGACCGAGGAGGGCGGCAAACTGCGCCTGCACCGCCGTGGCGTTGGCGGTTTCCATGAGGGCCAGTTCCCCGCTCTCGGCCAGGGGGGCGAGGCGGTCGTAGAGGAGCGCCGTCCAGAGGAAGATCGCCCCGAACCCTACGAGGAGGAGCGCCGCAACATTTGCCGCATAGAAAAGAACAGTCCGTGTAAAGGCGGTGAGCACGAAGGCCGCACTCCGCTGGAGGGAGGCGAAGACGCCCAGTTCGTCCCGGACCGCCGCAACGTCGTAGAAGTAGGCGAAGAGGGCGAACGAGAGGATCACGCCCAGTGCCGTCGAACCCGCTGCCTCGACGGCGTTCTCCCCGGCAATGAGCGAGAGCGGGACGGCGACCAGGAAGATGGTCACGATCGCCGCAAACAGGAGGACGACTGCCGGGAGGAGGACCCGGAAGTAGTGTTTCTTCCCTTCCTCCAGAAACACTGCCGGACTGCCGTCGTCCCGCTTGATCGCACCCATACTCCCGGCGACGAAGAAGGGGAGGAGAAGGAGCCCGAGCAGGAGGACCTTTCCGGCAAAGAAGGTCTCTCCTGAGAGTTCGAGATAGATGTCGAGCCCTGCGGTGATGCCAACGACGATGCCGGCCGTCCAGATCAGCGGCATTTTAACGAGGAGGCTCAGGGCCTTCCTGAACGATGCGAAGACCATAATCACCGGTTCCTGGGCATGGCGACGATCTCGCGCACCTGCAGGTCGAAGAACGTTGCTGTGTGGGCCGGCCTGATGACGCAGACGGTGTCGGCGCCGCTCATCGTCCCGCCGACGGCGACGACCTCCTCGTCCACCCGGATCGCCCCTTGATCGGCGGCGATGAGCACACACTCGACGGCCACCTTCAGGCCGACGGCGACGGTGCGCCGCAACGCCTCGGCGATCGCCTCGGTCCGGGAAGCGCCGCCGAGTCTTGGCGAGCGGGAGATCGCCCGCTCGAGGCCGGAGAGGACGTGGGTGCCGGTGACGATCGTCGCCCCGGCCCCCTGAAGCGTTTCAGCCGCCTTTTCGTCGAACTCCCTGACACCCGGCGTCGAGAAACCGACCACATGCGTCACCACGACGAGGCGGAGGCCCGTGCCCGCAATCGCTTCGAGGAACGAAAGGGCGGTGCTGCCCGAGGTGCTGGCCACGACCACCGTCCCGATCCCGGCCTCCCGCGCGCGCTCGACCGCAAAGCGTGCGGCGTCCGCGGTGTTCGCTTCGCCCGGCGTATCGAAGTAATAGGTATTCCGCGTGATGTAGCCCATGGTACCAGATTAATAAGCGTGCAGACGTAAAAGAGAGTTGTTATGATTACGCTCGCACTCGCCGGCAAACCGAACTGCGGTAAGTCCACCTTCTTCAAGGCCGCGACCATGGCACAGGTCGAGATCGCCAACTATCCCTTCACCACCATCGACGCCAACCACGGCGTCGCCTACGCGCGCACCACCTGCCCGTGCAAAACCCTCGGTCTCTCGGGCTGCACCGCCTGCAAGGACGGCGTCAGGTTCGTGCCTGTCGCCTTCATCGACGTGGCCGGGCTGGTGCCCGATGCCCATAAGGGCAAGGGGCTCGGGAACCAGTTTCTCGACAACCTGAGGGAGGCCGACGCCATCCTCCATATCATCGACGCGAGCGGGGCCACCGATGCCGAGGGCAACCCGGTGGACGCCGGAAGCCACGACCCCAGGGAAGACATCGCCTTCCTCCGCTATGAGATGACGATGTGGGTCGTCGGCATCCTTGCCAAGCACTGGCCCCGCCTCCAGCGGCAGGCCCAGTCGAAGCTCTCCGACGTCTACGACGGGGTCGCCGGGGTGCTCGCGGGCCTTGCGATCACCTACGAAGACGTGAAGGACGCCGCCGACGAGGTCGGGATCGACCTCAGGCGGGCCTCTGAAGAAGACCTCGCCCCCTTCTGCGACCTCCTGCTCCAGAAGACCAAACCGATGCTCTTCGTCGGCAACAAGATGGACACCGCCTCGGACGAGATGCTCGACGCATTGAAGGGCGTCGGCTGCATGCCCGCAAGCGCCGCCGCAGAACTCGCCCTCAGGATGGCGGCCGAGGGCGGGTTCATCGACTATATACCCGGCGACCTCTCGTTTACGATCAGGGCGGACGCGAAACTCACCGCTGCGCAGCGGACCGGGATCGAGCGGCTCGGCCTCCTGATGCAGAAGCATGGCGGCACCGGCGTCCAGCAGGCGATCAACCGGGCGGTCTTCGAACTCCTCGACCAGATCGTCGTCTACCCGGTGGAGGACGAGCACCATTGCACCGACAAGCAGGGGCGTGTCCTCCCTGACGCCTTCCTGATGCGCCGGGGCTCGACCCCGAAGGACCTCGCCTTCCGCGTCCATACCGAGATCGGCGAGGGCTTCCTCTACGCCGTCGACGCCCGGAGCGGGATGCGGATCAAGGAGAGCACCGAACTGAAGGACGGCGACATCATCAAGATCGTGAGCACCCGGAAGTGAGAGAAAAAAGATACCTTTTTTAACAGCGGCGATGAAGGTCTGATATCCATGGGCGGCGAGGTCTATCAGGCGCAGGTGCTCAGAAACTTTTTCGACACGATCACCGGCAGCGACCGCAACCTCAGCCGCATCTTTATGTGCGTCGTTTCCCTTGCGAAACTGCGGGCGGAACGACCTGAGAAAATGTCGTTTTTGATGGACCAGCTCAGGAAGAGCCAGCAGCACAAGGAGCTCTCAGTCGATATTCTCGACTACATGTGTTCGTGCGCCGCCGAGATCGACCTCGTCTCGGTCCAGACGGCCTTCGGCGTCAGGGAGATCAGGGAGATCGCCGAGTCCTTCGAAGGGATCTCGGTCGACTCGTTATAATCATTTTTCCGCCCGTTTCATGAGGGCCACCGTCTGATGCCATACCCCGGTTCACCCCCCGGGGTGCCTGGGGTCTCACCAGTCTTTTGCAGATAAGATCTGGACGGCGCAACGGGGCCTGCAGAGATGGCGGTTCCGCCCCCTATCGCATCTGCTAAAGGCACCCCGCCACCAGCGTACCGATCAAACGCCTTCCCAACGCTGCCGCCGGAGTGTTCACCCCCGGATCCCAGGATCTTTCGTAGGGGAATGGGCAGCGCGTTTGGCTGATGCCACCCTGCTAAACTGCGATAGGGCTTGGGATCGCTCTCTCCGGAGATCTCGTTGCGCCTTCCCGGTCCAATCGTGCTATTTTTTCGGCTTTGTTGAAATGCCCCACTACAAAAACAATCGAGATCGCTTGAAGGTGCTTTGGTAAGGGTATGATAGATCTGCCCTTTATCGTGGAACCAGGCTACGAGATGGTCTGGACGAAGCCATTGCCCGGCAGTTTCCGAGAGCAGATGCGGGATCAGTGCCCCTCAAAACTGCGGGGCGGGGACGAGAAAAATACTCCAGACAGGCCATCAGGATTTTTTCCGGTAGATAATCTGCCCTCCCTGCCCCTGCATATCCAGGGGCAATCGTGCGCGGGGGTCCGGGGGTGCAACCCCCGGCGCGGTGCGGGCGTTATGTGACTGTATGGGATATCAGGGTACGCCTCTGCCGGGGGGGCCTGCTGCCCCCCGGTCCCCCCGCCGGTTGCGATTGGGGCAGGGATGGGCAAACCTCGCCGGCACGCCCATCCATCATTTTTCATCGAGAGATGCTCCGCCCGGCCCCTCCTCCCCTATCCAGGACAACTGCACGCGGGGGGTCCGGGGTTAAGAACCCCCGGCGCGAAGATGGGGGAAAGCGAATGAATTACGCTCGCATCCGGAAAAGTGATGATTTCTACAAAGCCATTTTTTCAGGACATGAGTGCCAAAAAAAGATTTATTCACAGATCGAGCGGTTTCCTGTATGAACCGAGGATCTGCAGGGGAAAGCCCCGGTGTTCATCGAGCGCCTGCTCGTCGTCGGGCGAGGCGATCAACCCGACTGCATAGAGGAGGAGGAGGGCGTTGTCGAGGGTGTAGGTCGGTGCGTCCTCGATCAGGTCGGCGGGCAGGTCCATCGCGAGGTATTCCCGGTCCTCAGGGGCGAAGTCGGGGAGGGAGGCTGAGACGATGACCGCGCTTTTGAGGTCGGCGGCCCTCGTCCTCAGGATCCGCAGGGCCGCCAGCAGCGCCTGCGGCATAGCGGCGGCGGCCAGTTGTTCGAGCGCCGTGTCGGCCCGGGTCACCGCATTGCCATAGAGGCCGAACTTGAAGCCAAGCAGCGCCGAGGCCACGGCGTGCGCGGTCTCTCTGTCCATCCCCTCAAATGCCGGCCTGATCCTCTCGATATACGCCTCGAAATATTTCTCTACCCGTCCCATATGCTAATCCTCCTCTCCCATCATTGAAACTTTTTCTCGACCCTGACTGCAAGGATGGTGATCGAGGCGGCAAAGAGCACCTGCATGATAGGACCGGTGGAAAAGTCGCCGGCCAGGAAGATGATCACCGCATACATCGGAGCGAGCAGGGCCACGAAATCTTTTCTCGGCCTGGTGTAGGCATAGGCACAGAGCATAAACGACGCCGCGATGTTCGCCCAGAGGCCGATCGCCCACATCGGGTGATCTACATACATCGGGTCGCCCGCTGTGAAGATTGCAAGCGCCGATACCAGGATGCCGCCGAACGATACGACCGGAACGGCAAGCCAGAGCCGATCCAGAACCCCTTGCCCTGTTGTCATCACACAATAGTGCGCCGCACTTTTAAATGAAGGTGTGGTAGATCGTAGGTGTGGTCGTCGTCGTCTTCTCAGATGTCCATGCCGATGCCCGGGCACTTGAGCAGGTGGCATCCTTCCTGGAGGGCCGAAGATTCGCCGGACTTTTTGGGGATATCGAGTGCATCGTCAGCCTTGGCGATCTGCTCGGGCGCGGCTGCGCGCCGGCCGAGACCCTTGCGGCAATGGAACGGCTCAAAACGGAGTACCGGGTCATCTCGCTCCTGGGCAACCACGACCATGCCTTTGTGCACGGGATCCCGGTGAGCGGGAGCGACGCCGCAAGCATCCGCGCGCACGCGCCCCTCGCGGGGTCGCCCCTTCTCGGCGGGATCGCAGACCTCCCGGCAGAGGCAGTGATCGACCGCACCCTCTTCGTGCACGGCGGGCCGCTCAGATTGGGCGACGCCCTCACCGATCAGCCGTTCTGGCAGCGCCTCGCAGAGCGGCCCGGGCCGTCGCTCTCGGGCTACCATTACACGCCGGAGATGGCCTTTGCAGAACTCGAACGCCGGGGGCTCAGGCACCTCTGCTGCGGCCACCAGCACACGCCCATCTGCTGCCTGCTGGAGGGAAATGCGATTGTAAACCGCCGGATCAGGTACGAAGGCGGGGAAGGGCTGCCGGCCTCCGACACCGTCGCCCTCGACCGTCCGGCCATTCTTCGGGTCGGGGCGTGCATGGGGCCGCACCCCGAGTTCGCCGTCACCGATTTCGAGCGGTTTTCGTTTCTGCGACTATGACAAAGCCTTCCCCCTCAAGGGAGAGAGGACGACCCGCGACGGTTTCAAGGGCATCGTGCAGGGTGCGGGCGCGGGCAGGGAGACGCTCCTCCAGGCGGAGGATCTCCTCCTCTTTTGCCCGAAGATCTGTGCTGTCGGCTTCTATACCCGCGGAGAGCGCCGCGATCTCCTTTTCAAGGTCTGCAATCTCACCCGGAAGGCTGCATGACCGCACCTCCTCCTGCGCGGCCGAGAGCCGCTCTTTCATCAGGGCGCACCGGCTGAATGCGTCGAGAAAGGCCTGGCCGATCCGGTCGTCCTCGCCGAAGAGGGCGAGATCTTCCTTCCCCTTCAGGGCGAGGTCGCCGCGGGCGATCTGCGCCCTCACCATCGCCGCCGCGGGGGGGAGGGCGGCCAGCACGGCGTCCGAGCCGGCGGCGGCCGGGTCGTCGAGGAGGGCGGTGCATCCGGCAAGCGCCTTTGCATCGGCTTTCGCGCCGGCACGCTCTGCGATCCGTTCGGCCTTGCGCAGCACGCGGGCCGCCTGGGCGCCGAGGTTCCTGAGGTCCTGGTCTGCCCTCGCAGCACCGGCAGAGAGCGTTTCCACCTGCTCCCTGAGGTCGAGGCAGCGGAGATAATCTGCATCGTCCCTGAGGATCCTGACCAGCTCCTCTTTTTCGGCGATCGTGGACGTTGCCCGGGAGATGCGGCTTTTCAGAGCGGGGATCGCCGCTCTGGCCGACCGGAGATCGTTCCCTCCCGCTTCAAGATCCGCCAGCGCCGCGCGTGCGCCGTCGATCCGGCCCTGCGCCTCCCGCGCCTCCTTCACGATACCGGTGAGGTCGTTGAGCGACCGGCCGATCCCGGCGGTGAGGTGTTTGGCCTCCTTCATCTCCTCGGGAAAGACCCCGGAGAGGTAGCGGCCCTGCCCCTTCTGGACCTTTAAGAGGGCGGCGAGGAGATCGGCCGCCGCAGCATAGAAGGCGTCGGGGTCGTCGGGCAGGTGCCGGGCGATCTGCTGGCGCATCGCCGGGATGAAGACTGGCAGAGAGCGATCGGTGACGCTCCGCAGCTTCGGGTGGATATCTTCCCGCCCCTCTGCAGCCTCGAGGTCGCGGAGCACCTCTTCGAGGCCCTGGAGGCAGTCCGCGACGGTGGTGCGGGTCTCTGCCGTCTTTGTCCGCAGCCCCTCCTCCACCTCTCGCTCGCGCTCCTCAAGCCATCCCCCCGCCTCCCTGACGGTGAGGGTAAAGGGCTTCTCCTCCTTCTCGAAAAGACCCCTGAGAAACCTGAACATCATCGATCTATCGGCGCGTTAATATAAAGGGTTTCAGGCCGCCCTCAATCTGAGGAAGAGATCTGTTTCAGCCGCTCGACACCGTTGATCTCGTCGATCACCGCGGCGACCGGGGCTGGCACCAGGCTCCGCCACTCTTCCCCGGCGACCATGCGCCGGCGCACCTCGGTCCCGGAGAGGGTGTCCCGGCGGTACATCGGCAGGGTCTTCACCCGCATGCCGGCCTCGTCGAAGAGCCTGATCACGAGGGGGTTGTTCGAGTAGACGATATCGAAGTACGGCGTCATGGAAAAGACGTGCGAGGCCCAGAGGGCGTTTCTGCGGAGGTCCTCGATCGGGACGGCATAATAGGGGACGCCGATCTCCTCGAGGGCCGCCGCGATCATCATCAGCCGCTCGCCCGCGGTGAACGGGTTCTCCACCTCGTGGGAGAGCTGCGCACTGCCGATCCCGATCACGATCTCGTCCACCAGGGGAGCGATGCGCTCCAGCACTGAGTGGTGGCCGTTGTGATAGGGCTGGAACCGCCCGATGTAAAACGCCCGCGTCATCGTCGCCCCGCGAGGGCTGCGATCTGCGCCGCATGCGCCCCGGCCACGAAACCGGCGTCGATGTTCACGACCGTCAGCACGGCGCAGGACTGGAGCATACTCGCAAGCGCCGCCTGCCCCTGGCCCATATACCCGTAGCCGGTCGAGACCGGGACGCCGATCACCGGCCTGTCCACGAGGCCGGCGACGACGGCCGGAAGCGTGCCCTCGCGCCCGGCGGCGACGATGAAGACATGCGCCTTCGAGAGGTCCTTGAGCGCCGGGAAGAGACGGTGGACGCCGGCCGCCCCGACGTCGTAGGCGGTCCGCACCTCGCAGCCCATCTCCTCGGCGACGACCCGCGCCTCCTCGGCGACCCTGATATCGGCGGTCCCGGCGGTGAGGATCCCGACGATGCCGCCGCTCTTCGCCGGTTCCCGTCCGTTCGAGAGGACGAGGGTGCGCGCCCGCTCCTCGTAGCGGCAGGAGAGCCCGGCGGCGCCGGCGGCCCGTGCCACCTCCTCTGCCTGCGCCGGCGTCACCCTGGTCGCAAGGCAGCGGCCGGCCGCCGCGCAGTGGCGCTCCATGATCGAGACGAGATCGGCCGTCTCCTTCCCCTCGGCGAGCACCACCTCGGGTATGCCGCAGCGCATCTCCCTGCCGAGATCGATCCGTGCAAGCTCCCCCACCTGCTCGATCCGCAGACCCGAGATCAGGTCGAGTGCGTCGTCAGTGGAGAGCCTGCCGGCGGCATGGGCGGCAAGCACCTCCTTCAGGCTTTTCTCCGCGGTCATGGTCAGATACTACAGTATTATGTGGGCGGATAATTAAAACTCCACCCGGATGACATATCTTCTCTACGTGGCCGGGTTCGGGACGGCGGCGACCTTTTTCCTCTGGCTGCGGGACGCACGGATCTTTTACCGCACCGCCCTCCCGGGCTACCGGCAGGCGGCGTACCGCGGGGTGCTCTATACGGCACTCGCCCTCGCGGGTTTTCTGATGGCGTACACCTCGCCGGACCTCGAATTCCTCGCCCTCGGGGCGGTGCTGCTCGCCCTGTACCTGCAGGGGCGGGTGCAGAAGGAGCAGGTCTGGCAGGGGAACGAGAGCGCGCCGACCCGCTTTCTCGGGAAGGCCCGGCGCAGGTAAGATAAGACAGGCGCCCCAAACCTGTACACCAAGGAGTCGAGTGAATGCTTCAGAAACCACGAGGGACCAGGGATTTTCTGCCTGACGAGATGGCGCAGCGGCGGGCCGCGGAGGCGAGGATGCGCGAGGCGGCCGGAAGATGGGGCTACGGCGAGGTCTGCACCCCGACCTTCGAGCACGTCGAGCTCTTCACCATGCGCTCGGGCGAGAACATCAGGCAGGAGATGTACACCTTCGAGGACAAGGGCGGGCGCCAGATGACCCTGCGGCCCGAGGTGACCGCATCGGTCGCCCGGATGTTCGTCAACGAGGGGCGGTCGATCCCGAAACCCGTCCGCTGGTACTATGTGGCCGACTGCTTCAGGTACGAGCGGCCGCAGAAGGGGCGGTACCGCCAGTTCTGGCAGTTCGGCGTGGAGCTGATCGGGGCGGACTCGGCGGCGGCCGATGCCGAGGTGATCATGGTGGCAGACGATCTCCTCCGCTCGGTCGGCCTCGACTACGACCTGAAGGTGGGCTTCCTCGCCCCGATGAAGCACCTCCTCGCCGGGGTCGATCCCGCCCTCCAGCGCCAGGTGATGGGCCACCTCGACAAACGGGACCTTGAGGGGCTCGCGGCCTGCCTCCAGTCCTGCGGTCAGGCAGACCTCGAGTCCTCCCTCTCGGGCCTGGTCTCGTGCGCCGATCCCGAGGAGGCATTCGAGATCTGCGGAGAGATCCCTGAGGCAGACCGGATCCGCGGGATCTTCTCGATCCTGGAGGGCGAGGAGATCGATTACGCCGTGAACTTCGGGATCGCCCGGGGGCTCGACTATTACACCGGCATGGTCTTCGAGGGCTTCGCCCACAACCTCGGGGCCGAGAACCAGGTGGTTGGCGGCGGGAACTACCGCCTCACCCACCTCTTCGGCGGCGAGGACACGGCGAGCTGCGGGTTTGCGATCGGCTTCGATAGGGTGATGGTCTCCCTGGGCGCGGTCGAGGCGCCCAGCCTGCCGGTGGTCGCCGTCCTCGCCCAGACAGAGATGCAGGTGCACGCCTTCGCGGTGGCGCGGGAGCTCCGCGCCGCCGGGGTGCGGGCCGAGGTGAACCTCCTCGAACGCGGCATCGGGGCGCAGCTCTCCCATGCCGCAAAAGGGGCGGACTATGCCTGCATCGTGGGCAAGCGGGAGGCCGAGGCCGGGACGGTCACCCTCAAAGACCTGCACGCAGGGGAGCAGCGCGAGATAACGGTCGCCAGTGCCATCGCTGAGGTGACGGGCAGTGGCGCTCGCTGAAGACCTGGCCAAGCAGCAGAAGAGCATCAGCGTCGCGGAGTTCTTCGAGAAGAACAAGCACCTCCTCGGCTTCGACTCGCCGGTGAGGGGGATCATCACCACCATCAAGGAGGCGGTGGACAACGCCCTGGACGCCTGCGAGGAGGCCGAGGTGCTCCCCGACATCTTCGTCTCGGTGCGGAAGGTCTCTCCGGATGCATACCGCGTGGCCGTGGAGGACAACGGCCCCGGGATCGTCCCGGAGAACGTGCCGTACGTCTTTGGAAAACTGCTGTACGGCTCCCGCTTCCACCAGATCAGACAGTCGCGCGGGCAGCAGGGGATCGGGATCTCGGCGGCGGTGCTGTATGCGCAGCTCACCACCGGGACGCCCGCGGCGGTCGTCTCCCGCACCTCGGCAAAAGTCCCGGCCCACCGCTTCTCCCTGATGATCCAGACCGAGACGAACGAGCCGCAGGTGCTGGAGCACGAGGAGGTCGCCTGGGACCGGACGCACGGCACCAGGATCGAACTCGAGTTCACCAGCTCCCTCGCGGCGAGAAAGCGCCTGATCGACTACCTGAAGTACACCGCGGTCGTCAACCCGCACGCCCGTATCCGCGTCGAGATCGACGGCGAGGCGACGACCTTCGAGCGGGTCTCCGACGAGGTGATCAGGTCGCCGCAGGCGATCAAGCCTCACCCGCACGGGATCGAGCTCGGCACCCTGAAGCGGATGGCGGCGGCGATGCCCGAGGCGACGCTCGAAGATTTCCTGGTCGAGAGCTTCTCGCGCGTCGGGAAGAAGACCGCCGAGGAGATCGCCGGGGCGGCCGGCCTCCCTATCAAGGCCCGGATGGCGGCCCTCGGCGCCGAGGCGCAGAAGGCCCTGCTTGCGGCGATGCAGTCGGTGCATGTTCCGGCGCCGCCGATGAGCCAGTGCCTCTCCCCGATCGGGGAGGAGCTGATCACGCAGGGGCTCGAGAAGGAGTTCCAGCTCGATTTCGTGAAGGCGCGCACCCGCCCGCCCTCGGTCTTCTCGGGCCACCCCTTCGTGGTGGAGGCAGCGATCGGCTACGGCGGCAAACTCACCGCCGACGGGACGGCGCAGGTGATGCGGTTTGCAAACCGGGTGCCCCTGATCTACCAGCAGGGCGCCTGCGCGATCACGAGCGCCGTCTCGAACGTGAACTGGAAGAGTTACGGCCTCTCTCAGGCCGGCCTCCCGAACGGGCCGGTGCTCGTCCTCGTCCACGTGGCCTCGACGAACGTGCCCTTCACCTCTGAGAGCAAGGACGCCGTGGCCTCCATCCCCGAGGTCGAGAAGGAGATCACCCTCGCCCTTCAGGACCTCGGGCGCGAGCTGAAGGCCTACCTCTCGCGCCGGGACCGGAACCGGCAGCAGGAGGATCGGGCGCGGGCGGTCTGCGCCGTGATGCCGGCGATCGCTGAGAAGGTGGCGGAGATTGTGGAGCGGCCGGTGCCAGACATCTCGGCGATCGAGGGGCGGATCATGCGGCGGCTGGTGGCGCGCAAGAGCGTTAAGGACGGTGTGGTGCGGATCGACGTCCACAACCACACCCACGAGAACCTCGCCCTGGTGATCTATGATATTTCTTCGGACGCCGGCGAGGGGGCTGAGCCGAAGCCCGACTTTGCGAGCGAACTCGACGGGGAGTTCACGCGCGTCTGGAACTGCGCTCTCGGGCCCGGCGAGGGCTGGCACGCCGCCTACCCTGGCCGGGGCGGCGGGATGCTGGACGTGCGCGGCGTCGATGAAGCGAAGAAAGTGGTGATGCACCTATGACGATAAAGGAGGAGATGGAGGCGCTGGGGCGTGCGCGGCTGATGGGGATCGCGGAGCGCTGGTACGACCAGCTCGTGGAGGGCCAGATCCCCTCGATCAGCCTTCCCACGCGAACGAAGCACAACATCGAGTACGACGACGCCTCCGAGGTCTGGAAGTACGGCGACCGCGAGAGCGTGCGCTCGGCCCAGACCGCAAAAGGCGCCTCGCACCTCTTGAAGATGGCGTACGTGATCGGATTTCTGAAGCAGCAGCTCGCCGAGAACCGCTCCTCGACCTTAAGAGAGATGTATTACATCTCCGAGGGCTGGAAGGGGGCGAAGTTCGGCGCCCAGGACGAGAGCAACAGGGTCGTCGAGGACCTGGAGATCCTCACCGACATCCAGCGGGAGATCTATCATCTGCGCCCGGAAGAGGACGGGGCCTCGATCTTCGGGCCGATCAGGATCCGGGAGAAGACCCGGCGGGGCGTGCAGGAGATCCACTGCCAGGACAACGTCGGCGAGACCGGCTACCAGATCCCGAACAACGTCGACGCCCTTGAGTTTCTGGACCACGACGCAAAGTTCGTGATCGCCCTGGAGACCGGCGGTATGTACGCCCGCCTGATCGAGAACGGCTTCGACGAGGAGTACGGGGCAGCGCTCGTCCACCTGAAGGGACAGCCTGCCCGGTCCACAAGGCGGCTCCTGAAGCGGATCCACGAGGAGTTCGGGCTGCCGGTCGTCGTATTCACCGACGGCGACCCCTGGTCGTACCGGATCTACGCTTCGGTGGCGTACGGCTCGATCAAGGCAGCGCATATGTCGGAGTTGCTGGCGACGCCGCAGGCTCAGTTCATCGGGGTGCAGCCCTCTGATATTCGGGATTATGATCTTCCTGCGGATCATCTTTCCGAGCAGGACGTGGCGGCGTTGAAGGCGGAGCTGACCGACCCGCGGTTTGCGACGGATTACTGGCGGGAGCAGATCGCGCTGCAGCTGCAGATGGGGCTGAAGTCTGAACAGCAGGCGTTCGCGGCGCGGGGGCTGGATTTCGTGACGAGGGAGTATTTGCCGGCAAGGTTGAGTGAGATGGGGGTGCTGTAATTGACTCCTCTTAATGAGAAAGAAATCTCAAACATCGATCTATCATCTTTATCCTGGAAATCATATCTGAATAATATAAATAATGTTGATGCCTTTATGACCCGATATTACCATTATCTCCGGGTTGTAATGGTTCAAGATGCAATTAAATATCTTCTGAACCATGATTTTCCGATACATAGTTGTCTAGATATTGGATGTAATCGAGGGTATTATTCTGCAATTTTTGGGGATCTTGGTGCACAGGTTGATGCTGTTGATCCTGACCTCCGCTCTGATCGGGTAATAAATCATCCTAATGTAGTCTATCATAAGGCTGATTTTTTAAAATGGAAGTCAGACAAGACGTACGATGTTATTCTTTTCTTTGAGGTATACGAGCATATTTCCCCAAATTCTCGTGAGATATTCATAGAAAAAATAAAACAGTCCCTGAATCCTGGAGGGACAATTCTATTCAGTGGTCCAAATTGCATCTCTTTATTTTACTCTGGAGGGTTCATTAAGAGTTTAATTCCTTTCCTCCTAGGAAAAATTCCAGAGATTGACTGGCATTACAGGATCCCATATTATTTCTATCAAAAAAGTTTTGAGAATGAGGAATCGCATATAGTTTCTTGGCAGACAAATGGTATTCTGTTTGTTTTTTCCAATAAAATAGAATCAATGTTGGGAAAATCTTGTATTCAGCGACTATTAGATCTCGATCGATGTGTGTCCGGGCTGATATCTGGATTGGGTGCAAATTATTTTTGCATAGTTCAAATGAAATAATGGTTTGCAATTTGCAAACATGTATGGTACTACGTGATCTAAAATGGAATATACGCCAGAATTCAGGAACAGAGGAAGTGAATGATTGGTGTTTGTTATCTTGATCCCTCCCCCGTCGAAGATACATTCCGACTCCTCAAGATCCCATGGGAGTGGTACGACCCTGCGCACACTTATGATGTGGTCATCGCCCGCAAGGGTGGGGTCGATGCGGCTGGTGCCTTCCTCGTGGATCTCTCTGAGAAGGACTATTTTGCCGAAATTGCGCGGATTTTAAATGAAGGCCTGCCTCACTGCCACGAACCGGTGGTCGATATCCTCATCGATGAATTGCGCCAGATTTTAAAGGAGCACACCCTCCTTGTGGAGATCCCGCCGGTGCCCTGGGGCCACCCGTACATCGTCGCACTCACCCATGACGTGGACATCACCTCGGCGCGTGAGAGGCGCTGGGTCTCGGTCGGGTATGCGGTGTACCAATGCCTGCGGAAGGGCATGGTGAAGGACGCCGCCCAGATTCTCGGGGCAAAGTGCGGGGTCGGGAAGGATCCCTGGAACTGCTTCGAGGAGTGGATGCAGCTTGAGGAAGAACTCGGCGTGCGCTCGACCTGGTTCTTCCTGCCTGAGGAGGGGAAGGCAGGCGAGAGTGCACCCGCAATCCGGGCCGGCTACTATGATCTCAACCCCGGATTGATCAAGACATTGACCGACGGTGGCTGGGAGGTCGGTGTGCACGGGCTCGACAACTGGCGGGATGCCGGGGCGGCGCGGGAGGAGTTGCTGCGCGTGTCAGGCCTTACTGGTGCGGAGGCAGGGACGCGCGTCCACTGGCTGCTCTTCAATAAGGACACCTGGAAGATACTCGACGAGGCGGGATACGCCTATGACTCGACCATCGGGTATAACGATGATGTGGGCTTCAGGGCCGGGACGATGCAGCCCTACCGACCGCGCGGGTGCAGGCGTTTGCTGGAGGTGCCCCTGATCACCCAGGACGGGGGGCTGTTCGGGGGGAAGACCTGGAATTCGTCTGACGATGGGGGGCGCGGGACGTGCCTTCGCCTCTCAGAAGAGGAGGCGATACGCCGGTGCGAGGAGGTGCTGGCGTATGCAAAGAAGTATGGGGGGGTCGTCACCCTTCTGTGGCACCAGGTGAGCATGGCGGCGCCAAAAAGGTGGGGCGGCTTCTATCGTATGCTGGTGGAGAGGGCGGTTGAGGACGGGGCGTGGGTGGTGCCCGCAAGAGAGGCGGCGCATTGGTTCACCGCTCGTTCTGATGTTGTCCTCCAAACCAAGCGCGTACCTGGCGGCATTAGAATCCAAATGTCCGGAATCGGACCGGATCTTCCTCGCCCTGAAATGATGATACGGATCCACACCGATGCTGTGAATATTGGTAAAATAAAGGGGGATTATATCGAAGGAGCAGGATATATTGATCTACGGTTTTCATCTCAGGAAATTCTGGTGAACGTGAATGAAAGTACTTCTGACTGACGGGAATTATAAACATACCCTTGCTGCAGTTCGATCCCTTGGCAAACAGGGGGTGGACGTCGGTGTCGTGTCACACATTTCCTGCAGTATATCTTTCTATTCACGATACTGTAAATCTCGCCATTCTGCTCCGGACCCAAAAAAAGACCCTTCCTATGCGCAAAAAGTTCTTGATATCGTTAAAAAGGATCATTATGACGTGCTCCTCCCTATCAGTTACGCCGCTGTCATGCAGCTTTCCGGGATAAGAGATGAACTGGAAGACCACGTACACCTTCCCATAGCTGATCCTGCTGCTCTAGATCTAGCCGGTCATAAGGACGAGACTGTTAAAATTGCGGAAAAAGTAGGTGTGCGTGTACCAAAAACCTATTATCCCCGCAGTGTTCCCGAAGTTCGGGAACTTGCGCGAGAACTACGATATCCTGTTGTTGTAAAGGGTGCTGAGGAGGCCGGGTATGTCGGCTATGCAAACACGCCGAAGGAACTGATCTCCCGGTTTTCATCGATATCGAGGTACCTGCCGATCGTGCAGGAATACATCCCTGGCGATGGCTATGGGTTCTTTGCCCTCTATAATCATGGAGAGCCGCGGGCGATATTTATGCACCGGCGAATCAGGGAATACCCCGTCACCGGTGGGCCGAGCACCTGCGCGGAGAGTATCTTCGACCCGGAGCTGAAGCGATGCGGACTGGCAATGCTGGACGAACTCAGGTGGCATGGCGTCGCCATGGTTGAGTTCAAAAAGGATGCACAGAATGGGGAGTACGTGCTGATGGAGATCAACCCGAAGTTCTGGGGATCTCTGGACCTTGCCATTGCTTCCAGTGTGGACTTTCCCTATCTTGCGTGCAAGATGGCACTGGACGGGGATATCAAACCTGTCTTTGAGTATCAGGTTGGCACGAGGTTCAGGTGGCTCTTTCCTGGGGAACTGTTCCATGCGATGACAAATCCCCGCGCGATACCCCAGATTGCGCGGGAATTTTTCGATGGCCGTACGCGTTCGGATGTTGAACCGGCTGATATCGTACCAAATGTCGTGGAGATCGGGATGACCGGCGCAGAGTTCCTCCTCAGGGTGGCGCAGGGCAGGTTCTGGAGGGCTCATGGACAGGTTCGTCGCTGACTTTCATATCCACTCCAGGTATTCTCATGATTCTCTTATGCACCCGGAGAAGATCCTCTCTGTCGCAAAGAAAAAGGGGCTGGATGCTGTGGCGATCACCGACCACGACACCATTCAAGGAGGACTTGAAGGCAGAAAGTATGAAGAGAAGTCCGGTATCCGGGTCATTGTCGGCTCGGAGGTGAAGTCCGATGCCGGTGACATCATAGGGCTCGGGATACAGGAGGAGATCAGAACCCGCGTGTGGGAAGAGGTGATCGACGAGATCAGAGAGCAGGGTGGGGTGGCAGTCCTGCCTCATCCTTACCGGAGTCACCGTTCTATTCAGGATCTTGCGGAAGCTGTCGATCTGGTCGAGGTCTGGAACGCACGAAGCACCCCTGATCAGAATGCTCAGGCCCTGGAGCTGGCATCCAATCTCGGGAAAAGAGGCCTCATTGGGAGTGATGCCCACCTATTTCGGGAGATCGGAAACGTAAAGGCGACGTACACAAACGATACCTGGATCTTGAAAGAGACACTCTGCACCAGATATGCCAGTACGTGGGATATCTGTTCCAGTCAGGTCATCGGACACATAAGGAAGGGGGAATTTATATCTCTCATTCTAGAGGGCGGAAGATGGATGGCAAGAAAAGTTCTCTGATGGTGCTGTCAGATCACTATCTCACCTTTGTAAAAGATCAGACCGAGGGCATCGCACCAGAGTTTGAGCGGGTGGATGTCTGTGTCTGCCACAATACGCTTGCCGAGATTGCAGACTATCTGCCTGTACAGCGCCTGAAACCGTTCAGGCTGCGTTCGATCCTGGACCTATCGCATTTGCCGGAGAATATTTTTGTACATCCCTGTAACCTTCCCTATCTCCCCCTTGATCTGATGAAAAAGTCTCTTGGAGACCGCTTGTTCAGGGCGGTTGACGATTTGATACAGAAGAAACAGATCGAGTGCGACCTTATCCATGCCCACTTCCTCTGGCCGAACGGGTATGCCGGGGCGCTCCTGAAGGAGAAGTATGGCATACCCCTTGTGGTAACCGCCCACGGCTACGATATCTATGATCTCCCCTTCAGGGATCAGGAGTGGAGAGATCGAATCGTTCGGACACTCGAAGCCGCCGATGCGATCATCACGGTGAGCAGGAAGAACGAGGAGTGCATCAGGAGCCTCGGGATCACAAAGCAGGTCCATGTCATCCCCAACGGCTTCAGGTCAGACCTCTTCTACCCGCGCGATCAGGCAGAGTGCCGGCGGACGCTGGGTCTCCCTCCGGACAGAAAGATCCTGCTTGCGGTCGGCAACCTTGTCGAGGTGAAGGGGCACCGCTACCTTGTGGAGGCGATGGCTGAGGTGGTGAAGGAGCGGCAGGATGTGCTCTGCGTGATCGTGGGGTCAGGGCCGCTGAGGGGAAGGCTTGAGAGGCAGGTCCGGGCTCTCGGGCTGGAGGAGCATGTTCGCTTTGTGGGGGGGAAGCCGCATGAGGAGATCCCGATATGGATGAATGCATGCGATGTGTTTGTGCTGCCGAGTTTGAATGAGGGGAACCCGACGGTGATGTTTGAGTGCCTTGGGTGCGGGAGGCCGTTTGTGGGGAGTGATGTGGGGGGTGTTCGAGAAATTATCATATCTAATGACTATGGATTGGTATGCTCCTCAAGTTCTTCCAGAGAATTGGCTGAAAAAATAATTTTTACCCTTGACAGATCATGGAAACCACAATCCATCATCAAATATAGCAACCAGTTCTCAGGGCAAATTATATCTCAAAAAATAATTAATATTTACCATGGATCGATTCGAAGAAATATTGACATGTTTGAATAAATTAACAATATAAGTGTCTATCACTGGTTAAAGGATATTCACAAATATTTAGCAGTTTCTAGAGGATTATCGATTTAAAAAAGCAAGACTAGATGTGACATATGCCTACAAAACGTAGTAAAAAATCAAACAATATACTAAAGACGCCATTATTGGCATCATTAATCGTAATAATAGCAATTATTGTATCTATACTGATTCCCCTGACACCGCCCTTACATCCAATTCCAAGCAGAGATTCCGGTGTCTTCCTGTATATCGGCCAACAAATTTTGGAAGGAAAAACGCCCTATTTAGACATCTGGGATCATAAACCCCCTGCAATATTCTATATTAATGCATTCGGATTGTTAATAGGACAAGGCTCTCTTTGGGGAGTTTGGTTTGTTGAACTAATATCCCTGCTTATTGCAAGTTTAGTCTGTTTTAAATTACTTATACATATATTTAATATTAAATGTGCACTCCTCGGCTCGGTATTGTGGATATCTTGCTTTTCGACACTTATACAAGGTGGAAATCTTACAACAGAATATGCGCTACCACTTCAATTTCTGATCCTACTAATATATTATTATGCATATTCAAAGAATATCATAGGGCTCTATTTCATTATTGGTTTATTTTCAGGAATTTTAATGTTACTTAAGCCAAATCTATTTGGTATAACAGTTTCAGTAATTGCCGCCATATTTATCCTGTTACCGCCAGCAGATAAAATAACTAAAGGATGTAAGTATTCCATACTAATTTCATTTGGAACTTTTATTCCAATAATCATCATGAGTATCTACTTCTCCTATAAACAAGCATTTTATGAATTATATGATGCTGTAGTAATCTATAATGCATGTTACTCAGCAACTCCAATATTGACAAAATTTCAATCGATTATTTATGGCTCCACTATAAATCAACTTTTTCTAATAATATTAACTGGAATTTGGGTTTATGGACTCTATCAAACAATGATTCTAAAAAAAAATATCAAAAATATAAGGATAATACTTATCATTGCCCTAATAGATTTGCCCCTAGAATTAGTATTAATTGGATATTCCGGTAGGGGATATGGGCATTATTTCATGAGTTGTTTACCATCATTCGCAATACTCACGACATACTTTTTTTACACACTGTTATCACAAGATAAATCCCACCAGGATATAAATCCTATTAAAAAATATTCATTTAATATAAACAATATGTACTACATAATACTAATTACAGCACTCCTCACATCTCCGATAGTATCTATTCACTGCAATTATAAACCAGACAAAATCAGTGGATCTAACATAATAACAACTGTTTTGAATAATACTAATGATAATGATTATGTTCTAGTTTGGGGCGCCGAAACAACAATAAATTTCCTCTCAAAAAGGGAATCGCCTTCAAAATATGTCTATCAATATCCATTACTTACAGCACACTATCAAAAGCCAGAAATGATCGAACAATTTTACAGAGAGATAATTATAAACAAGCCACTACTAATAATTGATACTTCACACACAAATGCAATAGTTCCCCCAATTAATAATACAAAGAGAGAAAAGTGGATAAATCAAAGAGCTGACTCGACATACTCTTGGATTTACGATTTAGAACACATTATAAATTATATAGAATCTAAATACGAAATTCTAGATATAATTCACCCATCGGGTTGGGTCGTATATAAAATCCGCTCTGTTGAATCACGTACGTGTCAGGAGTATGAATCCCACCTTTCGCACTAATCGGGAGTGTATCAAATCTTTTGTAATTTGTCTGAGCCCTGTCCCCTTGCTTGATCATTCCTTCGTCGAATAGGGAGAGGATGTTGCCTCCTCCCCCCTTCCAGGAACCACACGTGCGCCTTTTCACGCATATGGCTTGCGCATTTCACTACCCGTTTGTCGGGCGGCATAACGTAGAGAAGGATAATCTGGTTTGAATCCATTGTGTCTGTTTGCTGATGCGTTCTTTCCTTTCGAGGAAATACTTTTTGTAGTGTTTCAGATCTTCTATAATTTGTCTGTGCCCTGTCTCCTTGGCTGACCATTCCTTCTCCATCGTCAAATATTTTCTGCCGGTGACTCATGTCATCAGCGGTGTAACGATGAACTCCTGAAAAACTACAAGGAGCAGGGCGCGGTAGAACTGGATTCCACTTTCTCAAGGATCTCTCGTTCATGCTGGCGGAGATCTTTCTCAAGAAGCCATCCCGGATCTAGGCACTGGCGATGATCATAGTTCTCGGTCTGTTTATCTATTCGATTAAAGAGTTCAGTTTGAGGATAAAACTGCATAAATCCAGTGAAAAAGTGATCGGACAGACGAAGAAGTAGACCTAGAACCTGACCCTGAAATGGACGTTCTTCCTCTTCCAGGGAGTCAGGGAACTGAGGTTCCGGGCAGCGGAGGGCGTGACAGTGCTTGTTACCAATATGACTCCAGAGTTGTGGGAGATACTCCGGTTGCTTGGGAAGGAGTACGAAAATTACTATTTGTGATCAAAGAACCGCGGAATATCAGATTCAAATCCTCACTCAGGCAGTATATATCATCAGGAAGTTGAACGCCGAGTGATGACCGGGATCAAAGAGAAGCATGCTGTTCTAGAGGATGCTCTACATATTCATAGGATTATTTTCATACCAGCCAATATTTCGTTTGATTGGCCTAATTCGCAATGCATATTAAATGAGTAACTAGCATAGTATGTATAATAATTCCGTGAATTATGAGGTACATATGAAATATATAATCACCGGAGGCGCCGGGTTTATAGGTTCAAACCTCTCTGAAGAACTTGCGCAACACCATGACGTGATCATCCTTGACAATATTTCCACTGGGCGGATGGAGAATCTCCAAGGGCTCATCAAGAGGGGAGATGTGGCATTCGTCAGGGGCGACATCAACGACACACCCCTCCTTGAGAATCTCTTCACGGACGCCGACGGCGTCTTCCACCAGGCCGCCCTCCCGAGCGTCCAGCGCTCCGTAAAGAACCCGATGGCAACGCATGAGGCAAATGTCACCGGCACCTTAAACGTCCTCCTCGCGGCCCGCGACGCAGGCGTCAGGAAGGTCGTGATGGCCTCCTCTTCGTCGGTCTACGGCAACACACCCACCCTCCCGAAGCACGAGGGCATGATCCCGAGCCCCCTCTCCCCGTACGCCGTCTCGAAGATCGCCGACGAGTACTATGCGTCGGTCTTCTCCGACCTCTACGGCCTCCAGACCGTCTGCCTCAGGTACTTCAATGTCTTCGGCCCGCACCAGGACCCGAACTCCCAGTACGCCGCGGTCATCCCGAACTTCGTGAAGCAGATCCTGGCCGGCCGGCCGCCGGTGATCTACGGCGACGGAGGACAGACCCGCGACTTCACCTATATCAAAAACGTCGTCCAGGCCAACATAAAATCGATGGAGAACGATGCGCAGGGCGCCTTCAACATCGCCTGCGGGGAGCGGATCGACCTCCTGACGCTCGCCCGCACCATCATGGAGATCGTGGGCACAGACGTCGAACCGGTCCACGAAGCGCCCCGACCGGGCGACGTGCGGGACTCCCTCGCCGACATCTCCCGGGCACAGGCAGCGTTCGGGTATGCACCGCAGTATGACCTCAAAGCAGGACTCAAGGAGACAATCGCATGGTTCAGGAATCACTGAAGGATAAGACCGTCTGCGTCGTCGGGCTCGGCTATGTAGGCCTGCCCCTTGCAGAAGCATTTGCACAGAAGATCAACACCATCGGCTACGAGATCGTCGAGGAAAAAGCGCGGCACATCGCCGAGACTACCAAGGCACCGCTGCACGTGACCTCAGATCCAAAAGAGATCAAAAAGGCGGACTTCGTCTCCATCTGCGTCCCGACGCCGGTGAAGAAGACCAAGGAGCCGGACCTATACTTTGTCGAGTCGGCGGCGCACACTGTCGGCCATAACCTCAAGCCCGGTGCGATCGTCGTCCTGGAGTCGACGGTGTACCCCGGTGTCACCGACGAGATTGTCAGGCCAATCCTCGAACAGGAGTCAGGCCTTGTCTGCGGGAAGGACTTCAAGGTCGGCTACTCCCCCGAGCGGATCAACCCCGGAGACGAAGCCCACGAACTCGCGAAGATCACCAAGATCGTCGCAGGCATGGACACCGAGTCCGGCGACACCCTGGCCGACCTCTACGGCCTCATCACCACCGTCTACCGCGCCCCCGACATCAGGACTGCCGAGGCGGCGAAGGTGATCGAAAACATACAGCGCGACCTGAACATCGCCCTTATGAACGAACTCTCTCTCATCTTCCACAAGATGGGCATCGACACCCAGGAGGTCATAAAGGCTGCCGGCACCAAATGGAACTTCCACCAGTACCGCCCCGGCCTCGTCGGCGGCCACTGCATCCCGGTCGACCCCTACTACCTCGTCTACAAGGCGCAGGAACTCGGCTACCACCCCCAAGTGATCCTGGCCGGGCGTGCGATCAACGACTCCATGCCCGGGCATGTCGCCGATATGGCGATCAAGGAGTTGAACCGGGCTGGCAAGGTGATCAGGGACTCGAAGGTACTGATCATGGGCCTCACCTACAAGGAGAACGTCCCGGACACCAGGGAGAGCCCGGTCAGCGAGATGATCCACGAACTCAAGGAGTTCGATGTGGACGTTTATGGTTATGATCCACTTCTGTCAGACGATCAGATTGAGGGCTTTGGTGTAAAGACTGTGGACAATTTGAATATCAGAATGGACTGTGTCATTGTGGTCGTCGCCCATGACCGGTTCAGGAAGATGTCTCTGGATGATATAGGGAGTTTCATGAATGAAAGCCCTGTTCTTATTGATGTCCGAGGGATATTCAATGGTGAGATAGCGGTTCGTGCTGGATATTATTATCAGAGAGTCTGAACGATGAATGTCATCACTGTTGTTACTGCAGAGTTTAGGAGTTTAGTCGTCTGTAATGTAGTCGAGATGGAGGATAACGGAATATAGGTTGGCGATCTGGCATAGGATAGACTTAATCTGTTTTTAATACTTTCGAATAGAGAGAATCCAAATTTTGAACGATATTGTTCCAGTTGTATCTCTGACTGTCCATTTTATTTTGTTCGGATATGATCTTGCGCATCTGAGAGTTATTGATCAGATATTGGATTTTTTCTGCAATTTCTTGTGGGTTTTTAGGTTCAACAAGATATCCATTTCTTTTATTCTTGATGATATCCGGTATACCGCCTACATTTGTGGCAACAACGGGGAGTCCTGCTGCCATAGCTTCAAGAAGGACGTTCGGCATACCTTCAGAATTACTTGGTAAAACAAGAATATTATTGTTGCATAGCCACTGTGGTATATCTTTGTGAGGTAATTTGCCCACAAAACTGATGTTCTGCACAAGGGCGTATTCATGTACCATTTGTTCGAGAGATCTACGATCACTACCATCTCCAACGATTGTAAGATGAATATCTGGATTTGTTGGATGAAGAATCTGCATTGCTTTGATGAGATATTTAACTCCTTTTATAGGTAATAATGAACCCACATAGATTATTTTTGTTCCAGTGTAATCTTTTTTGACTTTTGATTCTTTGAATATTGCTGGATCAATCCCATTTGGTATAACATATATGTCCTTTTTTGAGAGTTTTTGCATCTCGTCCTTCATATTTTGAGAGAGTGCGATACTTACATCTGCATTGTTTAGTACTATTTTTGATACATATTTTTTAAACTTCCATTGTAAGTGGACATCAGATCCTCTTCCCCATACAACATATGGTATTTTGAAAAATTTTTTTCCAAAAAATGCGATCATGCCCATGGTTATGTTCTGTGCATGAATTATATCAGGACGGATCTTTGTAACTTGAATCATGCTAGTAATAGCAAATAATACTATTCCAATATATTTCGTATGATTTAGAACTGTGCGATGAATAAAAAAACCGGATTCAGATTTATAATTAGGAACTCCGGGATCAGAAGATGTAATCACATGGACTTCATGATTTCTTCGAGCGAGATGTTTCGCTATATTATATGATGCTATTTCTGTGCCTCCAAGGTTTTTTGGAGGGAACATCATTACAAGAAGTGCAATTCTCATTTTTTTGTACACGTTATGAATAAGTAATTCGACTTTATATAATGCATTTTCTGAAGAATGATCCAAAAATATTTAAATTTGTTATACTGCTATCGCTCGGGGAAGTCTCCCCAATAGAGTTCCAGAGCCTGCGCCAGTATATAGGATTTTTTTCCAATATAACCTTTAGATTGTCGTAGAATCTCATCTGAAACCAGATCTCCGGCATAGGATCCTCAATATTCCATAGAAGACTTCAAAAAACCACTCGATCAATACCAGCCAGATATAAATGGTTTATAAATGGCGCATCTCAGATGGGAGGTTAATCTAAGTCCTCCATAGATTCATGTTCTATATGCCCCCTCCATCCTGATGTTGGGCAGAATTGATGCCCATAGCGCTCAAATACTTCGCTCAGTTTAATGACTTCATCCCCATGGACCTGAATAGTATCAGCCAGATCTCCGCAGATCTTGAGCTTTTGAGATGACTGTGCATAATTTAAAGTTGGAATTATGTGGTAGTCAAAGCCCATAATCTGACTGCACACAAGGTCAACAGCAACAGAATTTTCTCCGACAACCAATGTTCCAATAGATTTTGGGCTAGGCTCCAAGGGGCCTTCTCTTTCACCAGCGACGATAGCATCAACGATAGTAAATACCTTTCTCTGACGATTCACTTCTAATAAGCCATTTTTATTAGCAAATAATAGAATTTTATTTATATCCACAATTGTTCGAGGAATTGTATCATTTCCGTACCAACTTCCTTCATTATAAATATCAGAAGAGGGGATGATACACTGTGTTCCACGAATGACATATTCTCCTACCCGTCCGAGTGCTCCAACTACTGAATTTTTCGTCGTGTCCTGAATTTCATGTAACCTGGTGAGTGCGCTTTTCCGTGGATCTTTGTGTAAGTACTCGTCCCCTCCATCGTTTCGCGCCCCTATTCGATGGTGCGGTAGACAGTCCTTTGACCCGATGATCCCTACCATATTTTTCAGAGCGCAGGTCATACCAGCCTTCCGATGTGTTTTCAACTTGGGAAGATTGATTATAACATTGGCATGAAGGACGCTATTTGCGACAAGATAACTATGGCTATTGTCGTTATGATATTTTTGCATTGCCTCACTATCATAGTTTGTAACTCGGAATTTCTTCCAGTCATCATCCTTACCTGAAAATTCAGAAAACTTACCTAAATCGACGAGTGTATAGCCTTCTGGGTCCCCAAGAAGTTCGGTTCGCGCCATCATTCCAGAGATCTGAGGATACCCCGTATATTTCCGAAAATCGATTAACCTAACTTTCACCTCTGCATTTAAATTATAATATTCAACAATTTTATCAACTCCGGCAATCTTTACGACGTCTTCAAAGTTACAACTTTGAACAGGGGCGTCGCCAACAGTGATGGATCCCTCCCCTTTGAGAGACAGATAAACGTAGTCGAGGACCGCTCTGATAACTGATCCATGGGTGATCTGTGCATCCATACTGCCTTTGGGATTATATTGGCGGACTAGGTTGGGTTTTATGACTACAGCATCTCCTGGTGAGATCAGTTGACCCAGTGGATTCCAGTCTTTAGTGTTGTAATGCTCCCTATCTAGACCCAAGCGGAGAAATAGCATTCGGACTGCATTGTATACCAAATTTACCCTGCTATAATTTTGAAAGGGATATTCTGAGTATTTAACTGAAGGATGGAAGGGTGCTTCTCGGCAATAGTCTATACCTGAATCCTGTACGACTGCTACGTCTTCCATTTATTTATCGCCACACCAAGGATTTTGTATACAGATATTTCCCACTTGATGTTTTGGGAATATCGTCAACTATATCCCAGATCACCTTGCACTCTGATCCCATGACTAGTTTAATTTTTGATTCGATGTCCTTTTGATCTTTTTGGTTTCTTTCGGACGAGATTACTATAAGGATACGTATTGTTTTATAATCTTCTTGTATTACTTGAAACATTTCAATCCAATCTTTAAGATAAAATAAGTGTGTAAAATATTCCCCATGGATAGTGGTACCATCTTTTAAAACAAAATGATCTGTTACTCTCCCCACTATTTTTTTTAATGTAGGTAATAGATTTCCACAAAAGCACACATCTGGACCTAATATCGCAGTATCGCCTATTTCATATCTAATTAAAGGCATTGAATAATTGAAAAGATTTGTTATGACAACTTTTCCCTCTTCACCGCAACTAACGGGTCTATTTTGGCTATCTAAGAGTTCTAAATAATTCCAAAACATAAATAGGTGCATTAGCCCCTCTTTACATTCACCTGCTATGTTACTGACTTCTCTCGACCCATAGAAATTATATACTCTTGTCCCAAAATTGGATTCAATCGTACTCCGCATATTGTCTGATAATGTCTCTGCTGCGCTTACGATAATTTTTGGGGCATATAGGGACAATTTTTTCTTTTCTGCATACCTACATAACGTATAAAGTGATCCTGCATAACCCCTTATGATCTCCGGTTTAAATGAATTGATAGTATGAATATACCGTTCGATATCTTGTTCCGTCATTCTGAAACTATTTAGAAATTTTGTATTCGAGAGTTGATTAATAGTTTTTGCTTTAAATCCTATACTTCCCTTGAAGATATCTCTTTCAGAACCCCACAGCAATATTTTTTTAACATTCGGTTCATCAATATCGAGAATATGCTTATAGTAATAATAATTTGTTGCATTTCCCCATTTTAAATAAACATGATCTTGTACTAATCGGAGAGGTTCGCCAGTCGATCCCCCGGAAGAATTGTAATACCATTTTCTTGTTTGATAATCGTCAGAGAGGAGATCATTATAGTTCTCTCGAATAATATCTTTTGTTAAAATGGGTATATCTGAAATTCGCGATGAATCTACATTGCCATCTTGAATTAAGTCGATTTGATTAAATATCGTGTGATAATATCTGGTATGCTCGTAAGCGTGAAGCAAAAGATTTTTGAGTCTTTGTTCAATGAATGTATTTTGTTCGCCTATCTCAAAAATGTTAGATATGGCACCATATTCCTTTTTTATTCTGTTTTTTTTTCCTTCCAAGAAGATTTCTTGAATGTATTTATTTATAGATCCTATGATCATATGCACCTACTTTCCAGGGAATCGGATCCTTTAGTTATTCTGTTGTTTTATATTTGAAATTTTACGTTTGAGCATTATGTATCACATTAGAAAGCGGATATTGTATATATCATCATATGTTCACGTATGTTAATAGGAATTAACACAATGGCCAATGAGGACAAACCCTCTGGTTTGCTTTCAACGGGGATATCTAAAACTACCATGAGATCAAGGAGGATCTGCTCCACGCTAGCCACATCTTCCACTCGCAGACAGATAGCGAGGTGATCCTCCATGTCTATGAAGATTGATAGCCGACATTTGTCGAAAGGTTCAATAGTACGTGGGCTTTTGCCCTCTAAGGCCAGAGAGAATACCTCCTTTTCTGCTCGTGAAATAGATTAGGGATCAAACCCCTCTATTATACAATCTTCGACGGCGCCTTCCTCTTCATCTCAGAGATCAAAGCGCTGTTCGCCCAGTCGGGTGTCGAAAAACAGCCCAATGATGCGCGGCTGATGGACTATCTTGCATGGGGTGTGCTCGACCATACGCCTAAAACAATCATTGAGAGAAAGTCTTTCAGATCCCTCCTGCCCCCTTGATGTTCGTCAAAAAGGAGGTATCAGAGGTCTCCGGCCCATTACGGGGATCTCAGGATTTCAGACGCCCTGACTTGAGCCGACGATAAAAAGGGCACTGCTCGTCCCCATATTCTCCTTCTCGACGTCGTCCACCTCCGCCTCAGGAGCGACGTACCGGTCGGCAACTGCCTCTCAGGTGGCAGAGGAGTTTAAACACAATCTGGAAAAACTCGTCTATCTCCAAGATGACCCTTCTGCTCTCTCTATCTATGCCCCGTACAGGGTGAGGACGAACATCCCGGCGGCAGCGATCCTGGCATATCATTCCCTATTTCAGGATCCTAAAAACCCATCCTTTCGTCCCCCTCAGTAAAAGATTGCATGGTGGCCTCCGTTACCGCCGTTTCTTTCTGAATGCAATGAAGCAAATCGCCGCGCATTCCGAGCCCTGGTCCCTTCTCCGCGGGAATACCATTGTGATCAACAATTATGGCAGCATCCTCCAGAAGTGTTCTACTGGGAGATTAGATCCACAAACCTCCCTTCCCTCCTCCACTACGAAGGAAAGGAACTCGAGAGCCTTCGGTATCGAAGCACATATCCCCCTTCCTCGACTACCCGGTTGCGGAGTACCTCGCCTCCCTCCCACTCGACCAGAAGATCAGGCATAGAGTGACAAAGCGCGTCCTGATATAGGCGATCCATGGTCTGATGCCTTAAAACATCAGGTGCCAGATGGGCAAGATGAGTTTTGTAACACTCGAAAATATATGGATGAAAGATGGACGCCACGCCCTCATCGAGGAGATCATGAACTCAGACAGGTTCTGGCCACGGCCGTACTGGGACGCTGACCTAGGCTGCCAGATTTCTCTCGCGTATTTTCGCGTATGTTAAGGGGCAGGAGCAGACTCCCTTAAGATCTTGTGGGTTACCAGAACAGAACTGAGAATTCAGACCGTCACACTGTTTCTACAGACGAGACGACAGGGTTTAATCTCTTCCTCTCCCAAAGTATGCCAGTGCCGTTGACCATCCCCCTCACCCGCCTCATGAACATCGACCCTGTCCGCCGGCAGAGCCTGATCAGCCTCGGCACCACCCTCATCCTCACCGCCGTCGGCTTCATCGCCACGATGTACTTTGCCCATGCCGTCGGGGCGGCCGCCTACGGCGTCTTCTCCCTCTTCCTCGCCTACTTTGGGATCTTCAACCTGATCGGCGACGGCGGCTTTGGGGGGGCGGCAGTCAAACGGATCTCCGAGGGAAAAGAGCAGAACGCCTACTTCACCGCGTTTCTCTTCCTCAGGTTCGCACTCCTCGCCGCCTCGGTGGTGGCGGTGCTCGCCCTTGGAGAATACCTCACCTCTGAAGGGACCGCCAGCATGATCCCCTGGCTCCTTCTCGCCCTGGTAGTCGGCATCTTCTATGGCGTCACGATGAACGGTACCTACGGCGAGGGAATGGTCGGCGTCAGCCAGACTGCAGGCCTCCTCAACAGCATCGCCAAAGTCCTCATCCAGGTCATCGCCGTCTTCCTCGGCTACGGCGCCGCCGGCCTGGTAGGAGGATTCATCGCCGGAATGATCGGCGGCGGCCTCTTCTCCCTCCGCTATCTCCGCCTCCGCCTCGCCCGCTTCACCACCGCCCACCTCAAAAATCTCTTCACCTTCTCCGTCTGGATCTTCCTTTCCACCAGCGGCGCCATCGTCTTCTCGTACGCCGACACGATCCTCCTCGGCTATTACATGACCTCAGCCGACGTCGGCGTCTACCGGATCGCCTTCCAGTTCACCACAGCTGCCACCTTCACCACGGTCGCCCTCCAAACCACCCTCTACCCCAAGATCAGCCGCTGGCACGCCGACGGCGCCCTCGACCGCGTCACCCTCTCCCTCGCCCGCGCCGTCACCTACTCCCTCCTCCTCGCCGTCCCGGTCGCCGTCGGCGGCTGGATCCTGGGCGACCGCCTCCTCTACTTCTTCTACGGCGCGGGTTTTGCCGCGGGCGCCCCGGCCCTCGCCGTCCTTCTCCTGGTGCAGGTGGTCAACGTCTTCATGTACCTCCAGACGATGTGCCTCAACGCGATCGACCGGCCACGCGAATCCTTCTATGCCACCGGGACGGCGGCGGTCGTGAACATCCTCCTCGACCTCGCCCTCATCCCCCTCCTCGGGATCGTCGGGGCGGCGGTGGCGACCCTCGCAACGATGCTCGTCAACGTGGCGATCGCCCGCCACTACCTCGCACGACAGATCCCGGTAGAGATCGAGCGCGGGCCGGTCCTCCATATCCTCCTCGCCGCGGGGGCGATGGCCCTGGTGATCCTCCTCTATCGCCTCACGATCCCGCTTTCAAACGTCTTCGTCGTCCTGGGCGCCGTCGGTCTCGGGGGGATCGTCTACGGGCTCGTGCTCCTGAGAGTGGATAGAGGGCTCCACGACGAGATCAGGGACCTTGTGGCGCAGCTCGGGGCGCCGTGGCCGCGGTGGCTGTGATGGTGGGATCTGTCGGGATAAGGAGCAGCACATAATCCGTGGGCGATCGGAGACGGCCGCCAGATAACCCATTTTTCAGGGGTCCATGGTCAGTGAGTGGTCATTCTCGAAACACAATTGTATGGCCGCCCCCTATGGCAGGAATGCCATGAGTTCCACAAAGCGCATCACTGTCACAGAAGCCGTATGGGCCGACCTCTCCGGGATGAAAGAGCCGGGCATGACATTTTCCGAACTGATCGAGACGATGATCGAGCGTGAAAAGAAGTTGCGCCTCGTGGAGGATATCAGGCGGCTCCAGGAAGGGGAAGAGCTCGTGGAGATCCCGTTGCAGGTTTTTGCCAGGGATGGTCTGAAGGATTAGCCCAGGATTAGCCCAGGATATCATAAGTAAGAGGAACATTCCCACAAGGAGGCCTGCTCCACGCAGATTGTGGGGGAGAAGAAACCCCTACAGAACCGCAACATAGATGGCCGAAGACCGGGACTCCGGTATCTGAAGGCCGTCTTCCCGGAGGCCGGCGATGTGAAGGCCGATCGCCTCGTGCATTCGCTCCTCCGCCTCCTCGCGGCTCTTTCCCGTGGCCACACAGCCGGGCAGATCGGGCGAATATGCCGAATAATTACCGTCCGCCTTTTCAACAATGACAAGAAACCGATACATTAACTTCTCCTCTCCTCCATTCCAACCTGTTTCAGGATGCTGTTCAATGTTCCCGGCGCAAGATTATCGCCGGCAATCGTGATCCCTGGCTCTTCGCTGTTTCCCGGCCCCATCACGATCGAACAGAGATGGCGGGGGCGTTATGCAACCTGCACAGAAGAGGGGAAGAGCAGGCAAATATTCAGGCCATTTCACGCGGCTCGCATGGAGCGCTTTTATCCAGAAGAAGATCTCTCAGCCGCTCCCGACCCAAGGGCTCAGGAATATCTCTTCCCTCCTTGCGAGCGACCGTCACCCAGAGTTCGATAGCGACCTTCACCTCCTCCAGTGCACCTTCTTCGGTCACACCAAAGGCTGAGCACCCGGGAAGTTCAGGAACAACGGCAATAAAACCCCCATCCTCGTCGCTGTAGAAGATCTCGATTGTGTATTTATATGACATTCCTCTCCTCGTGCCAGCAGCAGAATCGTGATCAGGGCAACACTCCGGTCCATCTGATCACTATGGCGCCCCTCCTGAAGAACGCGGTCAACTCATCACCCTCTCGCCGATATAATCGTACAACCGGTGTTTGAAGTCGTCAAACTCCCGGATCGTCTCCAGGGCAATGTCATAGAGAAAACGCTCATCAGGGCAATAGAGCACGCACCCTTTCAGGACGTCCATCCTGATGTACAGGGGCAGTTGCTCAAAGATCTGAATGTCATAGCGATCGTTGCAGAGTTCTGAGAGCGCTCTGAACCTGAACGCGGAGGAATCCTCAGGGGAAGCATCATAGGAGATACACAGATCGACATCCGAGTCAGCAGTCGCCCGCCTCTCTGCATACGAACCGTAGAGGACGATAAACCGGACACGCTCAAACCCCTCGATCGCGGAGAGCCGCGAGAGGATCTGGTCGCGCTCCTGCATTGACAGAACATTCTCCTCAGACGGCATCATAGCACCTCTCTCGTCTGCCACCATATAACCTTCGCGGCTGTCGGCGGACGGCGAGAGGAGGCTATTCTCTCCAGAGCGGTTCGAAAAAACTGTGGAACAATCCCCGACACAACCGGCATCGTTAATATTCCAGGAACTGAATGGAGTGCATGGCTGGAACGGTCGAGACGATCCCTGAAACCTGGGAGGTGCAACGGGTCCTTGAGATTCTCAGGCAGGCAAAGCCTGATCTCCTGAAAAAATATGGCGTCAGAGAGATCGGGGTCTTTGGGTCCTATTCCAGAAATGAGCAGGTTGAAGGGAGTGATGTGGACATCCTGGTCGATCTCGCACATCCTATTGGATGGGATGTCGTGGACCTTCGGGACGACCTGGAACATCTTCTTGGTCTCAGGGTCGACCTCGTCTTGAAAGGTGGAATCGACCGGCGCAAAAATCTGAGGAGATCCATTTCCCGGGACCTCGTCTAGGTCTAGGCGTGAAATTACCTTCTTTCTCGACGATATTCTGGAAGGTATCGGTGCCATTGAGGGCTATATCTATGGTCTCTCTGAAGAGGAGTTCGAGAGCGATCGAAAGACCTTTGATGCGGTGATCCGGAACCTTGAGGTGATCGGCGAGGCCTGCAGCAATATCCCCGACACTCTCAGGGAGCAGTACGCCCAGATCCCCTGGCGAAAGATTGTCGGCCTCAGGAATGTTGTCATTCATCATTACTTCGGTGTCGACCCTGAAACGGTCTGGTTCATCATCACCAGGCAACTCCCTAAACTGAGAGAGCAGATTGAGAAGATGCGTCGCACTCTGAAGCCTTCAGAATGTGAGTAATATTCCGGGGTTACTGATACCTCTCCGAATTCCTGTTATCAGGATGACCCTCCACCCGACCCTCTCATCCCCCCATCGCAAACCCTCATCTCCTCCCCCTTCCCACCACTCCCAGCATGAAGATCCTCACCGTCGTCGGCGCCCGCCCGCAGTTCATCAAGTGCGCACCCGTCTCTAGGGAACTCAGAAAAGAGCACGAGGAGGTCCTCGTCCACACCGGCCAGCACTATGACCGGGAGATGTCAGACCTCTTCTTCGAGGAGCTCAAGATCCCGCGGCCCGACTACAACCTCGGGATCGGATCGGGCCCCCACGGCCGACAGACCGGGGCGATGCTCGCCGGGATCGAGGAGGTGATCCTGGCCGAGGAGCCCGACCTCGTCCTCGTCTACGGCGACACGAACTCCACCCTGGCAGGCGCCCTGGCGGCGGCGAAGGTCCATGTGCCGGTGGCACACGTCGAGGCCGGCCTGCGGAGCTTCGACCGGCAGATGCCCGAGGAGATCAACCGGGTGCTCACCGATCATATCTCAGACCTCCTCCTCTGCCCGACAGAAACGGCGGTCGAGAACCTGCAGAGAGAGGGGATCACCGCGGGCGTCCACCTCACCGGCGACGTGATGGTCGACGCCCTCCTCCAGCACGCCGGGGTGGCGCGGGCGTCCTCCGTCCTCGCCGACCTCGGGCTTGACCAATACCGCCTGGCCACCGTCCACCGCGCCGAGAACACCGACGACCCGGCACGACTCGCCGCGATCATGCGAGCGCTCGGCGACCTCGGCGACGTCGTCCTCCCCTGCCACCCGAGGACAGAGAAGATGCTCAAAAACGCCGGGCTGTACGAAGAGGCGAAGAGGAGGATCGGGCTCATCCCGCCGGTCGGCTACCTGGAGATGCTCGCCCTGGAGAGTGGTGCAAAAACGATCCTCACCGATTCGGGCGGCGTCCAGAAGGAGGCCTACGTCCTCGGCGTCCCCTGCATCACGATGCGGGAGACGACCGAGTGGGTCGAGACCGTCGAGGACGGCTGGAACGTGCTCGTGGGGAGTGATTACGACGCGATCGTGCGGGCCGCCCGCACATTCGCGCCCGAGAGGGAGCGGTCGGACGTCTTCGGGAAGGGCGAGGCGGCAAGGGCGATCGCGGCGGTCATCGGGCAGATGGAGGATTGAAGGGTGGTTTTGCGTGGACTGTCAGTTAGGTGAGAGATAAGTTTTTGATGACAGGGAGAATAGATAAAAACTAACAGGATGGGGTAGAATGACCAGAACAGATCCGATTAACCTTCCGGTTCTTGTCCAGAAAGACGAAGATGGCTTCTATGTGGTAGAATGCCCTCTTCTTCCGGGGTGTTATACGCAGGGGAAGACACTGGATGAAGCGTTGAAGAACATCCACGAAGTCCTCGAACTCTGTCTCGAAGAACAGACAGAAGAGGCCATCAGACATCTGAAATCGATTCAGGATCTCAGTTATCATATCGTTTCGGTAGAGATATGACAGGATTGCCTGTTATTTCAGGGGATAGTGCGATACGATCTTTTGAAAAACTCGGATATCAGGTTGTGAGGCAGAGAGGCAGCCATGTCCGTCTGGTCCATCCAGACCAGAGCAAGAAACCATTGACAATTCCCCGGCATGAAGTTCTCGGAAAAGGGCTGCTCCGAAAACTTCTGAGAGATGCTGATATCAGCCCTGAAGAGTTCTCCACCCTTCTGCAATAATGTCACGGATCGCGGCCGCCGTATAATCCTTCCCCACCCCGGATGGCATCCGTACAGAACCCTCCCAGGGATAATGATTATATCCATAATAATTATAACAATAATCACTATGCGCTTCTACGGCAGGACGGCAGAACTCGGACTGATGGAACACCTCTATGCCGCCGCGCCCTCTTTCCTGGTCGTCACCGGCAGACGGCGGGTCGGGAAGACCGAACTGATCAGGGAGTTCTGCAGGGACAAGCAGGCCCTCTATTTCTACGTGGACGCGAACAAGAGCATCAAATCCCTGATCGAGGAATTCGGACAACTGATGACGAAAACCCTCGACCTGCCCGGCTACATCAGGACCGATACCCCGGAGGCCTTCCTCGAATTTCTCTTCTCCTACGAACGCCCCCTGGTTGTCGTCTTCGACGAGTTCCAGCGCTTCCAGAAGGTCCACCCCTCGTTCATCTCGCAGATGCAGCGGTTCTGGGACCTCAAAGGCCGGGAGTCAAACCTCTTTCTCATCGTCTCGGGATCGTCGGTCGGGATGATCCGGAAGATCTTCCTTGACGGCGATGCACCCCTCTTCAGGCGGGCCGACAATATCCTCACGCTCCGCCCCTTCGAGCCGCGAGACTGTCTCGCCATTCTCAAAGACCTCGGGGTGGAGGAGCCGGCGGCGCAGCTCGACCTCTATCTCCTCTTTGGCGGGACGATCTACTACTATACCTTCCTGGAGAAGTACGGCTGCACCGACCTGTCCAGCGCTCTTGACCGCCTCGTCCTCAACGACCTCGCCCCCCTCAGGCGGGAGATGAGCGAGGTGATGATCGAGGAGTTCGGGAGGGAACATGCGACGTATTACGAGATCCTCGCCGCCATCGCAGAGGGGAAGATGGCCCAGAAGGAGATCGCCGATTTCACCGGTCGTGCACCGACCTCCCTCCCGCCGTACCTGCGGGACCTCGTCGACCTCCTCGGGATCCTCGAGTATCGCGTCCCGGTCACCGAGGATAGGCACCGGTCGAAGATGGGGCGGTACGTCTTTTCCGACAACTTCTTCCGGTTTTATGCCCGCTATATCTACCGGAATATGAGCCTGTACGAGGGAGGGCGCTATGACCTCCTGAAGGGCAGGATCCTCTCTGAGTGGAAGGGCTTTTCAGGCCGGGCCTTCGAAGAGATGGTGCGGGCCCTCCTCGTGCGGGAGACGACCGCACAGTATGAACGGGCCGGCGCCTGGTGGAACAGGCGCGGAGACGAGATCGACCTCCTTGCCCTGGGCCAGCAGGGAGACCTTGCGGTGGAGATCAAGAACCGTGACCTGACCTTCTCGGAGGCGCGGGGCATCCTTTCCGCCCTCGAAAAGAAGATCACTCTGGTGAAGGGACTCTCGGGGCCGGTGAGGACGGGGATTGCCGGCCGCACGGTCCAGGGGAAGGAGAAACTGAGGGCGGAGGGCTTCTCCGTCTGGGACCTTGCCGACCTCGGGATCTGCCCGGTGAGAGGATAACGCAGAAGGTATATGTGCATATGATCCCCATCTCAACGCAAAGGGAGTGAGAAGAGCATGGAAACAGCAGCAGAGGCATGGCCCCACGTGGTCGGGCCGCTTGCAGATCATCCCGCGGTCCTTGCCATCGTCCTCTTCGGCTCCACGGCAACCGGGAACCGGCGACCGTTCTCCGACATCGATCTCTGCATCATCGCCTCCCGCCCCCTCCAGAGAGAGGAGAAAGAGGATCTCTTCAGCAACAGTGCGCCGGGGTTCGACCTCTCCCTCTTCCAGGACCTGCCCCTCGTCATCCAGTACCGCGTGTTCAGGGACGGGAAGGTGCTCTTCTGCCGTGACGAGATGCAATTGCAGAGGATGAAGGGAAGGACCATCAGCAGATATCTGGATTTTTCTCACATTCTCAGACGCTGCTCTGAGCGGGTGCTGGGGGAGTGACCGCGGGCAGATCACCGCTCCACGTTCTTGATGTGCCGGTCGGTCTCCTTCATCAGGTCGGTGCGGCCCTCGATCCTGGCCACCTCCCTGATCACCTCGAGCACGTGGACCGACTCTTCGAGGAAAGAGAGGATATCGGCGGGGAAGACCTCGATCCCGTACTCCTCCAGGATCGTCTCAGAGATCTGACGGTGGTCGAGCCCGGTCTCCCGGTACTCGACGATCGTCTTTGCAAATTTCCGCTCGGGACAGCCGCAGTTGGGGTTGTCCCGGCATGCGCAGGCGAGAAAATCGCGATGGATATTGAGGAGCTGCTCCCGCACGTGGGCGTCGAGGGAGCGGTTGCCCATCGCCGGGGCGACGGCTTCGAGAAAGGCGGTATTGAAGACCCGGTCAGGGAGGCGAAGGCCGGTGACCCTCTCGATCTTGCGGGAGGATCTGAACCTGGCCCGATCGGCGATCACTATACTTCACCGGGCTCTTCGTCGAAGTTCTTCAGGGAGGCGACCGCCTCAGAGATCGTCTCGATCTCGGCGAGCCACTCGTCGAAGATCGTCGGGTCGTCCTTGCTCTTGAGGAAGGTGGCGCTCCACTTGCCGCCGGCGATCATCTGGGCGCCGAGTTTTGCCGCCGCCTCGAGCGCCGCCTCGGGATCGTCCTCGGCGACTTTTCTTCCTTCCTTCACCAGGGCCTTTGGATCGCCCTCATAACCGCCCTCGAGATAGGAGCGGCACGAGGCAAAGAGCGCGAGCAGGGAGATCTGCACCCCACCTACGAACTCGGCAAGGTCGTCGTCCTCGGGGAGCTCCCGCATCACGATCCCCTCGACCACGCCGAGCTTTTCGAGGGCCTCCTCCTTTGAGAACCGCTCGTTCTGGTAGAGTTTGACGATCTTCAGCACCGAGATGGTGATGTCCTCGGCAAAACTCTGGAGGGTCTGGAAGCCCGGCGGCATCTCTTCTGCGTCCGGATCGCCCTCGAAGTCCGCCTCCCTGAGGGAGGAAAGCCAGTTATTCCAGCGTTCTTCGCTGTAAAAAATATAGAATAGCTTCATCGGCTCTTCTGCTTTCGCGCTCTTCTTCGCCATTGACATAGAGGTTGAATACCTCGAATTAAAGAATTTTCTATACAGGATCGGCGAGCACAGATGGTTTTCCCGGGCTTTGGGCGGCACAACCCCTTTATCCGATGGACAGAAATGAGGTACGCATGAAGATTGCAGTCGCCACCGACGGGGAGGGGGGGCTTGATGCGATTGTGGCCACGGACTTCGGGCGGGGCGAGACCTTCACCCTGGTCGAGGTCGAGGGAGAGGCGATCGCCGCCGTGCGGGTCGTCGCAAACGAGGGGAGGCGTATGGCACAGGGCGCGGGGATCGCCGCCGCCGATCAGGTGCTGGAGGAGGGAGTGGACGCCGTCGCCGGCGGCCACTTCGGCCCCCATGGAGAGGAGATCTTCAGAGAGGAGGGGATCGACCTCGTCTATATCCCGAAGGTGACGGCGAGAGAGGCGGTGGAGCGGTATCTCGCACATCTGAAAGGTGCATGATCCCAGGTCAGATGCCCGAATGCCTCCGGGCCTATCTCGTCGCACACGCTCCGATCGTCGTCGCCCTCTCGGGAGGGACGGACAGCGCCGTCCTGCTGGCGGCGGCGACGAGGGCCGGGGCGAGGGTGGCGGCGGTGACCGTGGAGACCGGGCTTGCGCCGCCAGAGGAGGCGGTGCAGGCCGCGGAGATTGCGGCGGCGCTCGGCGTTTCGCACACTCTCCTGCACGTCGATATGCTCGCCACAGCGGCGGTGCGGTTCAACGCCCCTGACCGCTGTTATGTCTGCAAGCGGCGGATGATGGAGGAGGTCGCCGGGTGGGCGCGCGCGCACGGCTATGCCTTCGTCGCCGACGGGACGCATGCCGGCGACGATCCCGGCGAGCGGCCCGGCGTCCGGGCGCTACGGGAACTCGGCGTCGTCAGCCCGTTTGCCGCCTGCGGGATGGGAAAGGAGGAGATCGTCGCCCTCGCCCGGGCATGGGAGATTCCGGTCCGCCCCTCATCGTCCTGTCTTGCGACCCGCCTGCCCGAAGGCGTCGAGGTGACGCCGGCGGCGCTGCGGCAGGTCGCCCTTGCCGAGGCGATCCTCAGGGAGGAGGTGCCCGGGCGGGTGCGGGTCAGGGTCGTGGGGCGAACGGCGCGGGTCGAGGTGCCGGCGGGCTTCGAGGAGCGGGCGAGGGCGCTGGTTCCACGGATCCAGGCGCTCGGCTTTGACGACATAACAATTGGAGGTGGATAGATGGGCACAGTGCTGCTGCGGTTCGGGGAGTTGTTCTTAAAGAGCGAGAGCGTCAGGCGGATCTTCATGGAGACGCTGAGGAGGAACCTGGAAAAGGCGCTGGCGGCGTCAGATATTGTACACGAGGTCGAGGTGCGCCGGGACCGGGTCCTGGTCCATGGCCCGGACCCCGAGGGGATCGCCGGCGTCGCCGCCAGGACCTTCGGGATCGTCGATGTCGCCGTCTGCACCCGGACCGGGACGAGCATCGAGGAGATGGGAGAGGCGGCCCTCGAACGGGCGCGCCGGCACCTGCGGGCGGGGATGACCTTCGCGGTCCGGGCCCGGCGCGAGGGTGTGGAGGGGTATACGAGCCAGCAGATCGGGGCCGAGGTCGGGAGCGTGATCTACGAGGCGATCCCCGGGCTTTCCGTCGACCTCACGCACCCGGACTACGAGGTCTTTGTCGAGGCCAGGCCGTACGGCGGCCTGGTCTACGACGAGCGGATCCCGGCGCCGCGCGGCCTTCCCTTCGGGACGCAGGAGCGAGTGCTCTCCCTCCTCTCCGCGGGGATCGACTCGCCGGTGGCCGGCTGGCTGGTGATGCGCCGGGGCTGCACCCTCACCCACCTCACCCTCGACGCCGGGCGATGGCAGGGCGAGGAGGTGAGAGACGCCGTGCTCAGGCACCACGCCACCCTCTCGACCTGGTGCATGGGCCACCCCCTCGACCTGATCGTCGCCGACATGGAGCCGTTCTTCGACGCCATGACCGCGGTGGCCGAGCCCAGGTACCGCTGTCTCCTCTGCAAGCGCTTCATGTTCAGGGTCGCCGACGCCGTCGCCCGGCGTGAAGGAGCGTTCGCCATCGTCACCGGCGACAACCTGGGGCAGGTCGCCTCCCAGACCCTGGTGAACCTCGGCGTGATCGAGTCGGCCGCCACCATGCCGGTGCTGCGCCCCCTGATCACCTACGAGAAGGCCGAGGCGGTCGAGATTGCCCGGCGGATCGGCACCTTCGACGAGGCCGCGGGCGACCTCTCCTGCCGTGCCGTGCCGAAACGCCCGGCGACACAGGCCGATATCGCGGCGATCGAAGAGAACGAGGCAAAAATCGATCTCGACGGCCTCGTCGCCGGAGCCCTTGGATCGCTGCGCTTCGTCAGGGCGATCAACGGGGAGATCATCAGGACCGGCTGAGTCCTGCCTCCCGCACCATCGCCCAGCTCTCCACCTCTGTTCCGGGGACGAGACTCTTTTCGATCACCCGGAAGCCGTAGTGCTCGTACAGCGCCACGTTCTGCTCGTTCTGGGTGACGAGATAGCAGGGGAGCCCCTTCCCGTCCAGGCGGGCGAGCACCGGGCGGATCAGCCGGCTCGCATATCCTTTTCCCTGGCAGGCCGGGTCGACGCCGATGAAGAAGAGGTAGTGGTGGGGGCCGGGCATATGCCGGCGGTGGAGGGTGTCGAGGTAGTCTGAGAAGGAGAGGATGCGTTCCAGGGCCTCTTTTCCGACGCCCTTCCTGAACTGGAAGAGCCCGGCCCGAAGGGCCCTCCAGAGGGTGATCTCCACCTTTTTTGCCGGGAGCCAGACCGCGACACCCTCCAGCCGCGGCGATGTCGCATAGACCTCCCCGTAGATCAGGCCGTACCTGAGCAGGAACTCGAAGTGATGGCGTGTGATCTCCAGGCGTTTCCCTTCGTCCGGAACGAAATAGCCCATCTTCGGGTCCTGCCCGAATGCCCGGGCGAGCATCTCGGCGGCAGGGCCGATCTGCTCCTTTTTGAGCCGGAGGAGGTCGCCGGAATCAGCCGGAACGGTCATAATTCCCATGGCATGATGGGACGGCATACCGGTATATTATCGTTGGCCCTGCCGCGGGCACGGCGGGGCGCCCAAAAAAGAGACCCCCTTCAGGGGGAGACGACCGGAAGCCCGTTCTCCTCTGCGATCTCGATATAGGCGGCGGCCACGTACTCCGCCTGCGCCCGGGAGATCCCGTAGGTGTTGAACTTCCATACCTTCGTCGCCCCCGGGATCACGCCGACAATCCCCTTCTTGTTCAGGGCCGAGGAGAGGAAAAAGCCGCGCTTTTTGTGCGTCTCGGCGATCCGATCAAACGACGCCGAGGTATCGACGCGGGTTAAGGTGTGGCGGCGGGGCATCTCGGACTTCACGACCGTGCCCTCGATCGACCGCAGGGCGTCGAGGACGATCCGGGCGTTCGCCAGTTCCTCGTCCCAGCGGCCCACCCGCGCCCGCACGTGCGGGAAGGAGGCCATCATGCCCATGAGGGTCACGCCCATCAGGGTGCAGCCCATCATCTCCACCTCCTTGATCCCGAAGGTCCGACCGGTGAGATCGCCCTTGATCTGCGTCGTCCTGAAGACCTCCTCCGCCCGTTCGGCGGTCGTCGCCAGCACGCCCGAAGGGGCGGGCGCTGCCATGCTCTTGTGCCCGGAGCCGACAACGAAGTCCACGCCAAGGGCTTTGCCGTCCACCGGCATCGTCCCGACGGTGTAGGCGCCGTTGAGGAGGACCGGGATGTCGTAGCCGTGCGCCACCCGCGCGATCTCCTGCACCTCATGGAGGTTGCCGAACTGGTAGTCGACGTGGTCGATGAAGAGCAGGACCGGCGGCCGTCCTGAGGCGCGGGTCACCTCCTCGATCCGCTCCGCGGCGGCATCGGCCCTGATGATGTTGTTTGTGTCCTTCGGGATCTCGTGCGGGATCCCGCCGGCGTTCTCGACGGCGATGAACTCGGTGTAGTGCGAGAGGGCGGTGAGGATCACCGGGTCGCCCTTCTGCACATAGGTACCGGCGACCGCCTGGAACCCCCGGCGCGCCCCCGGGACCACCCGCGCCTCGTCCATCCCGACGAAGGCGGCGAGATCGTCGTGAAAGGTTGCGATCGGCGGTTTTTCGATATAGTCGAGGCGGAAGGGTTTCCGGCAGTTGTCGCAGACCGAGTAGCCGTCGCCGTAGGCGATCACCGCCTTCATCGCGTCGGCGGTCAGGCGGCCGGCCGCCTGGATCGGGTCGATATTGATGTTCATCTCCTCGACGTCGCGGAGATCGATATCTGGCGTGCACTTCATCGGGCCAGCTCCTGCTCCAGGATCCCGATCTGCTTTTTCAGTTTCTCTACCGCCTTTGCGGCTTTAGCCCGCTGTTCCTCGTTGAGATCGTGAAGGGGCGCCGTCTCCCGCATCAGCGCCCGGAGATCGGTCAGGAGGAACAGGGCCTGGAAGATTGCATCCACGGACCGCTGTGTCATGAGAATCACCACCCTCATAGTGCGCACCAACCATAGATAGTGGTGACGCTTCACTTTCGGGGCGCACGGAGCGCCCTTTATATAAGGCCTGATGAGAGATCGATCAGATGAAATTCATCCATATCGCCGATACGCACCTGGGCCTTGCGGCCTTCAATAAACTGGACGCCACCGGGATGAACCTCAGGGAGCGGCTGATATATGAGAATTTTCTTGCGGGGATCGAGCGGATCATACAGGAGCGGCCCGACGCCGTCGTCCATGCCGGCGACCTCTTTCATACGGTCAAGCCGAAGACCCGCGCCTATACGACGGTGCTTGCGGCCCTCGATCTCCTGCAGGATGCCGGAGTTCCCCTCATCGTCATTGCCGGCAACCATTCGATGGCAAAGACCCGCTACACCGAGTCGCCGTTCGCGGTCCTGGAGTACCACGGCGCCGAGGTCCATGCCGCATACCGCTACCGCTACGAGACGGTCGAGGTCGGGGATGCGACCTTCCACCTCATCCCGAATATGCTGGAGACGTCCGACTACCGGCGGGCGTTCGACGGGATCGAGCGCCGCCCCAGAACGGCGAATGTCCTGGTCACCCACGGCCTCGCCTCGATGCTGAAGGAGCACCGCCTCCACACCGTCGCCGAGCACGAGATCGACGCGGCGATGATCTCTGACGAGTTCGACTACATCGCCCTGGGCCATTACCACGGCCAGGTGCAGATCGCCGACAACGCCTGGTACAGCGGCTCCATCGAGCACTGCACCTACGGCGAACGAAAGGACGTGAAAGGCGCTCTGATCGTGGACACCGCCACCGGGGGCGTGGAGCACCTCGACCTGCAGAAGACGTCGATGCTCGACCTCGGTACGATCGCCTGCGCCGATCTCTCGCCCGAAGAGATCGCCGACGCCGTCGCCGGACGGGTCGAGGGCGTCAGGGAGGAGCATGCGATGTGCGAACTCACCCTGGACGGCATGCGGCGCGAGAGCCAGCGGCAGCTGGGCCGCCGGGCGCGGGCCGGGTGCGCGGGCCGCCTCCTCGACCTGAGGCTGCGGGTGGTCGCCCAGGAGGAGGACCGCCGGCGGTTCGCCGGGGACGACCTGATCGGGGTCGATTATGTGGGCGAGTTCGGGCGGTTCGTGCGGGAAAAGGGCCTCCCGAAGGAGGCCGAGGACTACGTCCTGAAGGCCGGCGGGGAGGCGCTGAGACGGGCGATCCTCAGGCACGCGGAGGGCGACGATGCTCCTGCATAGGCTGGTCATGCGCAACTTCAAGCGCTACCGCGAGGAGGAACTCAGGTTTGCCGACGGGATCACCGGGATCGTCGGGAACAACGGGGCTGGTAAGAGCACGATCGTGGAGGCGGTCGTTTTCGCCCTGTACGGCCTCCAGGGCGGGAGCGGGGGGGCCTATATCGTCTCCTCGTTCGCCGGCAAAAAGGAGCGCTGCGAGGTCCGCCTGGACTTCTCGGTCGGCGGCGTGGAGTATGCGGTGACGCGGACCTACCGGCGGACCGAGACCTCGGTCCAGCACGACGCCGCCCTTTTCATGGAGGGGGCGCACCTCGCCGAGGGGGTGAGCGACGTCGCCCTCCAGGTGAGGCGGATCCTGGGGATGGGGCCGGAGGACTTCAGGCACACGGTCTTCGCCGCCCAGAAAGACCTCCTCTCCCTCCTGGACCGGCAGCCGGGCAAGCGGAAGGAATGGTTCATGCGCGTGCTCGGGATCGACCACCTCAGGGACGAGGGGCTTGCTGCCCTGAAGGAGCGCCTCGATCTGGTCGAGCGCGACCTCGACGGAATCGGCGGGCGGCTGGCCGAAGTCGACGAGGAGGCGACGGCCGTGCGGCTGGAGGAGACCGGCGTTCAGGTGCGCGAGGCCGTCGTCGCCATTGCAGAGACAGACGCCGCCCTCTCCCGCGCGGAGGAGGAGGCGAGGGTGCTCGTCGAGCGCCTCCGCACCCTCGAAGAAGAGGAGCGCCTCCACCTCCGCCTCAGTGAGGGGCGGCAGGCGGCAGAGCGCGACGTGGCGAGGTTTAAGGGTGATGAGGAGCGGCGTTCGGCAGAGATCAGCGCCTGTTCAGCACTCCTTGCCGAGTGCGAGACGCTCGCCGCCGCGGAAGAGAGGGACCATGAGATCCTGGAGGCGTTCGACGCCGCCGAAGAGCGGCGGCAGGTCTACGAGCGCTGTGCCGAACGGTTCCAGAACCTCCTCGCCGCGGCCGGGGAGACGAAGCAGCGGCTCGAGGGGCTCGATGCCGCCCTGGCGCGGCTCGATGTCGAGAGGGAGAGGTTCGAGAGGCTGCGCCCCGCGGTGGAGCGGCTGGGCGAGGTGCGGCGGTGCCTTGAGGAGGAGCGGGGGAGAGAGGCGCAGGACCGCGATCTCCAGGCCGGAATCGGTGCCGCAGAAGAGCGGGTGCGCAGGATCGAGCACTCCCTTGCCGCGCTCGAGGCCGGTATCGCGGCCCTTGCCGGGAAGCAGACCGAACTCGAACGGTTGATCCCCCAGATTGCGGACTACGAGGATCTTTCCGCCGTAGCGGCGCATATGCAGGAGATCGCCAGGCTCTTGCCCGAGATCGGGGCCGAGGAGCAGGCGATCGCAAGGCTCAGGGAGGACCTCGGCAGGCTGCAGGGGGAGGGAGAGGCACCCGGCGAGATCGAGGCGGCGATCGAGGGAGTGCAGGCTGCCCTCGGCACCGTCTCCGAAGAAATGGCCAGGGCGGTGGCCGAGAGTGAGAGGCTCAACGCGGCGCACGAGGACCTGGCCAGGGAGATCAAAGCCCTCAGGGCGATCGGTCCCGACTCGCCCTGCCCCACCTGCCACCGCCCACTCCACGACCACTACGACCGCCTCCTCGCCGACCTTAACGGGAAGGCCGGGGAGACCCTCGCCGAGATCAGGGCCCTGGATGCGCGGGCCCGGGACCTGACAGGGGAGCGCGATCGCCTCGCGGCCCGCCAGAAGGTCCTCGCCGCGGCGGCCCGGGCCGCAGGGGAGCGCGCCAGGGAGATCGCCGTCCTCGAAGAGGGCGTACGAGCCAGGGGCGAGCGGATCAGGGCCCTCAAGCAGGCCGTCGACGCAGAGGAGGAGGGGCTCGCCGCCCTCGGGTCACCGGGCTATGACACTGAACGGCACCGGCTGGTGAAGGAGCGGTGCGCCGACCTTGAAGCGATGAAGGGGCGCTTTGACCGTCTCTCTGGCGAGTGCGCCGCCCTGCCGGAGAAGATCAGGGAGCGCGAAGGGCTCGTCCAGGAGGCAGAGGCGGCCCGCGCCGCGATCGAGCGCGCCCTGGCCATGCGTGCAGCCCTCGGTTTTCAGGCCGGGAATCTGCACGCTCTCCAGGAGGAGGAAGACAGGCTCCAGGCGGTGTGGAAGGAGTACCTGGCGGCCGAGACGCGCCTTGCCGGGCGAGCGGCGATCGAGGAGGAGAGAGCCGCTGCACTTTCCCGCTTCGAGGAGCAGCGCCGTGCCATGCAGGCGTGCAGCACCGCAATGGAGGAGATCGGCCACGACGAGGAGCGGCACTCCCTCCTCAGGAAGGAGGCCGGGGCCGCCAGGGCGCGGCGTGATCGCCATGTCGAGGTGAAGATCGCCACCGGGCACCTGCCGGCACGGGAGGAGGAGCTGGCGGCGGTAAAGGGTGCGCTTCATGAGGCAGAGGAGCGGCTCCAGGAGATTGTGGCGAAGATCCAGGCCCTCGGCTTCGATCCCGCCGTCCTGCAGGCGGTGCAGGAGGAGGGACGGCGGGCCGCCGAGCGGTGCGCCGCTCTCAGGGAGGACCTTGCCGGAAAGCGGCGCGACCTCGCCCACCGTGAAGAGGTGCGGGTCGATCTCGCCGCCAGGCTGGAGCGGGCCCGCGCCCTGAGGGGGCAGGCGGCCGCCCTGCACACGGAGCGCGAGCACCTGAAACTCGCCCGCTCCCTCATCTCCGAATATGCCGCCTACCTCCTCGGCGTGGTGCGGGGCCGGCTCGAAGGCGTCGTCGGCGAGGTGCTCGGCGAGATCACCGACGGCCGCTACGACACCGTCTTCATCGACGAGGACTTCACGCCCCTGATCAACGATATGGGCGAGGACTACCCGGCCGAGCGCTTCTCGGGCGGCGAACAGGACGACATCGCCATCGCCCTGCGCATCGCCCTCTCCCGCTACCTGGCCGAGGTGCGCGGCGTCCAGGACGCCACCGTCCTCATCTTCGACGAGATCTTCGGGAGCCAGGACGAGGAGCGGCGGGCCAACCTGATACGGGCGCTGCGGACCCAGGAGGCCCACTTCCCGCAGATCTTCCTGATCTCCCATGTCGGCGAGGTGCAGGAGGAGTTCGAGACGACGCTGCGCGTCGAGGCCGGGCCTGGCCCTGAGAGCCACGTGGAGGCCCTTGAGTGATCCCGGTCGATCCCGGCGACGTCGCCGCCGTCCTTGCATGGATGGCGCACATCCGTCCCTCTGACCTTGCCGAACGCTTCGCCGCCTGCGGAGGCTTTGACGCCTCGTCCTATCTCCCCTGCCCTCCTGCATGCCCCGGGCACATCGCCGCGGTGGACGGGAGCAATGCCGAGGTGCTGGCCTCGGGGAGTTTCTCGGTGGCGGTCGTGCGGGCGGTCGAGGTCACCTATCTCGGGGGAAAAAGGGCGCATGCCGGGGAGAGCCCGCTCAGGGCCTTTCGGATCGGGCCTGAACGGGAAAATTTGGCGTATGCCGATCTCTATGCAGAATGCTTCGACGGCGCCCTCCCGGCACGATCCCTCGAGAATGAGGACCGTTCAGAGGCCGCCGCCACCCTGCGCGACACCCTGGAGTACTGGGTCGCACGCCGCCTCGCGGAGAGCCTGGACGCCGGCGACGTCCTCCTCCTGGACGGCGCCCTCAGGGTGGGCCACGAGAGCCACCGCCCGGTCTTGATGGATATCCTCAGGAAGGCTGCCGGGCGCGGCGTCCTGGTGGCGGCGGTGACCAAGGCGGCGGCGGCGACCTGGGGGAACGGCATCCCCCTCGTCCCGGCCGCCGCGGCGCTGGCTCGCCGGCTCGGCGTCGCGGGCCCATGGTACCTCGAGATCCCGGCCACCCTGGGCGACGCCGTGCGCCACCTGGAGTGGGACTTTGGCGCCACCTATGTCGCCTGCCTCCACCCCGGATCGCCGCACCCCTTCAAGGTGGACCTGCCGGTCGGCACCTCGCCTGACGAGGCGGCCAGGACGTTCTCGGCCCTTGCCGCCTATGCCGACGACGGCCGGGTCACCGGCTACCCCTTCCCCCTCTTCGACGCCCACCGCATGGCCGCAATCACCGCCGATCAGACGGAGTTCGTGAAGCAGCAGGTGATCGGGGCGCTTTCAGGACGGGGCATGACAGAGCGCGAATACCAGGAATTGTTCGGAGATATGCATGATGAATTTGCACGCTATTGAAACCGAAGGCGCCGCCTTCAGGCTGATCGGCACCAGCGTCCTCTCGTACCGCTTCATCGTCCCCCACGACGAACTCCTCTGCGTCGGCGACCTCCTGAAAATCCAGGACACGGTCAAAGGACTCGCCTTTTTCGGGAAGGTCACCGACATCCTCCACGACTGCAACTTCGCCGACCCGAAGTGGGACACGCGGTCCTATACGAGGCACTTCTACCAGATGGGCGAGGACGTCTTCCTGGGCGTCGACGCCGTCCCCCTCGGCTACCTCGACCAGGAGAAGAAGTTCAGGCGGCCAAACACGATCCCGGCAAAGTTCTCTTTGGTCTCGGTCGCCACCGCAGACGACCTCGACTTCCTGCGCGGCCTGATGGGCGAGATCGAGGTCGGGGTGATGAAGACCGGGCAGGGCGTCCTGGAAGGCGTCAGGGTCGCCCTCCACGCGCGGGTGATGGCCCAGCACATGGGCGTGTTTGCGACGACCGGGATGGGAAAGAGCAACTTCATGAAGATCTTCTCTGCCTCGTGCATGAGGGAGAAGCAGTTCGGGCTCCTGATCGTCGACCCGCACGGGGAGTACGCCACCGGCGGGCGCTCATCGACCGGGGAATCGACGAAAGGGCTCATCCACTACACGGCCGGGAGGGACGGTCTCGCCGTCTTCACGATCGACGAGGAGAGCGTGAAGAAATACTCGTTCTCCAGGCTCAGGCTCGAGTACGACGACGTGCGGGCCTCCGACCTCAACCTCCTCTTCGACCACTCGGACGCCCAGCGCGATGTCCTCGAACTCCTGGAGGACGTGAACGGCGCAGAACTGATCGGCTTCTTCCAGGACACCGACTTCGAGACCTTCGATCCGGCAAAAGAGGCGACGTATCCGGAAAATCATAAAGCGACTGCCAAACAACTTTGCGGTTTCCACCCGGGCACCCTGAAGGTGATCGCCCGCCACGTCCAGATCCTCACCCGGACGAACGCCGCCTTCTTAAAACCCTCGGGCTCGGCGATCGAGGAGATCATCTCCGCCCTGGAGGAGAACCGGGTGGTGCTCATCGACATCCCGAAGATGGGCGAGCGCAGCGAACTCTTCGCCCTCTCGGTGATCGCCCGGCGGATCATGCAGCGCCACCGCGAGTGGGGCGTCGCACGCGAAGAGGAGCCCCCGCAGGTGCTCATCGCCATCGAGGAGGCGCAGCGGGTGCTCGGAGCAGGCGGACGGCGGACGCAGATCTTCCGCGAGGCGGCGATGGAGGGGCGGAAGTTCGGCGTCGGGCTCTGCGTCGTCACCCAGCAGCCAAAGAACATCGACCCCCGCGTGCTCGCCCAGCTCAACACCTTCGTGGTGATGGGGCTCGGGGACCGCGGCGACCGCGATATCGTCGCGAGCAGCGCAAAACAGGACCTCTCCCGCATGGACACCGAGATCCAGACCCTCGATACCGGCGAGGCGGTGATCTCCACGCTGAAGATACCTTTCCCGGTGAGCACCAGGATCCATCTCTTCGACGAGTATATCGCAAGACTGAACAGGGAGAGACGTTCTTCCCTCGATGAAGGACTGCACCGGGGCTTTTCCTAGGCCCCCTGCTCCTTCATGCAAAAGAGTTACTTTTCTTGCGGCTTTATCTTCCTGATCGAGACGCAGTTGACCACCGGTTCTCCGGCCGCCACGTACCGACGGATGATAATACCGAGCACTTCGACGACGTCGCCTTTTTTGACGTCTTCCTGCGGCGACGTGAACATCTTCACCGAGATCTCGCCGCTCTTATCGGCGACGAGGTACTGCGGACGGTTCAGGAAACGGAACATCGATCGTTCGACGACACCGCGGATCCTGACTGGTTTGCCCAGCATACTCTCGTTGATCGCCTTGATCCTGACGTCCTTTGCCTCCTGTTCATAGACAGGGACCAGTTCGGCATACTGGCTCTGGCTCATGTAGTTGAGCGCCAGCGGGATGACGAAGAGCAGGATGATCGTCGGGATGCCCCAGATGAGAATACTGCGGTCGCCGGTGAGCGTGAACGTCACCAGGACGAGAACGATAAAAAATGCGGCGACGGCCAGGGAAACGGCCGACATCCGCACGTTGATGTTTCTGATTTCCATTGTACACGCTGGTTACTTGAGTGCCGCGATCTCTTTCTTGAAGGCGACCCAGTAAATGACGCCGACGAAGAGCAGGCCACCAACGATGTTGCCGATGGTAACGACGATCAGGTTGTTGGTCACAAAGGTTGCCCAGCTGAGGCTCTGGAGGTTTGCACCGATGCCTGCGGCCTGTTCGGCGGTGAGGTATGGTGCGGTCATGATGCCTGCCGGGATGAAGTACATGTTTGCGACACAGTGCTCGAACCCGGTCGAAACGAAGGCCATGATCGGGAACCAGATGCCGAAGAACTTGCCTACCGCGTCGTCGGCGCAGATGCCGAGGAGGATAGCCAGGTTGACGAGCCAGTTACAGCCGATCGCCTTAAGGAAGAGCGACCATACGGCTGGAGCACTGAAGTACGATATCTTGCCCACTGCAATGGCCACGGCGTTCACGCCAAAGGCGTTTGCAACACCGACACCTGCAGCGTTCCAGCTGGTCAGGGGGCCCATTGACATGATGTAGGCGTAGATGAGCGAGCCGATCAGGTTGCCGATATAGACCCAGATCCAGAGGTTGATCACGCTGGCCCAGGAGATCTTGTGGATAAACGCGGCCATCGGGGCGAGCATCGCGTCGCCGGTGAAGAGTTCTGCACCGGTAAGGACGGTGATGATAAGCCCAACGGGGAAGACGGAACCCAGGATCACCTTTGCCATACCGGCACCGAGGAAGCCGGCTGCACCCGTGGCACAGACGGTTGCCAGACCGGCACCCATGGCGATGTAGGCTCCTGACATGAACCCTCTCAGGATCATGTTCCATGCGGGCAGGCCGACCTTGTACTTGCCGACGTCACCCGCCTTTGCGACAATTGCTACTGGAGGATGGAACACCATTTTTCTTTACACCTCTTAAACGTCCTACCTATACAGCACTATAAAGTCTTTCTCGTATAGGTCAAACTTAACTCTCTTGAAATCTTATTAAAGACTTTCTAAACGATAGTGCAAAACCGGATCTTCGCGGCGCCGTACCCGAACCGGTCTTCCAGGCAGGTACACAATTTTTAATTAACTTTTATAGATAGTTAATCTAATACTTCACGGAGAATCCCCCTCCCGATCCCATCGCGCCATTATACGCGCCGAAATCCCCCGATTGCTCGATGAGCGCGCAGAGTTTTTGCTGCGCCCCGCAAGGCCGGCCATATCCTGTCCGATGGCAATTCAGGGATGACGAGATACGTTTTATCCCGTTTGCCCCACAATGTTCATGCTGAAAAACCATGACCGGCGGCGCCACACCTTCGCAGCGGATTCTCCTCATCGCCATCGTAGTCGGCGTGATCTCCGGAGTCGGCGCCCTTCTCTTCTTTGAGGGGCTCGAGATCGGGACACACTTCTTCATGGAGACGATCGTCGGGTTCAACCTCCCCGAGGAGGGGCAGAGCATCGCCGATATCTCCCTCTGGTCGCCCCCGGAAACGCCCTGGCTCATTCTGCCGGTGATCTGTTTCGGCGGCCTCCTCTCCGGCCTCCTGGTCTATACCTTCGCCCCTGAGGCCGAGGGGCACGGGACCGATGCGGCGATCAGGGCGTTTCACGGCGACGGGCGGATCCGGCGCCGCATACCCCTGCTCAAGGCGATCACGGCGATCATCACCATCTCCACCGGCGGAAGCGCGGGCAGGGAGGGGCCGACCGCCCAGATCTCGGCCGGCTTCGGATCGATCGTCGCCGACTATCTCGGGCTTTCCGAGAAGGAGCGGCGCATCGCGATCGCCACCGGCATCGGGGCCGGGATCGGCACGATCTTCAAGGCGCCCCTCGGCGGGGCGATCCTTGCGGCCGAGGTGCTCTACCGGCGCGATTTCGAGTCGGACGCGATCGTCCCGGGCTTTCTCGCCTCGGTGATCGGGTATGCGATCTTCGGGACCTTCGAAGGCTTCGATCCGATCTTTTCGCCGGTGGCGGTGTCGTGGACCATCCCCCAGCTCCCCTTCTTCCTCGTCCTCGGCGTGATCTGCGCCGGCTTCGGCATCCTCTATATCAGGACATTTTACGGGACGAAGAAGGTGTTTTCCGCATTTTTTGAGCGATACGGTATCCCGAACCATGTCAAGCCCCTCGCCGGCGCCTTCCTCACCGGCGCCGTTGCGGTCGGGCTCTGTTATTTCTCTCCGGAAACGGCGGTGATCGGGTTGGCCGGTCTCGGGACCGGCTACGGCTTTGTCCAGCTCGCCCTCTACTCGATGCTCCCGCTCTCTGTCCTCCTCGTCATCCCCTTCGTCAAGATCCTCACCACCTCCTTAACCATCGGTTCGGGCGGGAGCGGCGGCGTCTTCGCCCCGGGGATGATGATCGGCGCGGTGGCCGGCGGGGCGGTCGGCATGGCCTTCCACACGGTTCTCCCGGGCATGGTCCCGCTCGACCTGGTGCCGGGCTTCGTGGTCGTCGGGATGATCGCCCTCTTTGGCGCCATCTCCAATGCACCGATCGCCGTGCTGATCATGGTCGTCGAGATGACCGGGAACTTCTCCCTCTTCGTGCCGGCGATGGGAGCGGTGGCGGTGGCCTATGTGCTCGCCCGCGAGGAGACGATCTTTCTCGAGCAGGTGCAGAGCAAGGCAGAGTCGGGCGCTCACCGGGGCGAGTTCGAGGTGGACGTCCTGGAGGCGATCCGGGTGGGCGGGGTGATGGTCCCGGCCCCCTCGGTCATCTCCCTCTCCCCCGAAGACCCCTGCACAAAGGTCTTCTCCCTGATCTCGACCACGACCCACACCGGCTATCCGGTCCTCGAAGGGGACCGCCTCGTCGGGATCATCACGACGCGGGACGTGCGCGAGCTCCTGGCCGGCGGCGATCTCTCCAGGCCGGTCGGGGAGAGGATGACACGCTCCCCGCTGACGATCCACGAGGGGCGCACCCTCGAAGAAGCGTTGCGGGTGATGATCGAGCACGATATCCACCACCTCCCGGTCGTCGGGGACGGCGACCCCGACCGCCTGACCGGGTTTTTGACCAGGACAGACCTGATGCTGGCGCACACCCGCTTCATCGCCTCCTCGGGGAGAGGAAGGCAGAAATAAGGCGAGCACAATATACAAATATTTATATAGTAATTCTGTCGTTACTCAGACGAGGCGATGATCTGAAGTATATCATTACAGGAGGAGCAGGGTTTATCGGCTCGAACCTCACCGAAGAACTTGCAGATGCGCACGACCTGATCGTGCTCGACAACCTTTCGACCGGGCACATCGAGAACATCGAGCCGCTCCTCAATGAGGGACGGATATCGTTCGTTCAGGGGAGCGTGACCGATCTCCCCCTCCTCCAGAGGGTCTTTGCAGGGGCGGACGGCGTCTTCCATCAGGCCGCACTCCCGAGTGTCCAGCGCTCGGTGGAGAACCCGATGGCGACGCACGAGGCGAACGTCACCGGCACCCTGAATGTCCTGATCGCCGCCAGGGACTGCGGGGTGCGAAAGGTCGTGATGGCCTCTTCCTCGTCGGTCTACGGGAACACGCCGGTCCTCCCGAAGCGCGAGGATATGGTCCCGGCCCCGCTCTCCCCGTACGCCGTCTCGAAACTCGCAGACGAGCACTACTGCCGGGTTTTTTCCGACCTCTACGGGCTTTCGACCGTCTGCCTCCGGTATTTCAACGTCTTTGGCCCGCGGCAGGACCCGAACTCGCAGTACGCGGCGGTGATCCCGCACTTTCTGGCGTGGATCCTGAACCGTCAGCCGCCGGTGATCGACGGCGACGGCGAACAGACGCGGGACTTCACCTACGTGAAAAACGTGGTGCAGGCGAACATAAAATCGATGCAGAGCGATGCGCAGGGAGCGTTCAACATCGCCTGCGGGGAGCGCACAAGCATCAACGCCCTCGCCCGGACGATCATGGACCTGACCGGGACTGATATCGAACCAATCCACCGGGAACGGCGGGCCGGGGACGTGCGGGACTCGCTCGCCGACATCACCCGGGCACGCGAGGCGTTCGGCTACGATCCCGTCTACTCCCTGGAGGAGGGGCTGGAGGAGACGATCCGGTGGTTTTCGGCCACATTACTTCGCTAAAATGTTTGAGACTATCTTCAGGAGGTCAGACCATCGACTTCGCTTCGCGCCCGGAGCATGAGTTTTCAGCACCGGGGGCGATTTAGAGCCTCTCGCTCCAGGCGCGAATCTTCGGGTGAGATACTCCCGGAGAACAGCTTTATATAAACCCTCACTTTTCCGGATGCACGCGTGATTCATTCGCCTTCCCCAAGATTCGCGCCGGGGTTTCTGCCCCGGACCCCCGCAAAGCGAATTGCCCCGGATATGCGGGGAGAGGCGAGGTGGAGAATCTATCGGTAAAAAAAGCGGGATGGACATGCCGGCGAGGTTTGCCCATCCCCGCACCAATCGCATGTGCGGGGGGGTCGGGGGCGGCTAGCCCCCCGGCAGGGGCCGAACCTGATTTCCCATACGGTCACACAAATCCCGCCCCGCGCTGGGGGTTGCACCCCCAGACCCCCGCGCGAGGATTGCTCCTGAAATGCGGGGAAGGGCCAGGCGGAGCATCTATCGATGAAAAAAATCTTGATGGTCCGGCTGGCGTGGTGTGCCCACCCCTGCCCCAATCGCATGTGCAGGGGGATCGGGGGGCGGCTAGCCTCCCGGGGGAGGCTGCTCGGTTTTCCAGAACTCTTACTCTCCAGGTACGAAGAGACGATAGAACGAATAGCGAAGTCCGCCTCTGCCCGGGGGCTCTTACCCCCGGATCCCCGCATACGATTGCCCTGGATCTGCGGGAACGGGAGATCGGAGCCTCTCTCGATGAAAAATGATGGATGGACATGCCGGCGAGGCTTGCCCGTCCCTGCCCCTATCGCAGTTTTGCGGGCCGGCCAGCCCCCCGACACCGGCAGAATCCGATTTCTCGTACGCTGACACAACGCCGCCCCTGCCCCGGGGAGACCGATCCACAGGGTGATCCCCTCTACCATCGCTCTCCAGGTGCCACGTGCCCCCGGAGCATCGAACGCATTGAGCATCGGCGTTTCTTCGGTTGAACAAGCCTCAGGCGGCATCGAGGTGCCGCCGGGCGGCGGCGGTCGTCTCCCGGCCCTGGGGCGTGCGCTTGATAAACCCGATCTGGATCAGGTAGGGCTCGTAGACCTCTTCGACGGTCCGAACCTCCTCCCCGACCGAGATGGCGATCGTCCTGACCCCGACCGGCCCGCCGCCGAAGTCCTCTGCGATCACCGAGAGGATCCGGCGGTCGAGGTCGTCGAGGCCCAGGCGGTCGATGCCGAGCATGGTGAGGGCGGCGTCGGCGGTCGCCCCGTCGATGCGGCCGTCGCCCCGGACGAGGGCGAAGTCCCGCACCCGCCTGAGGAGACGGTTGGCGATCCTGGGCGTGCCCCGGCTCCGCCGTGCGATCTCGTCCGCCCCTTCGGGGGTGATCGGGGTCTGCATGATCGCGGCGCTCCGCTCCACGATCCTGACCAGGTCGGCGGCCTCGTAGAGGTTGAGGCGGAAGATGAAGCCGAACCTATCGCGGAGGGGAGAGCCGAGCAGCCCGACCTTCGTCGTCGCCCCGACCAGGGTGAAGGGCTCGAGGGGGAGCTGGACCGAGCGGGCGCCCGGCCCCTCGCCGATCATCACATCGATGCAGGAGTCCTCCATCGCCGGGTAGAGGATCTCCTCGACCACCGGGTTTAACCGGTGGATCTCGTCGATGAAGAGGATGTCGCCGCGGGAGAGGGCGGTGAGCTGGGCGGCCAGGTCGCCGGGCCGCTCGAGCACCGGCCCTGAGGTGCTCCTGATCCCGACCCCCATCTCCCGTGCGATGATCTGGGCGAGGGTCGTCTTGCCCAGGCCCGGAGGCCCGGAGAAGAGGATGTGGTCGAGGGACTCGCCGCGCTTTTTCGCGGCGGCGATGGCGATGGCGAGAGTCTCTTTTACCTGCGGCTGGCCCACGAACTCGTCGAAGCGCGCCGGCCTGATGGCGGCGTCGTCGGGCTCGTCCTGAAGGACGGCAGGCGAGGGGATGCGTTCGTTCATGGGGATCGACGCTCCCTGAGACGGGCAAGCGCGGCCCTGATCAGCGCCTGCACCGTCGGGTCGGCGAGGCCGGGGAGGACGGCGTCGACTGCCGCCTCTGCCTCCTGCGGCGAGAACCCGAGGGAGATGAGGGCGCTCGCGGCGTCGGAAGCCGCGGCCGGGCGCCTGCTGACGGCCAGGGTATCGGCGCGCTTCTTCATCTTCTCCTTGAGCTCCAGGATCAGGCGTTTTGCACCCTTCTGCCCGATCCCGGGGATCCGGGTGAGCGCCCGCTCGTCCTCGTCGATGACGGCGATCGCAAATTCCTCGAAGGAGAGGCCGGAGAGGATGTTCATGGCGGTCTGGGGGCCGATCCCGGTGACGCCGATCAGGATCGTGAAGAGGTCGCGCTCGCCCGGGTGGAGAAAGCCATAGACCTGGAGGTCGTCGTCGCGGACCACCATATGGGTGTGCACCATGACGCGGCCCTCGGTCTGCCTGAGGCTCTCCAGCGTCGGCCTGGTCACCTGCACCAGGTAGCCGACGCCGCCGATATCGATCACCACCCACCGGTCGCCGGTGGATGCCAGTTCTCCAGAGAGATGAGCGATCATCTTATCGTACCATATTGATGTGGCAGAGGGCGATGGCGAGGCCGTCGGCGGCGTCGTCCGGACGGGGGATCTCGTCCAGGCGGAGGAGCCGCCGCATCATCTCCTGCACCTGGTGTTTGTCGGCACGCCCGGATCCGGTGACGGCCTGTTTGATCTGGTTCGGGGTGTACTCGGCGATCCCGACCCCGTGCTGCTCGGCGGCGAGGAGGATGACGCCCCTGGCCTCGCTGACATGCATCGCCGAGGTGACGTTCCTGGAGAAGAACAACTTTTCCAGGACGACCCATGCGGGGTCGTATTCGTCGAGGAGGGCCGAGACCCGCTCGTGGATCTCGAGCAGCCGCTCCGGGGGGCTCCGGTCCCCGCCGGTCTCGATGCAGCCGAAGGCCAGCGGCGCCGGAAACCGCTCGCCTTTTCTGAGGACGCCGTAGCCGACTCTTGCCAGCCCGGGATCGATGCCGATGACGATCATGGTGATATGCCGTTTACTTGAGTATTCGGTGCTCCTGGTTGATACCTTTTGTTGAACGGTCAGGTGCCCTTCGCCCAGCACGGGTGATAGTTTTTCAACCGCTCCTTTCGTGCGTCGGCGTCGGGCATGACCGCCCTGAGGGCGTCGTAGAAGGGCCGCTGGTGGTGGGGGTGGAGGATGTGGCAGAGTTCGTGGGCGACGACGTAGTCGATGAGGTCGGGGGGGAGCATCGCACAGCGCTCGTTGAAGACGATCTTCGGGTCCGGGTGGCAGCGGCCCCAGAAGGTCTTCATGAAGCGGACCTCCACGGGGGGAACAGCGACGCCGAATGCGCCGGCATACTGCGGGAGGGAGCGGTTCGCCCGGGCGAGTGTGGCCGCCCGGAGATATGCGGATACCGTTTTTTCGACCGGGCGGTCGTCAGGGACGAGGAGGAGGTCTCCCTCGAGGGAGGGCCCACTCCTTTCCTCTGCCCTGATCGTCACCGTTTTTCCGGAGAGGAGGAGCACGCCCCCATCGGCGTACTCGACCGGCAGCGCCGGTGTTCTTTCCGGGGCGGCGATACGCTGATGGATGTACGCGGCGTGCGATTCGACGAATGAGCGAACGCGGTCTGTCGATATGCCCGGGGGGGCGGTGACGCGGACCGTGTTGTCGGGCAGGACCCTGAGGGTGAGGTTGACCGCCCGCGACCGGTAGGCGATCACGTACGGGATTGTCATTCCACCGACGAGAAGGGCGGCAGATTCTTCGCCCCGCCGGGGTGCCAGCGCCCGCAGGATTCTCGCTTCATGGGTGCGGAGGGCGGCGTCGATCTCGTGCCGGTTCGTTCCCGGCGGCGCCCGCACCACGAGTGCGCCGTCCCCGACCCCGACGGTCACGGTCCGGCAGCGGGGGCGAAATTCCACGGAATAAGGGATGAGGCGCCAGCCGATCCTGAAGAGGCCGGCAGGGTGGTTGTGCTCTCCCACGGCAGCGCGGATCTGCTCTTCAGGCGTGCCGCGGGGCGCCTGGACGACGATCTCGCCGTCCCCGCTGAGGACCTCTATCCGCCGGATCCCGGCGCGGTATTCGACACGGTACCGGTCTGCCATCGCCAGGATCTCTCTTTCTGGAGGGCAAAAGAGGTGCCGGTCGGCGTCACCGCCAAAACGTCGTCAGGAAGTGCGGCGCCGCCCTGATCGAGGAACCCGAAACAGGCGGAGCTGACCCGGGAGAGAGGGCCGGAGGGGGGAGCCCGCGCGAAAGGAGGCGACGTGCACTGGCCGGGTTCTCCGGCAGGAAGTGCCGCCCCCTGATCCTGCGTGTATTTCCGGAAGGTCCAGGATCCAAACTGCGTGCTGCTGCACGCAGATCGGATCTCAAGACCGATCGGTTGTGCGTGTGTAGAGAGATCTTTTCTGCCATATGCTGAAAATTTTCGAGGATAAAAATGAAAAAAAAGAGGGTGATTTCTGCGCAGATGATTTTCTTTTTTACACAAAAATGAAAATCGGAGAGGGTACACGCAGAGAGAAAATGAAAATTTAGTGCTGCTGATCCTGGAGCCCGGGTCGGCATGTCTGATGGAAAAAGAGGTTGGAGAGCCCATGAACACGGGATCCTTACTTCCGGTAGACGGTGCTCCGATTTTCGACCTCGATCACGAAAATAACCATGATATCACCATCGATGGTGAGAATCGCCCGGTACTGCCCTGCACGAAGAGCATAAACCGGGGCATCAGGATGGCCATTCAGTTTTTTGATGTGCACATGAGGATATGTTTCGTCTGCGAGAGCCATCAGTTCGTCTTTGATCCGCTGTTCATCAGCCTCTGGCAGACGTATAGACGCAAATTTCCACAAAGATATGGGGGATTTGAACAGGGCCTTTTTTTCTTTGCGTCCATTGACATCCTCAGATAGTATTCCACTCTAATCTCTGGAGAGAGGCAGACACATATGGACAAATTGTAAATACGATTTACAATCTGTCCAGCAGGGCCTCCATCATCCAGCGGGATGCAGAGGAGGAAGGTCCGATCGCTCGCCCGGGGATTTCCAGCAGTATCGGCGATCGGCCCCCGCCAGTCAGGAAAGACGACCCTCGTCCGATCGGTCTTCCCGGATCTGCCTGATGTATTACTGGAAGATCCTGACACCCGCGCCTTTGCAGAGGAGGATCCACGCAGTTTTCTTACGCAGTACGAGAAGAGCGGGGCAGTCTTTGATGAGGTGCAGCGGGTCCCTGAGATATTTTCGTATCTCCAGGGCGTTCTGGACAGGCATCAGAGGCCGGGGCAGTTCATTCTCACCGGGTCCCGGAACTTCCTGATGATGGAGCGGGTATCCCGGTCGCTTGCCGGCCGGGTCGGGATCATCAAACTGCTCCCCCTCTCGATGAGGGAACTTGCCCGGGCCGGGATTGAGGCCGGACGGTACGAGGACCTCCTCTATGCCGGTCTCTTCCCCCGCCCGTACGCCAGCGCCATTCACCCGGCAGATTTTTATTCGTCATATATTCAGACGTACCTTGAGCGTGATCTCCGTCTTCTCAAGCAGGTGCAGAACCTCTCGACATTCCAGGCATTTATGAAGATGTGCGCCCACCGGTCAGGCCAGGTGGTCAACTACTCGTCCCTTGCCAATGACTGCGGCATCACCCATAACACGGCGAAAGAGTGGTTGTCCCTTCTTGAGACATCGTCGTTGATCGTCCTGATCAGGCCCCACCACAAAAACTTCAACAAGCGGCTGGTGAAGATGCCAAAACTCTACTTCACCGACCCGGGTCTTGCCGCACACCTGGCCGGGATACAGCATGCCGACGATCTCTGTTATCATCCTCTCAAAGGAGGGCTCTTTGAATCGCTCATTATAACAGAGTTCCTGAAGTTTAGATTCAACCGGGGCAAAGAGTCCAATCTCTTCTTCTGGCGGGATAAACTCGGGCACGAGATCGACTGCGTCATCGAATATGGAGGACTGGACCTTGTCCCGGTCGAGATCAAATCGGGCAGGACGGCAAGTTCCGACTTCTTCAAAGAGATCGCGTACTGGAATGGGCTCTCCGGCAACACGCCCGATCGATCGTTCGTGGTCTATGGGGGCGATCAGTCCCAGCGTCGGATCGGGGGGCAGCTGGTCGGCTACCGGGACCTGGAACCGATCTTTTCGTATCTGGAGTGAGGGAGAGCGGGGCACGAAGAGGGGGCCAGCAGTGTACCCTCTACGATTGGGCCGTGACCTCAAGATATGGCCCCCGTCTTCTTCCGGCCGGGCAAGGCCCCATTCTCCCCCGGGAGAGAGCGCCAGGTCAGGAGTCCTGCTGCAGTGTGGCAAGGATCTTCTGCAACTGCCCGCTTCAGCGCAGGGAGACCCTCTTCGACGACGTCCCAGACAGCGGTCAGATCCACACCCATATACCAGGATATCACGAAGGCCGGCAACCGCCCGCCAGGGTACTTCGGAGCGTTTCTCTCTCACCGATTCGGAGACCTGCTTCACCGCCTCGCCGATGATCTCGAGGTTCCGGATCATACGCATCCTGCACCATCGGAGATGTCATGAACGCGTCCCGCCCTCCCTTGCGTGTAGGACTCGATCCTGTCGGTACATTCGAGGATATGGATGAGGTACGGCCAGAGCGTCTTTCACAGGGGGACGGCCTCCCGGTGGATGCGGTCCCTGATATACCAGTGCAGCCCCCCCTCGGTCACCACATCGACCGTGCGGCCGAGCAGGTTCTCCAGGTCCTGGACGAGAGCGACATGGTCGAGGAGATTTCGTCCCGGTTCAAATTCGACGAGGAGATCGATATCGCTCTCCGGGGTCTCCTCGCCCCTGACGACGGAGCCGAAGAGCCGGACTGTACGGGCGCCGTGACCTGCTGCGATCCGCAGGATATCATCCCGTTTTTCGAGCACATCTGCATACAGGCTCATCTGATCCTCTCCTATCTGAATAGGGGATCATAAGGGTTGCCATGGGGCCGCTCCCGTCTCCGCGATCTACTGCCGTCCCCTTGCATGGCGTTCACCTGATAACGAGCGGCGGGGCTACGGAAGGTCTCTGGAAAAAAGCGCAGAGCACGATCTCGTCCATTTTGGGCATGAAGTACGGGTCACCCGATCTCGTCTGTACTCCCGGGGCAGTTCTCCTCGCGGAACGGATTGACGATGGATTCAGGACAGTCTGTACAGGCGTATTCTAGAGATAGGGGAAGAGTGAATCGTCCCCACTGAACCAGGAAAACACCATAAAAAACGCAGTAATCTCCAATCAGGCCAAGAATAAAACCAATTTCCGCCCGGATTCCGGCTCCACCCCCAGCCGTATGCGAGGGTTTGAAGGCATTTCATTACTACCAATCATACGGCCTGCCAGGGGGGCAGGAGAGGGGGCGGCATTTCCCGTGTTTCTCCGATGCCGTCCGCAGGGGCCGGATCTCCGGATCTCGGCGGCATGGGCAGGGATTGGCCGGGCGACCCCCGGATCCCGGGACGATACGGGCGTATTCAACCCACTCTATCCCCCTCACCAGAGAGGGATCATCAGCATCAGCACCACTATTCTATGATCTCCGTTCCATCCCTTTTCGTACGGTATGTCAGACGTCACGATCATGGTGCCTCACGATAAGCGTCAGGCGCTCCGTCTTCCTCCCGATGCCATCCAGGCTGCACTGCAGCAGGAGCTTGCCCTGGCGCTCTACCAGCGCGGCATTCTTTCGTCAGGGAAGGCATGTGCTCTTGCAGGGGTGAAACGGTGGGAATGGGAGCTATTGCCTGGCGCACGGAAGATCCCGCGGCACTATGCCGACGAGGACCTCGATCAGGACAATCGCTTATAGCCGCAGGCGGTCAGTAACTCCTCCCCACTGATCCACCTCTCGGCGATTGGTCGCCTGAGCCCACTCCAACATTCCGCCTGCGGTCTGCCGGCGGCAACCGCCCTGGCAGGGATGCTGGTTCATCCAGGCCTGGTGACGGGTTTTGCGCACCGCCCCCGGACCGGAGGTACACAAAGCACGGGTACCTATAAATACGCCCTTACCCCAGATCCACTCGATTCAATATGACCGCTCACCTCCAGACCGATGACCTCAGGCGATTGCAGGAGCGAACGGCCTGGATCAGGGAGCACTTCGGCGTGGAGCGGATCGGGATCTTCGGCTCCGTCGCCCGGGGGGAGAATACCCCGGCGAGCGATATCGACATCCTCGTCGAATTCGCGATTGGGAAGGCGACATTTCAGAACTTCATGGCCCTGATAGCGTACCTGGAAGACCTCTTCGGCCGGAGGGTCGACCTGGTCACCACAGGCGGGATCGATCCCTACCTCCGCCCGACAATCGAAGGCGAGGTGATCTGGTGTGAGGCGTGAAGAGGTCTTCCTCCGCCATATTGCAGAGGAGATGGCTTTTCTGGAGGAGCAATGCGGCGCTATCACCTTCGATGACCTCGTCCACGACGAGGTGCTCAAACGATCGGTTCTCCGGAGCATCGAAGTGATCGGCGAGGCGGCAAAGAACCTCCCCCCGCCTTTCAGGGAGGCGCACCCCGAGGTTCCCTGGAAAGCAATGGCAGGGATGAGGGACCGCCTGATCCATGCCTATTTCAGTGTAGACTGGGAAATCGTGTGGGACGTCATCACCCACGAGATCCCGGCACAAAAACCCCTGATCCATGCGTTGCTCGACATCTGCGATGCCTGAGGGAAGGGCCGAGGGGCGGGGGCGTTCGGTCGGCACCATGCAAAGAGCCATATGGGATCAGGTAAGATACATCTTACAGGACACCCATGGACATTGGCATCACCAGACTGAGTTCGAAGGGGCAGATCGTCATTCCGGCATCTATGAGGAAAGATCTTGTCGAGGGGACACACCTGCTCATCATCAGGGAGGGCGGCCGTTTTATCGTAAAACCCCTTGATGAACTGGAGCCGGAGCTAAAAGAAGACATTATCTTCGCAGAGAGAACAGAAAAGGCATTTAAGGAGTTTAAAAAGGGTACATTCACCAGAAAGAGCGATGTCGATTTTATCAACGATCTTGAATCATGGTAACCGTTGCCTACGATGCGTCCTTCAAGAAAACGATCAAAAAGATCCGTGATCGCACGACGAAGAACCGGGTGAAGCAGCAGATCATCAGGATCGTCAATGATCCGGCGATCGGAAAGCCGATGAGGTACGGCAGAAAGCAGACGAGGGAGGTATATATCCCCCCATTCCGGTTATCATACTGCTATGATCAGCAGAGGGATCTGCTGGTCTTTCTGGATCTCTATCACAAGGATGAGCAGTAACACCTGACGATCCTTTGCCAGAGCTCTTTGAACCAACCTGAAGTTCTGTCAGGGATACAACCGTGATCTGCTCTCCGGCATCGATAGTCTCTTCAAAGTGGAGTTCGACGGCATCTTTGACATTATGCATGAGTTCGTCAAGCGTCGTGCCCTGCGTGAAGATGTCCACACCCATTGCCGCGGGCGCACCAGAACGCACCGTCAAAATAGCTATCAAATGTAACCAGCATGACCGGTGCCTCCAGATAGTGCATGGGATGTCGCAATCATACATATGACCGGGGGTGAAACAGCACCGTGCAATCACTCTTGCAGAATATACCATGATTATTCCGGAAGCATCGAAGAAAACGCTTTGCCGTGACCTGATCGAACGCGTGGAAAATGGTTTTCTTGATCCAACCGGTCAGAAAAGGGGAAGGAAGTAGGTTCTATCACAGCAACCCCCCCCTCTAATTCCTGAACATTTATTGGACATATATCGGCCATATCAGACACATTCCTCCCGGCAGATCCGGATTATCCCCGTACGCACATTTACGATCCCGAAGAAGAGGGAATGACCGGCAGCCGTACCGGTCTGGAGAGTGAGCGGCATTTTGTGGGATCCCGGAGCACCGCCCACCAGGATGGGACCTCACCATTAAGCGTATTCAACCCACTCTATCCCCCTCACCAGAGAGGGTCATTCAGCACCAGCACCACTATTCTATGATCTCCGTTCCATCCCTTTTCGTACGGTATGTCAGACGTCACGATCATGGTGCCTCACGATAAGCGTCCGGCGCTTCGCCTTCCTCCCGATGCCATCCAGGCTGCACTGCAGCAGGAGCTTGCCCTGGCGCTCTACCAGCGCTGCATTCTTTCGTCGGGGAAGGCATGTGCTCTTGCAGGGGTGAAACGGTGGGAATGGGAGGCATTGCCTGGCGCACGGAGGATCCTGCGGCACTATGCCGATGAGGACCTCGATCAGGACATTGCCTATGCCGCGGGCGGTCAGTAATTCCTCGCCGCTGATCCACCTCTCAGCGATTGGTCGCTTACACCTGCTCCAACGCTTTTCATCAGTGTGTATTCCGCCTGCTGTCTGGCGCGAGGTCGTGGATGAGGGCGGCAACCGCCCGGGAACAGGGGAGGTCAGGGGGGCTGGCTCTCGGTGGTCGAGCCCGGGTGCACCTGCTCGAACAGAACCTGCACAAAACGGAGAGCACTCGCCCCGGCCATGGAGATGAAAGAGTATCATGAGCGGGATCACCGGTGCGGATCAGATGACGGCATCCACAAAAGATACATAATTGCAGAAAAATAAATCAGTGATAAGATAACCCCCTCGCCGTACCTGCCGGACAGGGGCTCCCACACCAGATCAGGTTGATGCTGCCATGAGCCGCGTGAAAGAGGAGATCATCAGCGAGTTGAACAATCTCTCGCCCGGGGCGTCCAGAGAAGTTCTCAGTTTCATCAGGTTCCTGAAACATACGCGCCAGAAGGCCGAACCCGACACCGCCCTCGCGAGCGAGCCCGTGCTCAGGAAAGACTGGCTTCTTCCCGAGGAGGAGGAGGCATGGAGCGACTTGTAAAAGGCGATGTTGTTGTCGTGCCGTTTCCCTTCTCTGATCTTACAACGGTGAAACGGCGTCCGGCCCTCGTCGTTGCCACCCCGGGTGGCGACGACATCATCCTCTGCCAGATCACGAGCCAGCAGGTCAGGGACCGCTATGCCATCAGCATCAGCGATACCGATTTCACCGAGGGCACGCTCCAAAAAGCAAGCAATATCCGGCCAAACCGACTTTTTTCCGCAGATGCCAGTCTTGTCCTGTATCGGGCCGGCCACCTCAATGATCAGGCGATACTATCGGTCGTCACCAGGCTCATCGAGATCCTTCAGGCGGGATAATCCCCGGGTGGAGTCGCCCCGCCATGAAGACGATCATCCGTGCAGGCAGTTCAGCACCACACCACCGGGAAGACCGATCAGCGAGGGCGAGCGCATGAGCACCCCCTGAAGAGCCTCTTGCCCGGCCCCCCGGCTTTTGCGCGTGCTCACCGATCCCGGTGACGCACCGTCTTCGATGGGTCGCTACCCCGCCCTCAGATATGGGCGCCGTCTTCCCCCGACCACCAGCTCCACCTCCAGACCCCTGACAGGGGCAGGGGCGTAACCCATGTATCTCCTCCCACAATCCTGAAATAGTACACTTGATAGTATATTACTTATGAGTGCCTTCCTTGGCCGGGAGCGTGAGCTCACCCATCTCCATGAGCGCTACAGGAGCGAGAGTGCAGAGTTCATCGTGCTCTACGGCAGACGGCGGATCGGGAAAAGCGAACTTATCGATCAATTCCTCCATACCACCGCAGGAATACACCTGATCGCCCGGGAAGAGTCGAAAAATCTGCAGCTCCGAAAATTTTCCAGAGATCTGGGCGCATACTTCCAGGACCCATTCCTTCAAAAGAATGGTTTTTCTGATTGGGACAGTTTTTTTGAGTACCTCATCCAGCACGCCGGCTCCCGTATCGTGATCGCCATCGACGAGTTTCCCTACCTGATCAAGGAGGATCCCTCCCTTCCCTCCATGCTCCAGGAATACTGGGATACACGCCTGAAAAATACCCGGATATTTCTCATCCTCTCCGGGTCGAGCATATCGATGATGGAATCGGCGACGATGGAGTACGGGAGTCCTCTCTTCGGGAGGAGGACCGGGCAGATCCTGCTGCAACCCCTCAGGTTCGTCCATGTCCTCGATTACCTGGGGGAGATGAAGAAGGCAGTCGAGTTTTACGCGGTCTTTGGAGGGACACCGGCATACCTCATGGCCGCCGATCCCGACCGGGATATTCAGGAGAATATCGAGGAGAAGGTGATGAGGGAGGATTCGTTTCTCTTCAGGGATGTGGAGTTCGTCCTCAGGACCGAACTCGTCGAACCGAGGTATTACTTCTCCATCCTCTTCTCCCTTGCGCAGGGGAACCACAGCATCGGCCTCGTCTGCAACGACACCGGCCTTTCGAAGAGCATCGTCAACAAGTACCTCTCGATCCTCATCGACCTGAAGCTGGTGTACCGGCGCATCCCGGTGACCGAGGGCTACAAGAGCAGAAAAGGGCTCTACTTTCTCTCGGACAACCTTTTCGACTTCTGGTTCTCTTTCGTCAACCCCCACCTTGATGCACTTGAGCGCGGCAATGCCCGGCTGATCGCGGACCATTACGTGCGGCCGCACTTTGCCCGGTATGTCGGCAAACATTTTGAGGACATGGTGATGGACCTCTTCGATCACTTCAACCGCCGCGCTCTCCTGCCGTTCGTGTTCACCAGAATCGGGAGCTGGTGGCACCGGGGAGAGGAGATCGATATCGTCTGCCTCGCCGAGGACCCGCATCATATCCTCTTCTGCGAGTGCAAATGGCAGGACGATGTCGATGCCGCAGAGATTTTTTCTGAGTTGCAGCGAAAGGCGTCACTCGTCTCCTGGCACAACGACCGGCGGAGCGAGCACTTCTGCGTCGTTGCACGGTCGTTCTCGCGCAGGGGCGATTGCGCCTGTTTCGATCTCGAGGATCTTGCGGCGCTGGTGCGGAGAGCGGCACAGGGATGAGGTGCGAAGATTCTGCCATACGGTCCGGGAGCGGCATATCTTATCTATGAAGGGAGATGATACCCTGATATTGACGGCCGTGCTCTCCAGGGAAGAGGATATGTACATCGCCGAATGCCCGGAGGTGGGCACCGTCAGCCAGGGCGGGACGGTGGAAGAGGCAGTGGCAAACCTCAAGGAGGCAACAGAGTTGTACCTTGCCGGATTCCCGATGGAAGAAGGGGGGCGGCCCATCATCACGACGTTTGAGGTGGCCGAGCATGTGCAATTATATAGTGCCCCGTAAGAATCTACCAGAGGAGAGGTTATGCAGATCACGAGTGCTCCTGACGGGACCATTCTCATCAATGGTAAGGTTGTAACCGCACTCGATCGTTTTGTGGCTTCGGTGACAGAGATCATCAAGCGGTATACCGACTACGTGATCGTCAGCGGCTACGTGGCGATCCTTTTTGGAAGGGCCAGAGGTACCGAAGACATCGATCTCTTCATCGACTATATGGATAAGGATATGTTCCGGTCTTTTTTTGAAGAGATTCTGGCACGGGGGTTCTACTTTTTAAATTCAGATGATGTCGGGGAGATATATTCGATGCTCCGGGACGGGCTTGCCGTAAGGATTGCCGAGAAGGAGAAGATCATCCCAAACATTGAGATGAAATTCAAAAAAGACGACTTCGATCGTTACGCCATGAATATGGCGAAAGTGGTGACCTTCGAGGATATCCAGTTCTCTATATCTCCCATCGAGCTGCAGATTGCGTACAAACTCTATCTCGGGAGCGACAAGGATATTGAGGATGCGGTCTATCTCTGGGTGTTGTTTGAGGAGATGCTGGACGGCGATCTGCTGCGAACGTTTATGGAGAGGCTGCATGTGCAGGGGGAGCCGTATGGAATTAAAGTTTGACCGCGAGCGTAACCGGCAGGAGAGGCTCGCCTTTGTGCGGAAGCAGGCCCTATGGGTCAGAGAGGCCCCGAATGAAGTGTGGAGCCGCGAGCAGGCCGACCTGATCGATTCGTTCCTGGAGAATGCCGGAAATTATGCCCTCTCCCGTGCCCGGTACCTCGATCTGCACCGGGCTCTGGCGAGGCAACGCCGAACGGGAGTAGTGGACGGTACCGGTTCGGCGTGATGGCGCCCCATGAGCGTTCTGCCTTTGTCAGGCCGGAATTGTGGGAGAGGGACAGCAGAGCGTTCATCCCCTCACCCGGGTCTTCCCGCTCCGCCCCCACAAGACAAAGGAGCATGTTGGTGCAGGGATTTTTGAACATGGCTGCCGCAGAACGGTATATCCAGGCGAGCCGAGCACCTTCACCAGAAGAGATCCACTAACAACCGGAGATTCTGGCAATTGAACCGACCTGAAGTTCTGTCAGGGATACAACCGTGATCTGCTCTCCTGCATCGATAGTTTCTTCAAAGTGGAGTTCTACGGCATCTTTGACATTATGCATGAGTTCGTCAAGCGTCGTGCCCTGCGTGAAGATGTCCACACCCATGCCGCGGGCACACCAGAACGCACCGTCAAAATAGCTATCAAATGTAACCAGCATGACCGGTGCCTCCTTGTAGTGCATAGGATGTATGCCACCAATAAATATGACGGGAGGTGCAGGAAGTGGCCGGGGTTTTTGCCTGTTTTTCACGTAAATACCTCGTTGCCCGGCACATGTCAGAGGATAATAATCCCGTACCTCCTGGATGGGTGTGCAATGCGAGCACCGGCAGAGGGTGCAGGAGCGTGCCGGGGAGATCATTGTCGGAACGAACAGGGTACGGTTCACAGGTCTTTCTGGACGGTGCATCCAGTTCAGGATCTTCGATTCTGCTGATGAAACCCTGCAGAATGAGATGAATTATATATGACACACCCTCCATGGAGTATACAGGGGGCAGAACGAATTGAGCGCGTTAAAAGAGCACTCTATCACCGATGAGCATGGAGAGGGCGTTGCAGTGATTCTTCCCCTCCACGAGGAGGAGGACCTCCATGATCTAGTTGTGGCGGCAGAGCGACGAAACGAACCGGCCATCACGCTCAAGGAGATGAAAAAGCAAATCCAAACCCCCGATCAACATATATCCAGACCGACAGGTTGACAGAGAATACGTTCGCATATACGAACATATGTTCAGTGACACGAACATCATCTCCAGAACTTCGTTTTTGCTTCTCCGATTTCTGGGAAGGAATTATCATGAAGGATTTTATGTTCGTGAGATCGCCCGGGCCCTGGATCTGGGGCTGGGAACGGTCAGTGAAACGCTTGCACGTCTTTCAGAGGCCGGTCTCCTCCACCGCGAGGAGAGAGGACGTCTTGTGGTGTACCGGGCAGCGATGGAGAGTCCGCTCCTGCGGGAGATGAAGATCTGTGCCACGCTCATTGAAATAAACCCGCTGATCCTCCGGTTGCGGAGAGATGCGAAGAGGGCGATACTTTTCGGGAGCGCGGCAACCGGCGAAGACACCGATGAGAGCGATATCGATCTCTTTATCGAGACGGTGGATATGTCAGGCGTGGTGGAGAGCGTTGCAGCGGTTCAGGCCGTTCTCGACCGCGAGATCTCGCCGATCATCCTCACGCCTGGCGAATTCCGTTCGTTGAAAGCACGAGATCAAGCCCTGTATGAGCGTATTCTCGGAGGAACGGTGTTGATCGAGGAGCACGATGAAGTATCAGTTTGAGCAGTGCCTGAAGCGGGGGAAGATCGTGCGCATACCGGTCGATGAGGCGCTGGTTGCAAAAGAACTGCAGGAGGCAGGAGATGATTTCGATGCTCTCGCACCACTCTCTTGCGGAGGCGAATATGAAGTGGGCGATCATCCAGGGCTACTATGCACCGTTCCATGCCCTTCGTGCGCTGGTCTTTGCCAGGGGTTAAGCGCGAAAAGAGCCACACCTGTCTTCGGTATGCCGTCGAAGCGCTTTATATCGATGAAAAAATTCTGCCCCCATCCATACTTGAAGATTTCACCTTTGCGATGCGCACGCGTGAGGGCGCGGATTATGGGTGCGTGTACTCAGAAAGCGATGCCCGGGACGTGGTGAGATCGGCAGGGGTTATGCTCGATCAGATCAGGACGGTTGTTCAAACGTGAGGATCACGCGGCCGAGGTGGGAATCCTGCTCTTTCGAACTGATTTCAAAGGCGCGTTCGGCATTCCTGATGGAGAGATCATCTCACGGCTGCACGGATCGGCGCCTGCCGGCCCACGAATATAACACGGCCATTTCCCGATAATGACCTGAATTTAGCCGTTTTTCGGCCAGAATGCCTCCCCCTCCCCGGCCGCATGCGGGGGTTTGAAGGGCGTTTCATTACTGGCAATCATACGGGCCGCCAGGGGCGCAGGAGAGCGCCCGGTATTTCGTGGGTTTCTCGAACGCCGCCTGCCGGGCCGGAATCGGGGGATCCCGCCGGTATGGGCGGGGATTGGCCGGGCGATCCCCTGATCCAGGGACGATACGGGCGTATTTTGTCTATGGTGAAGGGGGGCCAATGGAGTGTTCCCCATCGCCCTCGCCATTCTGAAGCGGGAAAAATCATCAGGCGAGATCAAGCATCTCCCTGACCGCAGCCTGCAGATCAGGAATTTTGTTCAGGACGACATCCCACACGATCTCATCATGCACCCCGAAGTAGGCGTGAATGAGAATGTCCCGCATGCCTGCAATCTTTCTCCAGGGAACACCGGGATGCCCGGACGTGAGCGGTTCGGGAATGAGTTTGACGGCCTCGCCGATCACCATGAGGTTCCGGATCACCCCATCCTGCACAAGATCGTTCTTTATGAACGCCTCGTAGTCCATTCCCCGGGTATATCGCTGAATCCTCTCGATCGCCTCAAGAATGTCTCTTAGATAGAGATTATATTCCCTGGACATACCTGACGCTCCGGAGGATGTGGGGTGCAAGACCCGGTTTTAAGGTGTCCCGGTCGACGAGGTCGACGCTCCTCCCGAAGAGGTCTTCGAGAAAAAACTTGAGATCCATATAGGTGTCAAAGGAGCGTCTCCCCTCTTCGAACTCGATCAGGATATCGATATCGCTGTCTTCGCGTGCTTCGCCCCGAACGAAGGACCCGAAGATCCCGATCCGCCGGACGCCGAGGCTCCTGATCCGCGCCCGGTGATCTGCCAGCGCACCGATGATGCCCTCCGCCGTCAGCATGCTATACCTCTGGTACGCACTGATCAGGATAAGGGTTTCCTCCCGCGGCCGGCCCTGCGCCCTCGGTCTACAACAACGAATTTAAACGTGCAATTTTAGATTTTTCGCCAGATTTATGCCGATTTCCACCCGGATTCCCTCCCTCTCCCTGGCCGCATGCGGGGGGTTGAAGGGGCGTTCATTACTAGCAATCATACGGGCCACCAGGGGGGCAGGAGAGGCGGCGGCATTTCGGGGTTTTCTCCAATGCCGCCTGCCGGGCCGGGATCGGGGGATCTCGACGGTATGGGCAGGGATTTGCCGGGCGAACCCCGGATCCGGGGGCGATACGGGCGTATTCAACCCACTCTCTCCCCCTCACCAGAGAGGGGCATCAGCATCAGCACCACTATTATATGATCTCCGTCCCATCCCTATTTATCAGGTGAAGCAGTATGTCAGACGTCACGATCATGGTGCCTCACGATATCGTCCGGGCGCTCCGTCTCCCTCCCGATGCCATCCAGGCTGCACTGCAGCAGGAGCTTGCCCTGGCACTCTACCAGCGCGGCATTCTTTCGTCGGGGAAGGCATGTACTCTTGCAGGGGTGAAACGGTGGGAGTGGGAGATATTGCTTGGCGCACGGAAGATCCCGCGGCACTATGCCGACGAGGACCTCGATCAGGACATTGCTTATGCCGCGGGCGGTCAGTAACTCCTCCCCACTCATCCACCTCTCAGCGATTGGTCGCTTACACCTGCTCCAACAGTTTTCATCAGTGTGTATTCCGCCTGCTGTCTGGCGCGAGGTCGTAGAAGAGGGCGGCAACCGCCCGGGGACAGGCGAGGTCAGGAGGGCCCGCGAGGAGGGCTGGCTCTCGGTGGTCGAGCCCGGGAATACCGCTCTGGTGCACCTGCTCGAACAGGACCTGCACCCGGGCGAGGCGGAAAGTATTGCCCTGGCCGTAGAGTTGAAGCCGGATATTCTCCTTCTCGACGAGACCGAAGCCCGCCGTATCGCCGGACTCTACGATCTCCCGGTCACCGGGATTATCGGCCTTTTGTTGCAGGCGAAGGCTGAAGGCCAGGTTGTTTCGATGCGCGAGGAGATGGACCGGCTGCGAGGAGAGGGGGGATTCTGGATCCATGATGCGCTGTACAGGCGCATTCTCACAGTGACAGGGGAAGAGTGAATCGTCCTCATCGAACCAGGAGAACACCATAAAAAACGCATTAATTTCCAATCAGACCAAGAATCAAACCAATTTCCGCCCGGAGTCCGGCTCCATCCCCGGCCGTATGCGGGGGTGTGAAGGGCATTTCATTACTGCTAATCATACAGCCCGCCAGGGGGCCAGGAGAGGGGGCGGAATTTCCCGTGTTTCTCCGATGCCGCCCGCAGGGGCCGGATCTCCGGATCTCGGCGGCATGGGCAGGGATTGGCCGGGCGATCCCCGGATCCGGGGACGATACGGCCGTATTTTGTCGGTGGTGGAGGGGGGTCCCCTGGAGAGAGGCCATGCGCCCCATTCCAGAGGTACCAGAGATTCAGGGCTTTTTCAGCGGGTGTGCCCGGAAATAACTATCCTTCATGGAGATCGGCAGGAGGGGCAAAGAGAAATCCACTTAAACCATTGCCGCAAAATAAAACATGAGTTTTCGCACATTCATCCGGAGCACCCCCACCATGAAGACGATCATCCGTGCAGGCGGTTCAGCACCACACCACCGGGAAGACCGATCAGCGAGGGCAGGCCCATGACCACCCCCCTGGCAGACCTCTGGCCCGGCCCCCTCCCCGCCCCCGCGGTGCGGACCGCCGACGAGATGAGGTGCGTGCTCGCCGACCCCGCGGCCCCCTGCGACGGCCCCCTCTATTTCATGTACCGCGACTGCGCCCTCACCCCGGAGGACAGCGCCTGGCTCGGCGGGCAGGGCGTCAGGTTCGACCTCACCGTCATCCCGCCGGCCGTCATCGGCGGCGAGTACGTCAAGACGAAGGGGCACTACCACCCGGAGAACCCGGCCGGCGTCGGCTACCCGGAGGTGTACCAGGTGCTCGCCGGGGAGGCGCACTATCTCCTGCAGAGAAAGGATCTTTCAGATGTGGTGGCGGTCACGGCGCGATCGGGAGAGTTCGTATTTATCCCGCCAGGATATGGGCATGTAACGGTCAACCCGGGGAAGGAGGTGCTGGTGATGGCGAACCTGGTCTCGACGCGGTTTTCGAGTGAGTACGGGGTGTACGAAGAGCGGAGGGGGGCGGCGTACTATGAGATGGAGGGGGGCGCGTGGGTGCGGAATGCGCGGTATGGTGCGGTGCCGGAGATCCGGGAAATTCGGGCACAGGAAGTACCGGAGTTCGGGATCAGGCATGGGAGGGGGATCTATGACCTGGTCGCCGGGCCGGCGGATCTCTCGTTCCTGAACGAGCCTGAAAGAATGGTTGTTGCGTAGCCAGAAACCCCGGATACAGCCACCTCTTGCGGAGTTGCCTGGAAATAACCACCCTTCCCGGAGATCGGCAGGAGCGACAAAGAGAAATCCACTTAAACGATTGCCGCAAAATAAAATATGAGTTTTCGCACATTCATCCGGAGTACCCCCACCATGAAGACTATCATCCTTGCAGGCGGTTCGGGCACCCGCCTCTTTCCCCTCAGCCGGACCTGCTACCCGAAGCAGTTCATCCCCCTCCTCGGAAAAGAGTCGCTCTTCCAGCGTACCGTACGGCGGGCGCTCCTCTTCTCCTGCTCTGAAAACAGAAGTAAGATTTACAAATCGGATAATAGGGGAAACACACATTAAAAGAATAAAACTCTATTTATTTAGTAATTCATCCATTGAGAATAATATTCTCTTCCCCACCCCCGAGGATCCAACGTGCAGACAGAAACCAATACCAATCAACATTTTGCGGCGCAACTCCCCCGCAACCTCGCGGCAAACATCGCCTACTTCCTGGTGAACGTCGTCATCGGCGTCCTCCTGGTTCCCTACTTCATCGACACCCTCGGGGTCGCTGCCTACGGCCTCATCCCGCTGGCGACCTCGATCACTGGCTACGTTGCGATCGTCGTCCAGTCCCTTAACACCTCCGTCTCCCGATTCCTCACCGTCGACCTCCAGCGAGAGGACTATGCAGCCGCAAACCGAACCTTCAACACCGCCTTCTTCGGGCTCTCTGCGGTCATCCTCCTGATGGCTCCGATCATCCTCACGGTCGCGTATTTTATCCCGGCAATCTTCAGTATACCTGAAGGGCAGGAGAGCGGCGCAGTCCTCCTCTTCCTCGGGGTTTCTGCCGCCTTTATGATCCGCTCCTGGAGCGGAAACTTCACGGTCCAATTATTCGCCTACAACCGGCTTGACCTCCAAAACCTCGTTAACATCACAAATATCGTAATTCAAACCGGGCTGATCGTCCTCCTCTTCACCCTTCTCGGTCCTGACCTCGGCCTTATCGGAGGGGCATACCTGGCAGGGGCTGTCGTGGCTTCAGGAGTCTCGATTGCCCTTGCCCAACAGGTCTGTCCTTACTTGCGGGTTTCAATCCACTCCTTCGACCGTAGCAAGGTGAAAGATCTCTGTGGGATGGGATGGTGGTCTGTTGTCAACCAGATCGGTGTTCTCCTCTTCCTCCAGATTGACCTCATTGTCGTAAACCTCCTCTTCGGGGCGACATCAGCTGGGGAGTACGCAATTGCTCTACAATTGTCGGTACTGCTCCAAGCAATATCAGGGACAATTGGGGGGGTGCTGACGCCTACGATCCTTAGTTACTACGCCAATAAACAAACGAAAACTCTCATCAAAGTCACAAAGAGTACGATTAAGTTGATAGGACTTATCATGGCCATTCCACTAGGTTTGGTCTGTGGGCTTGCCCCCCAAATTCTAAAATTTTGGGTCGGTTCAGATCTCGCCTTCCTCGCTCCATTAGTTATTCTCATTATTGGGCCACGCATTACCACATTCTCAATCTCTCCTCTGTTCACCATCAACATCGCCTACAACAGAGTGCGGGTACCAGGGATCGTGACGTTTTTCATGGGCATCGCAAACTTCGGCCTTGCGATCGCCCTCCCACTCCTGACCGGCTGGGGCTACTACGGAGTTGCAGCCGCGGGGGCGATCGTTCTCACCCTGAAGAACGCCCTCTTCACCCCCTGGTATGCGACGAAGGTGCTCGGGGTTGGAACCCACACCTTCACTCGGTCGATGCTCCCTGGGATCGTGGCGACCGTCCTCATTGGGATCGCGGCAGCAACCTTGGGTGCGGTCCTCCAGCTTCCTGCCCAGGTTACGCTCACCGTTGTTGGTGCGGCCATCACCCTGGTCTACCTTGTGGCAGTCTGGGAACTCGGCCTCAGTGGATTTGAACGAGAACTCTTTGTGTCCTACCTGCCCCCAACGCTCAGGAGAATTATCGTATGAAACCATCTGTTATTACCGCCGTCGTCAAACACGACCTCTGCACCGGTTGCGGTACGTGTGTAAGTCTTTGTCCGAGGAATGCAATCTCGCTAGAAAAAAATGACCAACGAGGAATCTACCTCCCAACGGTAGAGCATATAAAGTGTAATAACTGTGGGATATGCTATAACTGCTGTCCTGGCCATAGTGTTAATTACGCATATCTGAACGAGTTCTCCTTTGGTGCAATACCAAGTCACCCTCTTCTAGGTAACGTAAGAGATTGCTGTGTTGCATATGCCATAAATCAAGAGCGAAGATACAATTCATCTTCAGGGGGCATAATTACAGAAATACTCATTTATGCACTCGAAGAGGGACTAATCGATGGGGCGCTAGTAACAAGGATGAATTGTAATAAACCCCTAGAGCCAGAGCCATTCATAGCAAAAACGCGTGAAGAAATTCTTGAAGCTGCAGGATCAAAATATTGTCCAGTTCCCACCAATGTTGCAATAAAGTACATTTTGGAGAACGAAGGAAAGTATGCAGTTGTTGGGCTGCCGTGTCACATCCAAGGAATTAGAAAAGCGGAGGCAATGAATAAAAAACTGCAGCATAGAATAGTGTTACATCTCGGTTTATTTTGCGCAGGTACAAAGACTTTCCTCGCCACAGAGTTATTACTCCATAAGATGAATATTAATCCATTAACAGTTACCAAAATAGAATACCGGGGTAGAGGATGGCCCGGATCCATGTCAATTTCAACATCAGTTAATGATGCTGCTATTATTATACCCTTATCTGATTATTACAGCCCCTATTTTAGTTCCTTCACCCCATGGAGGTGTATTTTATGCATCGATCATACAGCGGAGTTAGCGGACATATCATGTGGAGATGCATGGCTAAAAGAGATTACAGAGGATGACAATCTTGGTTCTTCCATTGTATTGCCTAGGAGTATAATTGGCAAGGATATTATTGATGATATGACTAAAAAAAGTCTCATCAGAATTAAGGAAATAAGTACTGTTGATGTCGTTCGATCGCAAGGAGGAATTGAAAGAAAGCGTCGCCATGTGATTCGTGTTAATCTGTCAAAGCTTTTAGGGAAAAGCACCCCAAAATATCTTATATGTAACGATCTGCCCAAACCATCAAAGATTGATTGGGTACTCGATCTTTTTATTCTCTGTCCACGCACAGTTTTAGCAGCGAATCGTCAAACCATCCAACTCTTAAATATATTCTTATCCATAATAAAATATGTCGGCAAATTTATCCGAAAAATTAAGATATCTGCCTATTCACTTTGCGATGTAACCAGGTGATTTAATAGTGAACCATTTAACATTGATTTGTGAATGGTCTCAGTTAATTGCGCTACCATAATTTCCCGGAGATCCATCGAATCCACAAGGATATCACATATTTTATTTACAAATGGTTGCGATTGGAGATCTTCTATAGGATAAATTGCATTTTTTTGACCAAACATCCTAATTATCTCTAATCTTTCATCCGCTCCGTTTGAAAGGGCGATGACCGGAACACCCATTGACATTGCATTAATAACCGAATGGATTCGTTCCCCGATGAACAGATCAAATTTTCCGATCAAACCTTTTAATTCAGCAGCATTATATTCTGTTTCGATTAAAATGATATGATCTTTCATACTGCTACGGGAGTAAATATCTTTTGCAGCCAGTCGATCATCTCTAAAAGGATCTGGGCCAATACAATGGGGCAAAAATACAAATAATGCATTTGTATTTGAGATGATCTCGTCAATTATATTCACAAGTACCCTTATATGTTCATTATAACTCTGATCTGGATCCAAATAGGGGTATGCGATGTTTGCTTTCTCCCTCGTGACTGTCATCCCAATTAATGGCATATTACTCTCTTGGAGCCCCTCTTTTGCCATTATTTCATATACCCGGTCATCAGTTTCAGGTTTCATAAGGAAGGCGAGATCAGATGTCACGTAAATGCTTTCATTCTTAACCCCAAGGTCGATACAGCGTTCATAGGAAATATTCTCCCGTAAAGTAATTAGATCTAGATGTTCAAGTGCAAACCTATAGGCCATTCTCGTAAGAATGCCCAGTGTTTTCGGATCTTTTATACTTCCAGCATACAGAATCGATACTTTATTCATCTTTTTCGCAAAGAATGACATAAATATAGGATATCCAATGACAGGGATGCTCGGCCCGCCACCAATGCCGAAAGCTCCATTGTGCCCTATAATAATTACATCCGAAATTATATACTCCTTCCAAATGGGGGAGCGATAAAGACTAAAAACCTTTGACCCCATTAACTTGAACAGACAGAGAAATCCAATATGATTCAGTAAAAATATCATTGAAGAAATAATTTTTGAAAGTCTCGACTTGAATCCACGGTCACCAAAAAATAGAAGATATTGTCTTATATCAAGAATTTTAATCTTAGATCCATATCGACTTTTATCCAATTGGGGATTCGTTGATAACATTGATAACTGAAAATCCCCAAGAGAATTGAAACTTTCAAGCATTCCTTGCAATATCGTTTCTTCTCCTTTATTTAAACAGGGAACATTTTCTGCAAGTAAAAGTCTTTTGACCATTATTACAATCTCCTATAACTTAAAATAATGATTGACTCTGTAAAAACATCCCTCAAGACTCTAGGATATTGTCGCGTTATTAATATAGAGAGGCAGCATAATCTCCAGCAGGATGTTTTCCACTGAGTATATCACTGTTCTCACCGACCCAATACCTGTCTAATGTGCAAGCACTTGATTTAAAGTATTATCATCAAATTTATTTATTGATTTTGTTCTAAGGTAATATCTCACCATTTCTATAATTTTGTTGATCCCAATCTTCTCCTAGGACCATTCTATCTCCATAGATAGATATTTTCTGCCGGTGACACCGTCGGTAACAATATCGCACCATCATGTGCTCTCGTCTCTTAACATCCATAAGCCAAATCCACCATTCACATAGAGTAGATTCAAACCAGGATCATGGTTCAGTCGCTCAAAATCCTGAGGCCACCATCGGTATGGCGCCATATCTGGAAAGGTATCAACATACATATTTCTATCCTTTTCAGAGATTATAAGATAGTATTCTGTAGAATAAAGTATGCTTATTGTCGAAACATTATCATAACCAAAGTGATATGGAGCATTCGGGCTATCTAAATATAATGGAGGTATTTTTTTTATCTTAATCTCTTCAGAAGTTAGTAAGAGTTCCCCATAACGACTCAAGGGAATGGAGATTCTTAAAATAGGAACATCAATTGACATGTGTACAAATAGATGATCCATCCCCTCCACCTCAGCCTGGGTCGTATGATAATTTGCAGTTGCAACGTAAGGAGATGGATAAAGACTGGTTATACCCCCCAGAAACAAACCCACTAATACAATCCCTGTTAAAAACAAAATAGACCCGGCAGTTAGTGCACCTTTACAGACCCAAGATTTTTTCAAGGCCCAGCACAAAAGAAAACTTGCAGGGACTGTACTCAAAACTAACACATAAAACATCAGCCTTAGTGGGCCAAAGGGCAGATAGAACACATATAATATTGCTATGAGTGTCCCTAATACAAAAATAGGTCCATAAAGGGAAAAGACATATCTATATCTGTTATTTTTCTGGATTTGTTGCCAGAGCAGGGGTAGGCTAACCAGAGCCAGAAATACGAGAACAATTTGCCCCCCCATTTGTCTCACGATCTGCTCAAGTATATTGTAGCCATATCCTTGTGCTAATTCAATCTGTGCTGTCAATTTAGACAAACTAGTAGGACTAGCCCCATCGCCAAGTATATTCTGTATGGTCACATCCCATGCACGAAATGACGAGATCCAGAAGATGAACCAAATTCCCAAAACCAGCAAAGGGAGGAGATATGATTTTATTTCTCCCATGTAACCTGTTAAAATAGTGGAATGTTTTTTCTTAAAAAATTGAAAAGTTATATAGAGAATTAACAGAATTAAGAGAACTAAACCTAAAAATATAGTTGGAATTGGATGAAAAACAGGATAAAAGAGGAGTGCTATGCACAGAAGAAAACCCCACGAGATCGTGTAGGAATTTAAAGATTTAAATAGAAGATAGAGAACGAGGGGAAGAAAAAGATTTGCTAATCCATTTGGAGTTAAATCGGTATACCACCCATAGATCATTGTACAACTGATCAGTGTTGCCAAGAGAATCTCCGCTTTTTGGGGTAGAACCATACATGCAAAAAGGTACATGAATGGAACCATCAATAAAGCAAAGATAAGGGGAACCACCTTATGCAACAGAACCAAGTCAAGGCCAGTAATCTGGACAATCTCTGAGAAATAAATATGAGTGATGGGATATATAACCGAATCTGGAACATATCCTGTACAGATGGTTTCTTTTATCCAGCCAATATGGGTAGCCGGGTCACCCCCCATGCACCACATATAGTAACCCCTAATAATAAAGAGCGAAAGGCAAACCGCATAACTCAGAAAGATTAACAGAAAAGCGGGTAACAACTTTCTAGTTCTGTTATCACCACTGTAAACATGGACTATAAAAGAAACTATCCCACAGACAGTGGAAAAGGCCACTGCTATCCAGAAAATTGTGGGAGTCGAACGATAGATCGAAGCCTCATATCCCGTTGCAGAGGAGTTCGATGTTACAAGCAGTGCTACTGCAAGGAGGAAGTATGCAACAATCAATATGACCAGGTACAGAGGATGGGTATGAAAACCGCCATATGTACGATTCATACAACATCCCGTAAGACCCGCCTCCATTTCTCTACAGATCCTTCAAGCATAAAATTACCCTCCACAAATCGCCTCCCACTCTCAGCAATTTGCTCCAGGTCTGGAGAGTTCAGCGCCCGGATCATGTTCTTAGCGATGCACTCCGGAGAGTTATTCTCCATTATAAATCCAGTTTTTTCATCTATTACGATATCCATTGCCGCCCCGACAGGTGTCGCGAGCACCGGCGTGCCACAGGCCATGGACTCTAGGAGAAGATTTGATAACCCTTCTTTGTAGGAGGGCATCACTAAAATCTTTATATCATTTAAAAAGTTGGGCATCGCCTCGTGATCAACCCATGGAAAATAAGTCAGAGCACATTGATTTGGCCAAGGTATGTCATTTTTTAGTGGACCATCCCCAATCACGAGAATATTTATTCCTGAGGGTAAGCCCTGCAGAGCAGATATAAATTCGATAATCCCTTTCTCAGGGGAGAAGCGACCTATAAAAGCGAAGTCGAAATGTCTGCTCTTGAGATCTTTTGATCTTTTGAATAACGTGGAATCTATATACAGTGGAATTGCAACGACCTTTTTTTGGTATTGTTTATAATTAAAATAATAGAGCATATATGGATGTTCAAGCACAATTCGATCGACAAGAGGATAGATTAGTCTCTCAATGAGAGTAAAAAAGGCAATCTTGATCTTAGAATATCGCATCGCACGTAAATAATGGGAAGGACGACCATCAGCCCTGATGAACACTTTCTTATTAAGTATTTTCGCAGTTAAAATTGGGAGAACAAAAAGATCAGCCCCAAAGCAAAACAAGACTACTCGGGCATCACTACAACTTATCACTTTCTTTGTCACAGCAATCTCGTGGTGGAGGATCGAAGTTAGGCGAATAAGAGATCTCTTGCCACTACTATAAGGAATTATAGTCTGTTCGACCTGATTTGAATTCGTTGGAATGCGATGGTTTGTTGTAATAGAGACTACATGCTGCGTAAGAGGGAGGAGAGAGTTCAACAGTTTTGTAGCAGTCCTCGCGATTGATAAGTTATCTCTGTCCCATCTACCAGATATCAACTGAATGGTAGTAATCTTCGTGTCCACAGCAATCCTCTTTATTCATTGATATTTTGTTGCATAAACCTTTGTAAAGATAACTCGGTAGGGATGTTCAGATTTTTACAGTTTCCCTGTAATTTGTTGTAATTCTGTCGACATTCTTTTAATGCCTGTGAGAGATCCTCAACCCTAGTCTTGGAAGCTACGCCTACTCCCTGTGAGGTTAAAATATCGGCGATCTCCCCCACATCGGTTGCCACAACAGGTCTGCCACAGGCTAATGATTCGAGGGCAGACAAAGGAATATCAGGGCTCCGCTTGAGATTCAGATATGGAATCACTATAACATGAGAACGGGAATAAATTGCAGGCATATCAACAAAACCGTGTAGTATTTCAACCGAGTTCCCTAATTCCAATTCATCCAGTTTTTTATCGAGTTCGCTGGTATAGTAACCTCTCCAGACCAAGTAGAGTTTCGATTTTGGTTCATACTTAAGGAAGTCATTAAATGCCTCAAGTAATAGAGGAACACCTTTATCAGCGAAGTTGTCTTCTCCTGGAACCTCCATATTTGGAGAACTAGCAAAGACAATCCTAAACTCATCTAGATTTGGTGGATCGCTGTAACGGAACTTGGTTAAATCGACCAGAGGATACATCAAGAAAATGCGCTTAGGATCCGCACCAAATTCGACAAGTTGATTCCTGGTTTTCCTACTCTGTGCAATAATAAGCGGAAATTGAGGGATTTTATTCCTTATCTTTACCAGAGCATTGTCATCTAATTGGCAGATTGAAGGGACCATGGGAATGCACTTACATGAATCTAAATACTCCAGAAATTCACTTTCGATCCCCCCCGGTAGTATGATCCAGTCAAAAATTTGTTCATAATATTTTGTAGCCAGAAAAAGTACACCTCCATTAATTAAGGAGAGAAAAGGAGTCCTCTGGATAAGATATTTAGAATTAAATATAGTATATTGGTCGTACTTCATGAATGGCCGTGACCCGATATCATTACAGGTTATCACCCGTAGGTTCAGATGTTTAGAGAGCAGATTGATCTGGTTTGCCATTGCTTCATTAAAATATGGCGCAAGGCCACCCCCAAGAATTGCAACGCTCTTCATACTTACTCTATGCCTATGCCATGCAGGCCAATTATGTCACATAATTGTTCGACAACCTGTTCATTGTAGATTTTAGGAATCATCATATTTGAAACTGCGAGATCCCCTAAACACTGGACTATTTCGGGGTGATTTACGCCACTACGATCAAGGAATCGTGCAAGTTTACTATCCGGAAAAATATACGAATATGCCAGCATGTACCTCAAAAAGGGGCCAGATGTAATCCGAAGAAATGAAATGTCGATATAGTCCTCTAGTCTATTATTCATGATAAGCTTTTGAAAAGTGTCTTCCCCTGACACCTGTTGCATTCTAGGTTCGGATATATTCACCCGACTAATAAAGGAAAGTCCTGAGATATTTACAGGTTTGTGCTCACAGACATTAGTGTCAACGGATAGACTGTTATTTCTCAATTGCCTGAGTAAATCCAACTTATGCGAGAACGCCCAAGCATTTTCATGATCAAGATTTTGGAGCATATAGGAGAAAACTGGTAAACTCATCGGAAAACTGTATGCTGAACCATTCCCAATGAGGACCCGATCATCCCCAAGCAGGTTACAGCCCTTCTTGCGGATCAGATCCATGCAAAGGGTCGTCTTAAAAGAGCCTCCTCTACCAGCGAGGATATACCCCTTACCGTTTTTACTGACACCACCAGCGTGAGCTAAATAGTATCCCTTCTGATATAGTTTATATTCGATGATCTTTAAGAGAAAGTTTTGAGCTAGGAAATCCCGGTTCAGTAGCGAAGATATTCCTCTGATTTTTCCATCATAGTGGAGAATAGCAGGACCATCTTCGAGCCCGTTGATCTGAAGCTCCCACTCTGCTACACCCTCTGACTCTTTGCTGTAGAGGTAATTTTGCTTTATATAATACTTATGATCGACCGAGTAGCAGGATGTACATGAAGGCGTAAACTTTCCAATATTGAGAGTAATATCTGGATCTTCGACTTTATCAACCTCAAAATAAGAAAATTTCAAGTTGATACGGTCTCTCCAACCACATGTAGCATCCCGAATAATCTGGAATTTAAGGATGTTGTGAATGTTGTAAGATAGTATCTGTTTCATCTTCTAACATCTCCATTTTCATAAACTATCTTTGAACCAAAACAACAAGAGAATGGAATTTTCATTCGATCAGTTCCCAAATCTTTTCGAATACGTTCAGATCATATTTTTGAGGAACTTCAATCCTGTAACTACTGTCAGAGATATTCTGCAGGTTGCACATTAGGTTTTCTTCGTATGTATCCCAATACTTTGCAAGAGAACTTTGGGGATAGATAAATGAATATTGCATGATATATTTGGTGAAAAAAGAAAAATCAACTCTTAGATTAAAAGCCATTCGTCGAACCAACTCATTAATATCGATTTTTGAAGAACTAAACCTCTCATGCGGTACAAGCATACAAATTGTACGCAAAGGAGACGGTATAGAAGGAGAATAAATATCGATATCAGTTGGATTGATCTTAGTCACCATTTGTAGACCAGTTAATGGGAAGAGCATATTCCTCATGTGATAACCTAACCTTATTTGCCAAGGTATATTTCGCTCCAGATAGGGAAGCATGTTAAATGAGAAGATATTCAGAGGCGATAAGTACGGCATAGCGTGTCCCTTACGCACAATAATAAAGTTATCACCCATAAACTGACAACCACGCTCAGTGGCATAGAGCGCTGTAGACGTTTTGCCCCCACCGCCTTGAGCGGTGAAAAGATGAGTCCCATGGTTGTTACACACAGCAGAACCATGAACCAATGAACAGCCCAACTCATTTAGTTTATATGTTATTATGGGATCGATGAGGAATCCGGGAATTATGTATTTAGCAAAGTAGTTCCCAGAAATTTTTAACTGCGTATGCCCCCTTTCAAGACCAGTCAACTCAAATTTCCATTGTGCTCGTTTATATGAGTCCTCACAATAGATGTAGTCCTTTTTGATATGGAAAATATTGTCAAGGATAGTACAACCAGTGCAGTCAGGATGAAAATCACCGATAGTTACAGTGAGGGCGGGATCTGAACTCGCATTTGAGAGAAAATTTTGGTATTCTTCGCGAATCGAGGAGTGAATCCAGGGCTGTGATTTCTTCTGTACACGGAAGGAGAGAAGATCATGAATACAATATTCAAGTTCCTGCTCACTCATGCGACTCTCCCAAGTTCGCGCAATTTGAGTATACATGCCTCAGCAAACTTCTCAACATTCCCTCTATCTACTAGAATGTCATTATCCCCAAGTTCTTCGGCAAAGAAATTGAAATCAAATGCGACAATTGGCTTTCCAGATGCTTGAGCTTCAAGCACTGGAACATTATTTGCTTCCCAGAGTGAGCCTGTAGCATAGACATCACATGCAGCATAATAATATGGCAATTCTTCATCCGACACAAAACCAGCAAAAATTACTGAACTGTCGGCCATCTTCTTCAACTCCTCCATATAATATGGATAGGTTGGTTTCCCTATGATGATGAGTTTTGCTTCGGGAACTCTCTTCTTTAAGAGATTAAATGCCCTGATCAAGAGATCGGCGCCTTTTGGAGGACAAACCCTTCCAACATTTAAAATTACAGGAGCATCACCAAGATTATACCTCTCTCGAATTTTTGTTCCATCGACTTGTTTATTAAACCTTAACAGATCTGTTTTATTGTATATTACAATACTATCTAAACCAGTGTATCCTTTAACTTCGTCACGAGCGGATTTGCTGACGGAAACAACAAGATCTGCATTCTGTATCGTAATCTTGGTCGCCCATATAAAGAGTTTCAAATAAATCCGTTCGTATAGATAAGGCTGAAGACTTGGTGTCGGGATACCGTGATACCAATAAATATACTTTGTTCCATGGTGCTTTTTGGCAAGATCTGCAAGCCAATTCATAGGATAGAGATGACTGATGATTAGATCGTAGTCCTTAAGATCCTTCAGAACATTGTTAATTTTAATAAAATCAATTGGAAAGATCAAACGGTAAATCCTTTGCCAAAAGAGGTATTTTGGCATCCCAATCTCAATAACAGATAGATCTGAATCAATTTCTTGATGAAATGTTATAATATCAACATCTTTCCCAAGGCTTCGAAGATCCTTAGCCTGTAATTCTACAACACGTGCGTCGCCGCTATATGAGGCGAAATTTGGGACTAATAATGCAATTTTATTGCAGTCTTTGATCCTATCTAAGAATTCATCCATATACCATCTCTCCTATTAAGTTGAGTTCTGTTCAAGTGACAGATAAGAGCGTTAAAGGGATCTTCAGATCCTACACCTTTTTTACAAAACATATCCTAAAAACATCTTTGCAGAAAACCAGAGCCTCTTCAATTCATCTACTGCGTTCTTCCTGAATATCTGCCTCATGGCAAGCGGCACATATCCCGGCGAAAGATAATACCCCCGCAAGATCTCATTTGCCTCACGCACCATCTCCTCGTTGCTCAGGGCAGGATAAGAGATGATAGCCTTCTGATGGCCCTCACCATCAAGATACTCGTTGGGATCATCGGTGAGAAGATAGCCGTTGTCCCTGCACCAGACGTAAAACTCCGTCCCAGGGAAGGGCGATGCCACGGCAACCTGCAGGATGTCGGGCTTCACCTCCCGGATGAGCTTCTTAGTCTGCTCGATCGTTTCTTTTGTTTCGCCGGGAAGACCTATGATGAAATCACCATGTACAAGCAACCCGGCCTTCCGGGCATTCTCTGCAAATGTTCTGATCTGATCGGTCGTGATCCCTTTCTTGATCGCCTGAAGTATGGAGTCAACCCCGGATTCATAGCCTGCGATAAGCAGGCGGCAGTTCGCCTTCTTCATCGCTTGCATCGTCTCGAGGTCAAGGGAGTTTGCACGGGCGTTGCATGACCAGGTGACCGAAAGACCGCGTTGCTGATAGCCCTTACAGAACTCCAGGACCCGGTCCTTGCTGATGGTGAAGGTATCATCCTCGAAGAAGACTTCCTTGACCTTCAGGTTGGCTTCAATCCAGGCAAACTCATCCAGAACGCTGGAAATACTCCTCACCCGGTATCTCCGCCCCGTGAGAGTCTGGGGCCAGGCGCAGAAGGTGCACTGGTTCGGACAGCCTCTCCCGGTGAAGATCTGGACCTCCGGGTACAGGGATTGCCCAAGGAAATAGTCCTCGATATGGAGATATTTTTTGTAGACTTTCGATACAAACGGGATCGTATCGAGGTCTGCCGATGTTGAAAACGCTCTATCTGGATTATGGATGATCTCCTCATTTATCCGGAAAGAAATGCCATCTACAGAAGAAAGATCTTTCGAGCACTCAAGAACCCTCGCCAGGGCCTGCAACGTAAAGTCATACTCCAACCGGGCGACAATATCAATGGCCGCGTGCCCCAGGATCTGTGTTGCGTACTGGGACGCCGGGGGACCGACAAGGACGGTCGTGATTGCAGGGCAGACTGCCTTTACAGCCCTTGCAACACCGATATCATTATTCAAGCTGGGAAAACTTGAATCAATGACCAGAATATCTGGTTTAAACGTACCGATATCATCTATGACATCCTCTATCTTCCAGTCCCATGCAGGTGCATCAACAAGCCGCGTCTCATGCTCCTGCTCAAGGAGAGCGGTCGCGTAGGACAGCCAGATCGGGTAATAGAGGGTGCCTGCTCTCCCCGTGTCCTGCCAGCGTGCGCTCCTTCCAAAATGGGGGAAGTATGGAGGATTGAGAAGATATATCCTCATGAATTGCTCCCGGCGGTAACGCTTTCAATCGTGCCCTTCCAGAACCCGAACATATAGGCAGTATGTTCAAGAATAAATACGATCGGAACTGAGACCAGATAACCAAATTTTCTAGACTTCGTAGAGATCGCCAGAGTATAACCGATAACGATCAATGCATAAACCACAAGCATGGCAACGGATATCAGAGGAGCGATGAACGCCATCAAAAGGATCCCGACAGCCGCGATCGGTGGGACGACCTGAAGATCCCAGAGCCTGTTGACACCCCGCCCATAGCCGAAAAACACCATCCGCCGGACAAAGGCCGGGAGTGATCGTGCCTGATTGTGGTGGATGAGGGCATCAGGAGTATAGAAGATGCGACCGAGACTCTGGAGGCGCCTGTTCATTTCGGTGTCCTCGTTAATGGAGAGGTGAACATCAAAGCCTCCGGCCTCCAGAATATCCCGCTTGCGGTACATGCTGTTGCACCCGCTGATGCTCTTTACAATCCTCTTCCCTTTGAGAACGCGGTCCTGGACCGAGTTCGCGCTCCCAAGGAAGGTGTCGAGGGCAAGGGAGATGGACTCCTCCCAGAGCCCGGTGCCGATGTTTTTTATGCCTCCCCCAACGCCCACGATGCCGTCATCAAATTCCCGGACAAGGTTTTCAAGCCAGTCTTTCTGAGGAATGCAATCTGAGTCGGTAAAAGCGATATACTCGCCCTGCGCCTCTTCGACACCCACCTGGCGTGCACCGCCGACAGTCCCGAAGTCCTCAAAGACAACACGTACCGGGAACTTAAGGGCATTTTTGACGGTATTATCGGTGGAATGACCATCAACTACAATGACCTCATATGGAGGGAGAGTCTGATTAAAGACCGCTTTCAGACAGTCTTTTATTCTGGTCTGATCGTTCAGGACAGGGATGACCACTGAGATCTTTGGATCCCCATCACGTGAAGATTTAGGAGCGCGTCGACCTCTATAACCCATTACTATTCCCTCCAGAACACTGCTTTTGCGAACCCATAATCTCCACCAGCGAGTACAAAATCAACCCCGTCGTCACGAGCAGCAACCCCAGCATCAACGAGAAGATCCCCCCGGTAAACACAATATAATGAAACTGCCCGGCCTGGTAAAACTCCGAAAACGCATAGAGTTCAGCCGCCAGCCCAACACCCGTAAAGAGCGCCCCCGGGATCCCGAAAAACACCAGCGGCCGGCGCAGACTGATCAGCCGCACGATGTTCATCAGCACCCCGACCCCGTGCGAGACCGGGTTCTCCGAGGACGTCCCCTCGATGTCGTAGCGCACCGTGATCGGCACCTCCGAGATCGCAAGGCCGGCGTCGGCCGCCTGGATCAGGATCTCGGATCCCGCGGACATCCCCTCGCCGGTGACGTGCACGGCCCCGATCGCCCGCCGGCCGTATGCCCGAAAGCCGCTCTGGGAGTCCGAAACCTTCAGGTCGCCGCCGGCAAACTGCGTGGCGGTGTCGAGGACCTTCATGCCGACCTTGCGGTAGGCAGGAATGTCGCCCTTCGAGCCGTCCAGGAAGCGGGAGCCGATCACCACGTCCGAGCCCTCCTCAAGGCCGTTCAGGAGGGCAGGGAGATCATCGGGGCTGTGCTGGCCGTCGGAGTCGAGGATCACCAGGGCGCCGGCGCCCAGGGTGCGGGAGACCGAGAAGATCGTCCGCAGCGCCCCGCCGTAGCCCAGGTTCGTCCGGTGCCTGATCACGAGGGCGCCGAGGGCCTGCGCAATCTCGACGGTGGCGTCGGAGGAGCCGTCGTCGATCACGAGGACCAGGTCGACGTAGCGGTATGCGCCGACGATCGTCTTCGCGATGTACTGCTCCTCGTTGTAGGCCGGCATCGCGGCGATCGTCTGCCCTTCGGCACACCCGGTCAGCGTGGCGAGGGAGGCCGGATCGTCCGTGAGCACCCGGCCCCTGAGAGGAGCATACCCCGGGTGAACTCCTCTTTCCTGCATACCGGAAGATCCGTCCCGGCAGCGCACCTGTACTTCCTGAGACATGATTGGGTCCACGCGACACTTCCCAACCGCCCCTCCTCACCGCCGCCCTTTTCCCACAAGCACAGGGGATCCTACAATTTCCCTGAATTCTTGAGGTGCGGGGAGGTTCCGTGGGGGGAACAGTTATTTAAAGTGATGAGTAAATTGGTTCGAAAGTATATAACCATACGGTTTCACCCCGCGAACGTAAAACAGAAGCCATATATACGAAAGAGCGTCCCCGGGCAAAAGTGAAATATAAGAAAAGATCCCCATGAGAGATCGCGCGGAGGGGGCGGCGCCGGCAGGCGCTGCAAACCGCCGGGGCCCATAAAAAGGTTATGATGTCGGCATCCGGCAGCACGGCGGCGGCACCGACTATTCAGACATTCTTCAAAAGATATATCCTCATGGGGGGCGACCTATAGGAGTGATGACCAGGGCGAAATATGCGGCGGCCGGCGCGCTCGCCGCCTGGGCGGCGGTGGTGGGGGCGTTCATGCTCTTGAACCGCACCCTGGACCTCCAGGTCTATTTCGTCCTCGCCCTGATCGGCCTGTTGGTGGTGGCGGTGCTCATCGACACCCCGTTCGCGCAGCCGACGTACATGAGACGGATGAAATACCTCATCGCCGCCGGCGTGGCGGTCTTCGGGTATATCGTCGTGATGAAGATCATGGAGATCGTCGCCACATGAGAGGGGCGCACCTCCTCCTGGCCGGGCTCGCCGCCCTCTGCATCGTCCTGCTCGCAGCCCAGGCGGCGAGCCCCATGCTCTGGACGGCAGCGGACGCCGCCGCCACGGTGGCCGAGCGCGACCTCTCGGTGGCGGCGAAGATGAACGCCGATAAGGCGGAGTCGGTCCTCCCCCTGATGCAGGACCTCCTCTCGCAGTCCGGGACGATCGTCCTCTCGGTGAAGGTGAAGGACTGGGAGAGCGCCCAGAGAGACCTCGAACGCTACGCCGAGATGACGCAGTCGATGAGCAACCTGGTCGTCTCCCTGGACCTCTCGGAGACCGACGTCCAGGACTTCTCCAGCCGGAGCCGGGAGAACGTGGAGGCGCTGCGCACCCTGGTGAACGGGACGCAGCGCTTCGAGGAGATCAAGGAGCTCCAGATCGAGTACAGGAACAAGGACGACCCCGGCAAGCTCTACTCGATCATCTACGAGGGCGAGGCCCTGCGGGACGAGCTCTCCCAGGCCTACACCTCGTACGCCGGCCAGAAGGAGCAGCTGACCGATATCGGCCAGAAGTACGAGGCCGACACCACCGCCTACGAGGAGAGCGTGGACGGCTACAAGGAGATCGTCGAGGAGGTGGCAGAGGTCCAGGTCCAGGAGGTGAGCGCCTCGGCCCCGGTGCTGCCGCCGCCGGCGATCTCGATCTTCCTCACGCCCGAGGAGGCGCGGTACGGCGAGTCGGTCCAGGTCCGCGGCCTCCTCGCCACCGGCGAGGACGGCGCCGGGGTGGACCTCTACATCGACAGCCGCCTCGCCGCCAACGTCACCACCGCAGAGAGCGGGCGCTACGAGTTCGTCTATACGGTGGGGAGGAACCGGGCCGGAACGCACCTCGCCTATGTGCAGTCAGGCAGGTCGGTCTCAGACCTGGCGCAGTTCTCGGTGCTCTCCTCGCCCTCAGACCTCACCCTCGCGGCAAAGGCGAACGCCTCGGCAGGGCTTGCGGCCTGCACCGGCAGGCTGACGGCCCTCGGCCGCGGCGTCCCCGGCGCCGAGGTGGCGGTCTTCGTCGACGGGAACGCCACCGCCTGGGGAAAAACCGCGGAGAACGGGGCGTACCAGATCGAGGTCCCCCTGGAGCCCGGGCAGTATACGATCAAGACGGTCTTCGCCGGCGAGGGCTTCCCGCTGGAGCCCTCTGAGAGCCAGGAGCTGGAGGTGGCGATCGTCGACCCCTTCGGGCTGATCAAGACGGTTCTCACCGCCCTCGCCGCCGTCTCGTTCGGGCTGATCGCCGGGCTTGCGTACCTCCGCCGCTCCCGGCGGCCGGCGCCCCCGGAGCCCGCGGTGCAGCCCCCCGCGGTGGTGGAGGAAGAGCAAGAGGAGGAAGAGATCCCGGAGCCCCCTGAGCCTGTCGGCCCGCTCTCCCCCCTGGACGAAGCCGCCCTCCTCTGGGAGCGCTTCGCCGTCGCCGCGGGGAGGCGCTTCGGGATCAAAAACCCGCGCGCGAAGACCCCGCGCGAGGTCGCCGCCGCCCTCGCGGAGACGCCGGCCGCGGACGCCGCGGGGGCGTTCGCCCGCCTGTACGAACGGGTGCGGTATGCCGGCACCCCCTGCGGCGAGGACGAGGTGGGAGAACTGCGCACCTTCTATGAGGCGGTCGCCGGGGGATAACGATCGTCCCCCCCGGATGGCACTCCGGGCGAGGAGAAGATGCCCCCCTGCGGAACCCCTATATAATGCCATATACCATTCTCCCATGGAGGGATATATTGTCAGAGAATCGTCTGCGCTACACAGTACTCATGGAGCAGAACGAGGACGGAGGCTACACCGTAACGGTTCCATCGCTCCCCGGCTGCATCAGTGAGGGGTCCACCTGGGAAGAAGCGCTGGCAAACATCGAGGAGGCGATCGCGGGCTACCTTGAGGTAGCCAGAAAACTGGGACGGCCCATTCCCGTTGAGGTTTCCGTATCTCTCAATACAATCAATGCAGTATGAAACTTCCAAGAATCACCGGGGAGAGAGCGATCAGGGCCCTTAAAAAAGCGGGTTTTGAGGAAGTTGGAGTGCGAGGCAGCCACCACTACCTCTATCATGCCGGGCGCGGTGCCATCGTCACGATTCCGGTACACGCCGGGAAGACCCTTGCTCCAAAGACACTTCAGACGATTCTATTTCAGGCCGGGCTCTCTGTCGACGAGTTTCGGACGCTCCTGTAACTCCAGGATCTCCCGCACCACCCCGGTCTCGGAGATGTCGTCACGCGGAGTAACCATTGCAATCATTCTCCCGTATGACAGATGCCGTGATGGGGATGTGTCCAGGGAAAAAGTAGACCTATCGTTCCCGGGCATTTGATGAAGAAGGCGAATCTCCGCTCAGGCATAGATGATATCCTCTGATATCGCCTTGAAGAGACGTTTTCGCCCCACAACCCCCCCTTTCAGGACGAGGTCCACGCGCCTCCCAAGGATATGCTCCAGCTCCTCCTTGAGGTCGACAACGTCCCACCCGATGGGCTCGGCCAGATCGACGAGAATATCGAGATCGCTCCCTTCGACCTCTTCGCCCCGGGCATACGAGCCGAAGACGCCGATATCGACAACGCCGTATTTTTTCTTCAGCAGGGGTTTGATCGCCCTGAGCAGATCGATCACAGGTTCAACCGATCCGGTTCCAGCCATATACCTGAGAGTATTGCCACACCCATTAATAATACCGGACGATCAGCTGCAGGACGAACATCCAGGGAATGACGTCCATCTACCGAAGCGTGCCTCAATACCCCGCCGGGCCACGATACTATTTTGCTTGCGCACGTCACTCCATGACGTGAGGTTCCCCATGGCAGCTACGATCACACTCCCGGAATCGGTGCTCCAGGCAATACGAGTGCTGGAACGCTTCATCCGCCGGATCCTTGCCGTCGAGCTCTATCGTGAGGGGCGATTATCGCTTGGAAAGGCAGCAGAAGTGGCCGGGGCGAGAAACAAATGGGAGATGGTCATGCTGCTGGACGAGAAGGGCGTAGCCCTGGATTATTCGGCAGAAGATGCAGAGCAGGACCTGAACACGCTCAAAAAGTACCTGGAGCGCCCAAATACAAACGACTGCAGCAGGACAGGGCATGAAGACCATAAAAATAATCGTTGAAAAACATCCTGACGGTTATGTCGCCTATCCGCCTGGCCTGAGAGGTGTTGTCGTCGCAGAGGGGGAGACCTACGAAGAGGCGCTCGCCGAAATAAAATCCGCGATACGCTTCCACATCGAGACATTTGGCAGCGATGCATTCGAAAGCGACGAGAACCAGGGCTAGCCGCTCCCCGACCCCCCCCGCACATCTGATAGAGGTAGGGACGGGCAAACCACTCCGGCACGCACAGCCAGCATTTTTCATCGACACCTGCTCCTCCCGGCCCCTCCTCGCATATCCAGGGGCAATCATGCGCGGGGGTCCGGGGGTGCAACCCCCGGGCAGAGGCGAGGCTCATTTATTTTGCCTTCCCGGACCTGTCTTCATCCCGGCGACTGGGTCACGTTCGCACCCAGAAAAAATGAGGGGTTTTGCAAAGCCGATATTTACTACACAGGTGCGGCGAAACGTTCCGTGAAGCCTCGCTGATTCCGGCACGCCGGGTTTGTTGAGTTCTGCTGCCGACGAAATGCCCCTCGAAAAATCCTCAATGCTGGCATCAAGGATATGATGGAGGTACGCAGGATCTTCCGGCTTCATAAATCACCACTTCATCACGACGTATGGCATCGGCAAGATAGGGGCTGACCGCCTTTTCCGTGACGAGATCGACGTTTCTATGGAGGGCAGCCTTGAGTTCGTCCTCGATACGCACGATCTCGATAAGACTTTTTGTGCGGCCGAACCTGACCAGGATATCGATGTCGCTCTCCGGGCCGGCCTCCCCCCGCGCATAGGAGCCGAAGACTGCGATCCGCTCGGCATCGTTCTGCGTCAGTACACGAACGATGGTCTCACAGATCTTCTCGGTCAGGGTATACATTCCTCTTGCTGTAACCTGACCCATCATCAGCCTTTCGGCAGAGGAACGGTTTCGTCATCACCCCTGTTCCCGGGGCGATTTTTTACAGGTCGACGCCCTCTAAGAGCGCCTCGAGGATGAACGGGTTCTTCTCCTCCACGAGGCGCTCGAACTCTGCCGGCGTATAGCAGAGGGGCTCGACCGGGAGATCGGTGAGGTCGAGCAGGGCGGCGATGCGCCGGTGGAAGCGTTCGGAAAAATCCCCGATCACGATCAGGTCGATATCGCTCCCTTCGTGCATGGACCCCCTCGCCGCCGAACCAAACAGGACGATCCGGTCGACCCGGAAGCGGGAGCGCACATCCGCCGCAAAGGCGCGGAGGGCCGCCATCAGGTCGGGAGAAGGGGCCGTGCTGCCGGTATACCTATCCATTCCTCCTCTTCGAAATATTTACAGAGACATGCCCACTCGAAATCTTCGCCAGGTACGCTCCGTAGATCTTTTTCCGCCCGCACCATCCGGCGCTGTGCCTCCCGGGTTGTGTACGCCGCGTATGATCCCTGAGACGCTATATATATTCTGCCGTGCGTCCGCCATCCCGCTCCAGACAATCCCCCATCTCTGCATGGCTACACCCCTCATGCGTCCAGCCACTCATAGAGAGGGACGACGTGAATCGCCCTCCCATCGACGACCAGTTCTTCAGATTCCGACGCCGTGACAATGACGCCTTCGTCAAGGGTATAGGCATCCATCGCCTCAACCAGCCCGCGGATCTCCCTCTTCCGCGTGCTCTCCTCCTTCAGGGACCATGTCACCTGGACGGCCTGGACGATCGTTCTGCCCGACTTCACCAGAAAGTCGCACTCATACTGGTCTTTATGATAATAGATCCCGCCGTGTTTTCTCCTCAGGGCGATATATACGAGGTTCTCCAGGAGTTTTCCCGCGTTTTCCGAAAAGGTGAAGGCGACGGCATTGACAAGCCCCGTATCGAGAGCATAGATCTTTTTCGGGTTTGCAACCTGTTTTTTTACCGAGTAATCAAATTTCATCACGGTGTACAGAAGAAAGGCGTCTTCTGCATACTCGATATATTCCTTCACGGTATCGGTCGAGATCTGAAGGCCATCGGCGATGCGGTTGTAGGAAAGCGTGGTGCCGACATTGGAGATCAGATAATAAAGCAGATCGACGAGGTCGCTGTTGTTCCTCAGCCTGTTTGGAAAGATGATATCCTTGAGGTATATCGTCTCATAATAATTTTTGAGGATCTGGATCTTCAGGCCCTCCTGCTCTTCCAGGACCACCCTTGGAAACCCACCGAATTTCAGATAGTCCTCGAGATGCTGCCGGCGCTCGACAACGGTCGGGTGTGCGACCCCGCAAAAGCGGAGGTATTCCTCAAAAGACAGAGGATAGACGGTACAGGAGAAATATCTGCCTGAAAGGCGGCTGCTCTCTCGCTGGAGCAGCGACGATGTGGACCCGGTCAGGATGCACTTCACCGTGCTCTTTGTGTCGTATATGGTCTTGATCGCCTGGGCCCAGTATGAATAATTCTGGATCTCATCGATGCAGAGGTAAAACCGCTCGACATGGGGGTGACGGGCGATATGATCCTCGACGATGCCGGTGATCAGGGCGGGATCGTCTGCCATGGAAAAGAAGAACGGCTCATCCAGGTTCATGAAAAGGATCGCCTCGCGGGCCACCCCTCGTTCGAGAAGAGACCTGATGATCTGGTATACGAGCGTGGATTTTCCGGTTCTCCGGGCACCGAAGAGAAGAAGCACCTCCCTCGCCTCCATCGTAGCCTCGATCTGGGGGAAATACGATAGGCGCTCAACACCGGTTTCAAACGCTTTTTCAAACCACCAGGGGTTTTGACTTTCGAGAGCAATCCGGAGCCTGTGATCCATCTGTCGAGTATAATCGACAATACATGATTAAAGTGTCGATTACAATCGACACTTTCACACCCCCTCCAGCTCCCGGAACCGGAAGACCACCCGCCACTCCTGCTGCTCTCGAAGCATCACCTCGTTCGCCTCCTCCAGGAGATCACAGAGTTCGTCCATCCTCTCGGCCCGGCGGATGCGGAGCGTGATCGACGAGAGATGATGGAGCATCGCCGCCGCCCGCTCGGCATTGTGGCGGTACTCCCGCTGGACCCGGATCGCCGAGAGAGAGGCCGCCACCGCCGGCAGCACGATGGTGGCGGCGGCGAGCAGGGCGCCGTCGTGGTGCACGGCCCCTGATGCATGGGCGGCGGCGGCGATGAGGGTGGCGATGAAGAAGAACTCCCCGGCGTGGAGGAGGAGGTCGTACCACCGGCGGTTGTGCCTTTCGGTGGCCGCATAGAAATCGATCTGCCGGTCGATCCAGGTCGAGAGCAGGAAATGCTTCAGGGGTTCGAGCGGGATCGCAAGAGAGCAGTACTCCAGCGGGCGGACGTCAAGCAGCCCCTCAAAGGCCCGGGACATCCAGTCGTCGGCATGGTGGGTGAGGGTGATCCCCGGGTGGTTGCCCGGCACCGAGCAGCGGACACAGACAAAACAGAGGAAGATCGCCGACCTGATCCGTTCGGCAAGAAACCGGTAGTCGAGCCACTTGCGGTGCCAGTCCAGCGTGCGGGCGGCGATCAGCAGCAGCAGGATGGCGGCGATCGCTCCCACCTCAACCCAGATGAGGGAGAGGAGATCGGGAAAAAGGAGCGCCTGCACCGTGACCGCCGCAATCGCCATCGCCGAAAGGGCATAGACCGACGTCCCGGCGCCGAGGTGGAGGAGACCGTAGCGGTCGGCGAGGATCCTGGTCCGCACATAATGGGGGAGAAGCGAGGCGGCGACCGGTTCGAGCAGAGCGGCGTCCAGACCGGCGGCGCGGAGCTCGGCCTGAAGCGCCGCGGTGCGCTCGTCCACCTGCCGGCCAATCCGTTTGGCGTCCACCCGTTCGGCATTGTAGGCGTCGAGCGAACGCAGCGTCGCCAGAAAACCCTCGGCACCGTGCCCCTCGACAACGCCGCCGCCACCCATGACCCGGAAGACCGGGATGCCCGAGAAGCGTGCGGCGGCGATCAGACCGGCAGGTGCGTCGGGAAAAACGACGACAAGATCGCAGCCGTCGACCTCCTCGACAGACACCGCCCGGATAGCGAGCGTGTGGGGCGTATGGGCAAGGACCGCATCGATACGCCCGGTCACACCGGCAGGATCGCCGGTCCCGGCCGTGCCGACGGCGACATCGATCTGCAGGGCGAGCGGGTCCACAGGCGCCTCACCCCTGCCCGAGTGCGTCCCTGATCGCCCGGCGCACCGCACCCGAGGGCTCGCCATCGAGCGCCGCCCGCAGGGCCGCCTCATACTCGCCGATCTCGCCGAGGGCCCATGCCGCCGCCTTCCGTGCCGGCGGGTTCGGATCCCCGAGCACCCGGACGAGGGCGTCCCCGGCCGCAGGGTCGGCGATCAGGCCGAGCGCCTTCGCGCTCATATAGCGGACATGGTCTTTCTCGTCTGAGAGCGCACGCACGAGCGCTCCCACGGCCCGCCGGTCGCCGATCCGCCCGAGGGCCTCGGCCGCCCGGTAGCGGGTCCGCCACGCAGGGTCACGGAGGGCAGGGATCAGGGGAACGACCGCAACCGGCCCGAGGGCCGCAAGCGCCGCCGCCGCCTCCTCCCGCACCCCCTTATCGGGATCGCCGAGCGCCGCAACCAGCGGAAGGGCCGCCGCCGCATCCCCGGTCCTGCCAAGGAGGAGCGAGGACATCCGCCTGATCCGGGCGTCGTCGGCACCGCCGAGGGCGAGGGTGAGCGCCTCCTCCCCAATCTTCTCCTGATTCATGCATCCGATCTCGCCCTCCTCCCTCAAACTACTTGTGGAAAAAAAACGAGAGAGTGTGATCAGCATGGCGGCATTCACCCCCGGCGACCCGGCGCTGTACATCAACCGCGAGCTCTCCTGGATCGAGTTTGACCGGCGCGTCCTCGAAGAGGCCTTCGACCGCACCCACCCCCTCCTGGAACGGGTGAAATTCCTCTCGATCTTCTCCTCGAACCTCGACGAGTTCTTCATGATCCGCGTGGCCGGGCTGCGGCGGCAGATCGCCTGCGGCGCCCTCGAGGCCCCGCCCGACGGCATGAGCCCGAAGGAGCAGATGCAGGCGATCCGCGAGCGCCTCGTCCCCCTCCTCCAGGAGCGGCAGCGGTGCTGGGAAGAGGAACTCCTCCCGGCCCTGGAGGCGGAGGGGATCGTCGTCCACCGGGCAGAAGACCTCCCGGCCGCGGCACAGGAGGCGATCAGGAAACGCTTCTTCGAGGAGGTCTTCCCGGTCCTCACCCCGATGGTCATCGACCCCTGCCACCCCTTCCCGGCGATCTCGAACCTCTCCCTCAACCTCGCCGTCGCCGTCAGAAATCCGGCCACCGGCGAGCGGGCGCTGGCGCGGGTGAAAGTGCCGACCGACCTCATCCCGCGCCTCCTCAGGGTGCCGGGGATGGACGGCCACCACCTCGTCTTCATCGAGGAGGTGGTGGCCGCAAACTTAGACCTCCTCTTCGTCGGCATGGAGGTGGAGGAGTGTCACGCCTTCAGGGTCACCCGCGACGCCGACATGGAGATCGAGGAGGACGAAGCCTCAGACCTGCTCACCGCCGTCGAGGAGGGGATGGAACTCCGCCGCCGGGGCGCACCGGCGCGCCTCGCCGTCACCACCTCGATGCCCGGGTGGATCCGGGAGCGCCTCGCCTCGCACCTCGGCATCCCGCCGATCCAGGTCTACACCACCGGCGGCCCCCTCGGCATGGCCGACCTGATGGAGATCGCCGGGATCGACCGGCCCGACCTGAAGGACCCCCCCTTCCTCCCGGCGGTGCCGCCTGAGTTCACCCGGGGCACCCCGGTCATCCCCGCCCTCTCGGGCCGGGACCTCCTCCTCTACCACCCGTACGACAGCTTCGCCCCGGTCGTCGCCGTCCTGCGCGAGGCGGCGCACGACCCCGCGGTGCTCGCGATCAAGCAGACCCTCTACCGGGTCGGCCCCAACTCCCCGATCGTCGCCGCCCTGATGGAGGCGCGGCAGAACGGCAAGCAGGTGACCGCGATCATCGAGTTGAAGGCGCGGTTCGACGAGGAGAACAACATCGGCTGGGCCCGGGCCCTGGAAGGTGTCGGCGTCCATGTCGTCTACGGGCTCACCGGCCTCAAGGTCCATGCGAAGGTCTGCCTGATCGTACGAAAGGAGAAGGACGGGATCGTCAGGTACGTCCATCTCGGCACCGGCAACTACAACGCCCAGAGCGCCAGGGTCTACACCGACATCGGGCTCTTCACCACTGACCCGGCGATCGCCGCCGACGTCTCCGACCTCTTCAACGTCCTCACCGGCGTCTCGCGCAAGGCCGACTACCGGAAGATCCTGGCCGCTCCGGTCTCGATGCGCAAAGAGGTCCTCGCGCGGATCGAAGGGGAGATCGAACGGCAGCGGGCGCACGGGGACGGCCGGATCATCTTCAAGATGAACGCCCTGGTGGACCGGGAGTGCATCGACGCCCTGTACCGCGCCTCAGAGGCCGGCGTCCAGGTCGACCTGCAGGTGCGCGGGATCTGCTGCCTGCGCCCGGGCATCCCGGGCGTCTCTGAGCGGATCGCCGTCACCTCGATCGTCGGGCGGTTCCTGGAGCACGCCCGGATCTACGCCTTCGGCAGCGGCGAGGTCCTCCTGGGCAGCGCCGACCTGATGCCCAGAAACCTCGACCGAAGGGTGGAGGTGCTCTTCCCGGTGGAGGACCCGGCGATCAGGGCCGGGCTCCTCCGCCTCCTCGCCGTCCACCTGGAGGACGACGTGAAGGCAAGACGGCTCCGCCCGGACGGGTCGTACGAGCGCCCAGAGACCGGCACCTGCAGCGCCCAGGCGTGGATGATCGCCCACCGGCCGGGCGGGGAGGGGCCATGAGCCGGGCGGCGGTGCCGCCGGGGGGCAGGGTCGCCGCCTTCATCGATCTCGGCACCAACTCGGTCCGCCTGCTGATCGTCAGGCTCAACGAGAACGGCTCCTACACCGTGCTCACCAGGCAGAAGGTGACCGTCCGCCTGGGCGAAGGGGAGTTCGAGAGCGGACGCCTCCAGCCTGCGGCGATGGAGCGCACGGTCCTCGCCTGCAAAAACCTCATGGAGGCGGCGCGGGGCTTCGGGGCAGACGAGACCGTGGCGGTCGCCACCTCGGCGACGCGGGAGGCGGAGAACCAGGACGAGTTCCTGGCATCGATGAAGGAGGGGGCCGGCGTGGACCTCAGGGTGATCTCGGGGCTCGAAGAGGCGCGGCTCATCCACCTCGGCGTCGCATCGGGCGGGGATACCGGCGGGAGGGAAGCGGTCTTCATCGACATCGGCGGCGGCTCGACCGAGATCTCGGTCGGCGGCCACCACGCCCCCCGCCACCGGGCAAGCCTGAAACTCGGGGCGATCCGGCTCTCGGCCCTCTTCCCGCCGGATGAGGACGGCCGGATCGACCTGGAGACCTACGAGGCGATGCGGGCCCATGTGCTCGCCGCCGTCCGCCCGGCCCTCGACGGCTTCGGCGACATCGGGACCGACCTCGCCTTCGGGAGCTCGGGAACGATCGAGACGCTGGCGGCGATCGCCGGGGACAGGAGCCTCCTCGCCTACGCCGACCTCTGCGCCGCCCTCAGGAGGCTCTATCCGATGAGCCTGGAGGAGCGGCGGCAGATCCCGGCGATCAACCCGGGCCGCGCCGACATCATCGTCGGCGGCGGCGTGATCCTGGAGGTGCTGATGGCCGGGATCGGCCTCCCCGCGATCAGGATCTCCGACCGCGGGGTGATCGACGGGCTGCTGGTCGATTACCTCAGCGGCTTCGAGGGTTTTTTGCAGGGCAGCCCGGTCCCGGTCCGCCGCCAGAGCGTCGTGCACCTGATGCGTGCCTGCCGCGCCGACGAGGGGCACGCCCACCAGGTGGCCAGACTGGCCCTGCGCCTCTTCGACACCGGGGCGGCATCAGGCGTCCACGCCCTCGGCGAAGAGATGCGGGAACTGCTCGAATACGCCGCCCTCCTCCATGACACAGGAAAGGTCATCGCCTTTCGCAACCACCAGCACCACTCCCGCTACATCGTCGAGAACGCCGGGATGTCCGGGTTTTCCCGGCGGGAAACCCTGATCATCGGCGAGACCGCATGCTTCCACCGCAAAAAAGCCCCGTCTGAAAAGGCGCTCATCGCCGCAGGACTCGATCCCGAGGGGGCAAAGGCCGTGCGGACCCTCTCGGCCCTGCTGCGGATCGCAGAGAACCTGGACCGCAGCCAGCTGGGTCTCGTAAACGACGCCGCCCTGAGGAGAGAGGGGGAAAGCGTGGTCATCGAGGTCGAGAGCCCGGGCGGGTGCGACCTCGAAATATGGGGAGTGCGCGACGCCCTGCCGGCGATCGAAAAGTGTCTCGGCCGCAGGGTGGAGATCCGGGCCGTCTGAAAGAAAAAACCTTTTTTTAAAGCCCTGTGCTCATTCAATCAACGTTCAAAAAGAAAGTAGCGCCCAGGACGGAATTCGAATCCGTGTCGATGCCGTGACAGGGCATCATGATAGGCCTCTACACTACCTGGGCTCGTTGCAGATCCCGCCTCCCGGAGTCGAACCGGGGACATCGCGGTAGCCGCGCGGTTACCGAAACGGCAAACCAAACTACAGCCGCGCACTCTACCAGTCTGAGTTAAGGCGGGTATTGCGTTACATAGGTGGGTTAAGGGAGTTATTAAAGGTATTGGTGGCGTCGGATGCCGGAGGAGGCATCTTTTTATACTGCGACATCGTTTTTTGAGTATGTCTCACACCAACGCAGACACAACCGGAACGAGGGGGAATCGTTTTCTTTGTCCCCGGAAATGCACGTAAGAACATAGCTCTTTTCGACACCACCCTGCGCGACGGCGAACAAACGCCGGGCGTCTCCTTCACCATCGATCAGAAGGTAGAGATCGCCCGCCAGATCGCTGCGATACGGGTCGGCACCATCGAAGCCGGATTCCCCGCCTCTTCAACCGACGAGCTGGCGGCGGTGAAGGCGATCGCCGCCGCAGAGACCGGGGCCCGGATCTGCGGGCTCTCGCGGATGAGAAAGGACGACGTCGACGCCTGCATCGAGAGCGGCGCCGACATGATCCACGTCTTCATCCCGACCTCGGACATCCAGCGGGAGCACACGATCAAAAAGACGCGCCAGGAGGTGATCGAGGCCACCGGGGCGATCGTCGCCTATGCCCGCGAGCACTTCGACCGCTGCCTCTTCTCGGCAATGGACGCCACCAGGACCGACACGGACTATTTAATCCAGGTCTGCCGGGCGGCCGTCGCCGCCGGGGCGACGACGGTGAACATCCCTGACACCGTGGGCGTGATGACGCCCTCGGCGATGAAGGAGCTGATCGCCCGCGTCGTCAGGGAGGTAAACGCCCCCATCGACGTCCACTGCCACAACGACTTCGGGCTCGCGGTCGCCAACACCCTGGCCGCCGTCGAGGCCGGCGCCGCCCAGGTCCAGGTGACCGTGAACGGCATGGGCGAACGGGCCGGCAACGCCGACCTCGCCCAGACGGTGATGGCGCTGGAAGCGATCTACGGGATCGAGACCGGGATCGACACCCCCCGCCTGGTCGAGACCTCGCGGCTCGTCTCGCGCCATGCCGGCATCAGCATCCTGCCCTACCAGCCGATCGTCGGCGAGAACGCCTTCTCGCACGAGAGCGGGATCCACTCCCACGGCGTCCTGGAGCGCTCCGATACCTTCGAGCCCGGGATCATGACCCCGGAGATGGTCGGCCACCGGCGGCGGCTGAAACTCGGCAAACACGCCGGCCGCCATGCCGTCAGGCAGACGCTCGCCGACGCCCACATGAACCCGGACGAGGCCCAGCTCGACGAGATCATGGAGAAGATGAAGGCGATCGCGGGCCGCGGCCGGCGGATCACCGACGCCGACCTGTACGCGATCGCCGAAGAGGCGATGGGAATGGCCGGCGTCGTCCATGCAGTCGAGCTGCGGGACATCGCCATCCTCACCGGCAACCACGTGATGCCCACCGCCTCGGTGAACCTGACCGTGGACGGCATCGAGAAAGTTGCGTGCAGCACCGGCAACGGCCCGGTGGACGCCGCCATGAAGGCGATCCTGGGCTGCCTGCCCAGGCCGGTCCACTTAAAGGAGTTCTCGGTGGAGTCGATCTCCGGCGGGACCGACGCCATCGGCCACGTCACGATCGCCGTGGAGGACGCCTCGGGCCGCATCTTCGACGCCTCGGCCTCCTCCGACGACATCATCATCGCCTCGGTCGAGGCGATGGTGAACGCCATCAACCTGCTCCAGCGGGTGCAGGGGAGCGAGAAGAAGGAGTAACGCTTCTTCCCGGTCAAAACCTTTTTTCCGGGTCTTCCCCCTTTCACGCGGGTGATCCCGCCATCATCTCCCGGCATGGGCCCTGCAGGCGTGCATTTCCCGGTGAGGGGAGGGGCTTCGTGCCCTTCGCACCTGGAGGAGGGGGGACGGGAAATCCGGTACGCCTCCCCTCGGGGGGCCTGCTGCCCCCCGGCCCGTCCCCGCACATGAGATCGGGGCGGGGACGGGCAAGCACGCCAGCCTTGACCATCAGGATTTTTTCATCGCCAGATGCTCCGCTCCTCCCGTTCCCTCATGTCAGGGGCAATCCTCGCGCGGGGGTCCGGGGGTGCAACCACCGGGGCGAGGGGATGGTGATGTGTGCGTGTACGGGTAATCGAGCTGCCTCTGCCGGGGGGCCTGCTGCCCCCCGGTCCCCCCGCACATGCGATTGGGGCAGGGACGGGAAAACCACTCCGGCACGCTCATCCATCATTGTTCATCGACAACTGCTCCCCCCGGCCCATCCCCGCAGATCCAGGGACAATCGCATGCGGGGGTCCGGGGGTGCAACCACCGGGCAGAGGCGGACTTCGCCATTCGTTCTGTCGTCTCTTCGCACATGGAGGGTGCGAGTTCCAGAAAGTCGAGCAGCCTCCTCCCGGGGGGCTGGCCGCCCCCCGATCCCCCCGCACATACGATAGGGACAGGGACGGGAAAGCCATGCCAACCGGACCATCAGGATTTTTTCATCGACAACTGCTCCGTGCGCCCTGTTCCCGCATATCCACGGCAATCATGCGCGGGGGTCCGGGGGTGCAACCCCCGACGCGGGGATGCAGGGAAGGCGGTTGATCGAAGACCCCTGTGGGGGAACCTCTCGCTGCCATGAAAGTAAGGTGACACGCCACCCACGATCTTGCGTCAGCCTTCGGAGATATCTATACAAAAGAGAGGGATATAATAGTCCGATCAAGTATGGACTCGGCGACAGTGCAGTGCGGCGGGGAATGCGCACGGATCGTCGGCATCCTCCGGGCGAACAGGGAACATCTCGAAAAAACCTACCATATCAGGTCCATCGGCCTCTTCGGATCGTGCCAGTGGGGCGAGGAGCACGAAGGGAGCGACGCGGATATCCTGGTCGAGTTCTCCGAGGTGCCGGGATTCTTCGATTTTCTCAGGCTCGAAGGCCACCTGACCGAAATCCAGGGACGAAAGGTAGATCTGGTCGAAAAAAGTGCACTCAAGCCCCGCATTGCTCGCCGTATCGGCAAAGAGATTGTCTCTATATAAATGCCTCACGCCAGGGAGAACGCATCCTTACCGGCGGCCCAAAGGCCCCGGAGAACACAAAGGACCATTCGGAAAAAAAGATTTATGAAGCCTGCGGAGCGCCGCCGCCGACCGCCTGCTTGATCTGGGCCTGCAACTGCTCGAACTTCGCCTGCAGGGCCTTCGCCTGCTTGTCGAGTGACTTGATGCGCAGGTCCAGGGTCTCGGCCTTCTCGCCGAGCTCGGCGAGCACCTTCTCCTTATCCTTCTGCATCATCACGGTGCCGACATTCACATAGACGGGTGCGTCGTCGGCGACCTCTTTCAGTTCCTCGACGGCGCGGTTCGTCTCCTTCACTGCCATCTCGTACTGGGCCTTCTGCCCCATCACGGTCTGGAGCTGCTGCTGGATCTGCTGCAGCATCGCAAGCTGCTGCTGCACTCTGGGTGAAACACTACTCATGCCTGATCATCTCCTGGAGTTCATCTGCCACATTGACCAGCCGGAGCCACATGTTCAGCGCCGCCCGCAGGGCATGGACGTCGGCCGCCTGCACCCTGAGCACCAGTGTCTCAGGGCCCAAGAGGGCGACCTCCTCGCGTGAACGGGAGCCCTCGACCTCACCGGCCTCAGGGGCGAGGGCGCGGTAGAGGACGGCGGCGTGCGGCGTCGCAAAGCGAAAGACCGCCTCATGCATCACTGCGCCAGCTCCAGCACGATCTGTTTCTTCTGCTGCCCGTCAAAGACGATGGACGGAGCCCCGGCTTCTGCCGGTTCTGCATCACAATATCTTTTCAGGACCTCATAAACCGATTGGTCGGCGATCCGCAGGGTGCGGTCGATGGGACCCTCCCGAACGGCGATCTGCACCAACCGGACCGGACGATCGAGGGCAACCTCTCCGCCCTCGTCCACCACCACAAGACGGATCGTCCCGTGCTCACGCGTAAAAAGTATGACGGCCTCGTCGGAAAGAGCCGCAAATCCGGTCTTTCCGCGGGCCAGATAGCGGGCGCCGGTGGCAAAGGCGAGGTGCCGCGCAAGCGCCCGCAAATCGTCCGCTGCTTTTCTGGAGGTGGTGACGACGGTCATCGAGCCTTCAGCTCTTTGATCGCAGCGCCCCTTTCCTTAAAGAGGATGCGGTGTCCGCAGTAGGGGCACCTGACATTCTTGTCGATCTCCACCTTCTGCTTGCACCGTGCACACTTGTACGTACTTGCCACGCCGCTTACTCCTGAGACTCAATCGCACGCTCAATGGTCCTGAGTGCGACACGGAGGGAGGGAGTCTGGGGCGCATAGGCGCCGCCTGCAAACTTGAAGTCGCACTTCCGGCACTGCCAGATGCCGGTGCCGACGCGGCGAACGGCCACGTGGTCACAGCGGGGGCAGGTGTGGGCGGCCTTCTCGATCTTCTCCACCTCGAGCACTCTCTTGCGGATGAACCTGCCGTACCTCGGCCCGAACCTTCCCGCACTCCCGGTGACTTTGCCTTTTGCCTTCTGCTGTTTACGCCTCGCCATAATATAATACCCCTAATTATGCTTATCTAGGTTGAACGTCCCGCTTAATATACTTGATCAAGGATCTTTACCTGCCCGTCGCCCTTCGAGAGACGGTTGACCAGGGCGTAGAAATCGCTCTGAATACCTGCAGGAATCCGGCAGACGCAGACCCACGAACCGTCGCCCAGCCACTCCTCCCGCTCGATCGTCGCCGCACCCTGCATCTCGCCATAGGCGCGGGGGGCGTGATCGGCCGGGATCTTCACGGCAAGCCGAAGCTCCTCGAACCTGATCGGCAGGATCGGCCTGAGCGCCTTCACCGTCTCCTTCACCAGTTCGTCGACGTGCTTGAAGGGGTCGATGTTCACCCGCGCCTCCTCCATCGCCAGCTCGATCCGCTGCGGCGGGTGCGGGAGTTTGGTCTGCGGGTTGATCGCGTGCCTGGAGATGAAGGTGATCACCTTCCGGCGCTTATCCTCGATCATCCGTCGCCGCTGGTCGGCCGTCAGGTGGATCTCGCCTTTCGCGAGGATCCGGCGTGCGGCCGGCTCGAAATCGGTCGTCCCGAAGACCTTCATGAGGGCCTCCTCAGACGCCCGCTCCCCGTGGGCGAAGTTCTCGAAGACCGAGTCAGCCGCAACGACATCCTCGATCGCGATCTCCTCGCCCTGCCGCACTTTCATCGCAAGCTCGGGGTCGACCGCGATCTCAAAGCGCTCGCCGTGGCTCTCAAGACGGGCCATCACCGCCCGGTCCAGCGGGATCAAACCCATCACTCCTTTTCGCCTTCAGGCGTCTCGAATTCGACCTTGTCGACGAAAGACTTCACTTCGTCGGCCTCCATCTTGCGGAAGATCGGGTTTTTCATCTCGATGACGCCGATCTCGACGGTCTGGACATCGAATTTCCCTTCGGTCGCCGCGTGCAGGGCACGCAGGCCGAGATGGATCGCCTCGGGGATCGTCATCTCGTAGCGGTACTCCTCCTCGAAGATCTTCATCACGGCCGGCCGGCCGATGCCGATCCCGGTCGCCTTGTACTCGAGGAGCGTGCCCGACGGATCGGTCTCGAAGAGGCGGGCCTCGCCCTCATAGATGCCTGCGATCAGGAGGGCGGTGCCGTACGGCCGGGCCCCGCCAAACTGCGTGTAGACCTGCATATGGTCGCAGATCTTCTTGGCAAGGCTCTCCACCTCGATCGGCTCGTCGTACGAGACCCGGTTGATCTGGGCCTCGACCCGTGCACGGTCCACAAGGAGGCGGGCGTCACCGACGAGCCCCGATGAGGCGACGCCGATATGCTCGTCGATCTGGTAGATCTTCTCGATAGAAGCAGGTTCAAGGAGGCGCGACGATACGCGCTTGTCGACGAGGAGGATCACCCCTTCGCTGCACTTGATCCCGACGGCGGTCGTCCCCCTCTTCACCGCTTCCCGTGCGTACTCGACCTGGTACAGGCGCCCGTCCGGGCTGAAGACCGTGATCGCCCGGTCATATCCCATCTGATATTGTGGTTGCATTAGATCTCCTCACGTTCACAATCTGTCAAAAAGACTATGCTCTGTTTTTTAATACCTTCTTGTAGTACATCAACCTTATGCCGCCCGTACCGAAAGGAGCGAACCTCCTTTTCACCGTACAGCGCCTGCTCGGGCGGCAGGGCATGGATCCACCCGTCCATCCGCCCTTTGAGCGCGGCGATCGTCCCTGAAACGGCGACGGTCCGCAATGCGACCCGGAGATCGCCCGCGGCGGTGACGGTGGCGCAGGCCACAGAAAGGTCGCCCTCGCACCCCCGCCGGCACCGGAGGATCGCGCACCCCCGATCAGAAAAGACGACGGCGGGCTGGATCTCGGCCGCGTGGGCATCGCCGAAGAGAGAGGTCACCGCCCCGGAGACCGCGAGGTACAGGGCCTTCTGCTCGATCTCCTGCCATGGGGGCAGCACCCTGACGAGAAGGTAACGCCTCTTCTGCCGCAGGGCCTTGGGTCTGGGCCTCACTCGACCACCCTGACCGTCTCGGGCCTGTTGAGCAGCCCCTCCACCGAGGAGAGGGCGGCCCCGGCCTCGTCCCCATCCATACCAAAGAGCGAGCAGAGCCCGATGGCCTCGCGGACGCTCCGCTGGTCGAGGACCGAGCGGGCATTGCTCGCGATGCAGAGGGGAAAGCCGTAGCGGCGGTGGAGAAAGAGGACGTCGGCATAACAGGCGAGCACCCGCTGCCGGTCGCGGCCCCGCAGGGCGACGATAGGGGCGAGATCGATTTCCACGGCAACGCCGCGCTCGCCGGCCGTCCTGGCCGCCACATGGTCGAAGGCGTTCTTCGGCCCCTGATGGACCCCCTTCAAGATGTGCACCCCCCCCAGGGAGACGGCCGAACGGGTGAAACTCTCGTCGCCCGCGCACACCGCCACCAGGGCGGCCTCAGGCGCCCGCCGCACCGCCTTCACCACGTCCTTGAACGTCCGGGCGCCGATCACGACACCCTGCACAGCACGGACGCCGAAAAACTCTCCAGCCCCTCCGGTCGAGACGATCGTCGCAAACCCGAGTTCCCGCGCCTCCAGGGCCATGCGTGGAAGCGAGGTATCGCCGGCAGGATAGGGATGCACACAGGCATCAGCATACGCCATCGGTGCACTCCGGAAAAAATGGGGAGATGGTTACTTTCCGCGGTTCGCGTTCGAGCGGATGCTCGGGCGGGTCTTCTCGGTGCCGATGCCCTTGTGCCGCTGACCGCGACCCTTGCGACCGGCCATCGTCTTGCCGCGCTCGGCCCGGCCGCGCTGGTTGGCGTTGCCGATCCAGGAGAGCTGGGGGTCGCTCATCACCGAAGGGTGGCTGCCGTCGACCAGGATGACCTCGTACCACTTGTGACGGCCGTCCTGACCGACCCAGTAGGAGTTGAGCACTTCCATGTTCGGGTACTTCTTCGAGGCGCGCTCCTCGGCGATCCGCTGGATGCTCTTGCCGGCGGTGATCCGGCGCATGCCCATCCGTGCGGTCCTGCGACCGCGCACGTATCTGGACTTCCTGCGACCGCCGCGGCGGACGCTGGCCCGCACGACGATGACGCCCTGCTTCGCCTTGTAGCCGAGGGTGTGCGCACGGTCGATACGGGTCGGGCGGTCGAGGCGGACAACCGAGCCTTCGCGCCGCCATACCTGCATCCGCTCCCAGAGGAGGGACTTGACCCCGGTTTCAGCCGGGTTTCTCCATGCCTCGCGAACGTAGGCATACATTGACTTTGCCATTGATAATCACCTTCAGGTTCAGCGCTGGTTTCGCGCCACATTCCTTCACGGGACTGATCCCGCAGGTCTGTATTGGTATGTTCCAGAGAGATATTAATCGCTCGGTCAGAGCGCGCCCTTCCGTTTCTCGATCACGCGGATGCCCTCGATGCGGGTGTGCGGGTACTGACCGTCCGCATCCTTCTCAGCCGACTTCACCATGTCCCAGACGGTGAGGAGCGCCGCAGAGACGCCGGTCAGGGCCTCCATCTCGACCCCGGTCTTGCCGTACGAGCGGACGCGGACCACGGCCTCGATGGCGCCCTCGGCCTCGTCGAACTCCACCTCCACCCCGCCCAGGGCGAGGGGATGGCACATCGGGATGATCCTAGGAGTGTCCTTCACCGCGAGGGTGGCGGCGACGCGGGCGGTGGCCAGGACGTTCCCCTTGATCGTCGTCCCGGACCGGATCGCCTCCAGGGTCTCGGGCCGCAGATAAATCCTGCCGGCGGCGACCGCTTCCCTGACGACATCGGGCTTTGCCGAGACGTCGACCATGCGAGCGCGGTCGTCGGCGATATGGGTGAACTCAACCATAGAGTACTTCTGGGATATGGGGGAGCATCTCTGTTGCGGTCATCCCGGCGTCCCTTCCTGCCGCCGCCGCCTCGCCGGCGCGGCCGTTCGCGTACGCCGCGGCACACGCCGCATCGAAGGCGGAAAGCCTGCAGAAGAGGGCGGCGGCCACCCCGGCGAGGACGTCGCCGGTGCCGCCGACGGTCATCGCGGGGCAGCCGGTGCGGTTGAACCTGACCCGCTCCCCGTCCGAGACGATGTCGGTCGCGCCCTTGAGGAGGACGGCCGCCCCCGCGGGGACAGCGTCGCGCACGGTGCGGGCGCGTTCAGCAAGACCGCCGGCGAGGGAGCGGCCGGTCATCCGGACAAACTCGGCGGCATGAGGGGTGTAGATCGTCGCCGCCCCGGCTGGGAGGGGGATGCGGAGGGCGTCGGCATCGAGGACGAGGCGGGGCGCCACCCGGGCGAGCGCCTCCACCACCGCATGGCTCCGGGTCCCGAGACCGTTGCCGCAGAGGACGACGTCGGCCCGTTCGGCCATGGGAATGAGGACCTCCAGGTGCTCCTCGCCCACGACGGCCCCGGCGAGCGGGACGTGGATCAGGTCGGGGCAGGGGACGTACGCCGGCGAGGCGACCCTGACGAGGTCGGCCCCGGCCCGCAGCGCCGCCATCCCGGCAAGGAACGGCGCACCCTGGTACGGCCCGCCGCCGACGACGAGCACCTCGCCGCCCGCCCCCTTGTGCGCTCCGGGCGATTTCGGCCGCAGGCAGAGGAGGTCGCCCGGCCCGGCAAAGACCTCGGCGGCGAGGGGGATCCCGATCCCGGCCGCCCGCACCCCGGGCGCCTTGGGACGGTGGAAGGCAAGGACGAGGTCGGATCTGGTCCCGGGCGTCGGGACGTCGGCGGCGACGATCCGGGCGGCGCTCCTGTTCGCGAGCCCGATCATCGCGGCGAGGGGGTCCCTGGGCGCGCCATGGACCCCGGTGCCGAGCATGGCGTCGACGATGGCGTCGGCCCGCTCGAAGAGGGGGGCGAGCGCCTCCACCCCGGCCGGCACCGCCACCTCGTGGACGGCGACGGCGCAGTGGTGCAGGGCCGCCATCTGGGCGAGGAACTCAGGGGTGGCAGAGCCGCACGCCGGGACGACGACGTCGACCGTCAGGTCCTGGAGATGGCGGGCGGCGACCAGGCCGTCCCCGCCGTTGTTCCCGCGGCCGCAGAGGACGAGCACCCGTTCGGGGGCGGACTCCCGCACCGCACAGGCAAGGGCGAGACCGGCCGCCTCCATCAGCCGGATGCCCGGGATGCCGAGGGCGATGGCGTTTTGGTCCACGGCGCGCATCCGCTCAGGGGAGATGACGCCGGCCTCGCAGAAGGCGGCGAGTTCCACCAGGTCCGGGGAGAGAAGATCCTGCATATCCGCACCTATGCATCAGAGCGATAGATAGTTTTTGACCGATGGGTCGGTTATATCAGATCAGGTGCCGACCTGAAAGGGAATGAGTCTTGAGGGCGACGTCAGGGCGGCGGCCGGGCGCATCTGCGAGGCCGAACGGGTGACGGTCATCTCGCATATCGACGCCGACGGGATCACCAGCCTCTCCATCCTGATGCAGGCGATCACGCGCGCCGGGATCGAGGCGGTGCCGGTCTTCGTGCGGCAGCTCGAGCCCCTGATGATGCACCGCGTCCCGCAGGACGACACCCTCAAGGTCTTCGCCGATCTCGGCGCCGGGCAGCAGAACCTCCTGGAGGCGCACGGGCTGAAAGATGACCGCGTGGTGATCGTCGACCACCATGTCACGCAGGACGTGGAGACCCCGTACCTGCAGGTCAACGCCCTGCCGTACGGCCACGCGAAGTTCTCCGCCGCCGGCGCCGCATACCTGGTGGCGCAGGCGATCGACGCCGACAACCGGGACCTTGCAAAGCTCGCCGTGATCGGGAACGTCGGCGACATGATGGCGCGGGAGGACTGCGGGCTCGTCGGGCCGGCGCGGCAGATCGTCGACGACGGGCTCGAGTACGGGAACGTCGAGGCGAGAAAGGACCTCAACTGCTACGGCATCTCGACGCGGCCTCTTGCAAACTGCCTCGCCTACAGCGACGACCCCTTTATCGAGGGGATCACGAACAGCCTGCCCGGCACCCGCCGGCTGCTCGCCCGCCTCGGCATCCCCGAACGGACGCGCAAAGGGCAGTGGCGGGTCTGGGAAGACCTTTCAGGGGAGGAGCGGCAGGCGATCGCCTCGGCCCTTGCCGAGCAGGTGGTCGCCCACGGCGGCCGGGCCGACCGGCTCTGCGCCGAGGTCTATCTCTTCCCGGACGAGACCGAGAAGACGGCGCTGCGCAACGCCGCCGAGTATTCGACCCTGCTCAACGCCTGCGGGCGCTGGGCGCGCCCCGAGGTCGGGAGCGCCATCTGCGCCGGCGACCGGGGCGAGGCTGTGCGCGAGGCCGGGCACATGCTCACCCACCACCGGGCGGTGATCAGGGAACTCCTGAACCATATCCTGGAGACCGGGGTGACCGAGCTCGACGCCGTCCAGTACATCCATGTCGGCGATAGGTTCCCCGACACGATCGTCGGCATCGGGGCCGGGATGGCCCTGTCAAGGCTCAACCGGGAAAAACCGATCCTGGTGATGTGCACGCTCCCCGACGATCCCGACCTTACCAAGGTCTCGATGCGGGCGACCGAACGGATGGTCGGCAGCGGCATCGATCTCCAGGAGGCGCTCATCGAGGCCTCAGGCTCCTTCGGCGGCGCGGCAGGCGGCCATGCCGTCGCAGCCGGAGCATATATTCCAAAAACAGCAGAAGAGGAGTTTGTTCAGCGTGTTGACAGGAGCATCAAAAGACAGCGCGGAGCGGCAGGTCAGGGCAATCGCTGACTTCCAGTTCGGCAGGGGAGCGGGCGCAGCCCTCTTCCCGCCGGGCTGCAGGTACGTGCGCTCCAAAACCCGCCGCGTCCGTCAGGTGATGATCGGCGAGGAGCGGATCGTCACCCTGCGGGCCCAGGACGGGCGCTTCACCCTCGGGATCGAGGGCGCCCGCCGCCTTGCGGCTGCGATGCCGGCCCCGGCCTACCGGGTCAGGATCGCTGAGGAAGTCGCAGAGTATATCGCCCAGGGCAAGAACGCCTTTGCAAAGCATATCGCCGCCGCCGACCCCGAGATCAGGCCGGGCGACGAGGTGATCCTGGTCAGGGACGGCGACGAGGTGATCGCCACCGGCGAGGCCGTGCTCTCGGGTGCGGAAATGCTGGCATTTAATTACGGAGTAGCGGTAAATGTTAGAAAAGGAGGAAAGTAAGCGTGTTTCCAGGCGGTAAAATCAACCCGAAAAAGATGAAGCAGATGATGAAGCAGCTCGGCATGGAGATGGAGACGATCGAGGACGTCCGCCGGATCGTCATCGAGACCGGCTCAGGCAATTACGTCTTCGACGGGGCCGAGGTCGTCGCCACCATCATGCAGGGGGTCACCACCTACCAGATCACCGGCGAGGCGCGGTTCGAGCCCGCCGCCATCGAGATCCCTGAAGACGACGTCAGGCTCGTGATGGAGCAGACCGGCGCATCGGCAGACGCCGCACGGGGGGCGCTGAAGGCCACCGGCGGCGACATTGCCGAGGCGATCCTGCGTCTGACCGCTGCATGATCGAGGAGGGAGAGCGCCTGGTCCTCGTCCTCGGGACGAGAGAATATTATGTCCGCGCCGGGGAGGGCACCCTCTCCACCGACCTCGGCATGCTCGACCTCGCCAGCCTCATCGGCATGGACTACGGCGGTATCATCGCCACCCACCTGGGGAAGGAGTTCGTGGTCCGCCGCCCCCGTGCGACCGACTTTTTTGCGCATGCCTCCAGGACCGGCGCCCCCATGCTCCCGAAGGACATCGGCATGGTCATCGCCTACACCGGCATGAACCGGAACGACGATGTCCTCGACGCCGGCACCGGCAGCGGGATTGCGGCGATCTACTTCGGCGGCATCGCCCGCCAGGTGGTCACCTGCGAGGTCCGCCCGGAGTTTGCGAAGAAGGCCGAGAAGAACATCAGGGACGCCGGGCTCGAGAACGTCGAGGTGCGGGCCTGCGACGTCCTCGAGGCCGACGGGGAGTACGATGTCGTCCACCTCGACCTCGGGGTGCGGGAGGAGCATATCGCCCACGCCTACCGGCTTGTCAGGCCGGGCGGCTACCTCGCCTGCTACACGCCCTTCATCGAGCAGATGTCGGCCGCCTACGACGCGGCCGCAAACCTCTTTTCCGAGGTGCACACCTACGAATGCATGGAGCGGGAGATGACGCGGGGGAGCCGCGGCACCCGCCCCTCGACCCGGGTCGGGCATTCGGGCTATATCACCATCGCAAGGCGGTAAGATGCGTCATATCATCTCAATCAAGGATTTCGAGAAGAGGGATATCGAGGCCCTCCTCGACCGTGCCGAAGCGATCGACGCCGGCACCTACGACCGGCACGCCCTGGACGACCGGATCCTGGGCGTGCTCTTCTTCGAACCGTCCACGCGGACCAGGATGTCCTTTGAGGCGGCGATGGCCCGTCTCGGCGGGACCTCCATCGACATGGGCGGGGTCGAGGCGAGTTCGGTCGTGAAAGGCGAGACCCTTGCAGACACGATCAGAGTGGTGAGCGGCTACGCCGACGCCATCGTGCTCCGTCACCCCAAAGAAGGGGCGGCCAGGCTTGCTGCCGAGTTCTCCTCGGTCCCGGTGCTCAACGCCGGCGACGGCGCCGGGCAGCACCCGTCCCAGACCCTCATCGACCTCTACACGATCAGGCAGGCGATGCCCCTCGACGGGATCGACGTCGGGCTGCTCGGCGACCTCCGCTACGGACGGACCGCCCACTCCCTCGCCTACGCCCTCACCGAGTTCAACGTCACCCTCCACACCCTGGCCCCGCAGAGCCTGGAGATGCCCCCGAACGTGATGGAGGGGCTCAAAGACCGCGGCGTCGAGGTGGTCAGGCACGAAGACATCGAGGAGTTCACCGCCAGCCTGGACGTGATGTACGTCACCCGGATCCAGCGCGAGCGCTTCCCTGACACCGCCTCGTACTATGCGGTCGCCTCCAGCTACCGCGTGACCCCCGAACTGCTGGAGCGGGCGCGGGAACAGATGATCGTCCTCCACCCCCTCCCAAGGGTGGACGAGATCGATCCGGGCGTCGACGCCCTCCCGCACGCCCGCTACTTCGAGCAGGCGAGAAACGGGATCCCGATCAGGATGGCCCTCCTGCTGGGGGTGATGGGATGAGCAGCGAGCCGAAATGCCTGCAGATCAGCCCGATCAAGAACGGGACGGTGATCGACCATATCACGGCCGGCGAGGCCTTCAACGTCCTGCGGATCCTCGGGATCACCGGGACGACCGAGGAGCGTCTCTCCGTCGCCACGAATGTGGTGAGCCGCAAGTCTGAGAGAAAAGACATCGTCAAGATCGAGAACCGGGAACTGCGGAAGGAGGAGGTGGACCGGATCGCCCTGATCGCCCCGAACGCCACGATCAACATCATCAGGAACTACCAGGTCTTTGAGAAGAAGGGCGTCGATATCCCGGAGATCCTCCACGGCGTCGTCAGGTGCCCGAACCCGGGCTGCATCACCAATACGAGAGAGCCAATCCAGAGCCGGTTCGAGGTGACAGAGAAGGGGCTCCACTGCCTCTACTGCGACTGGTACCTCACCGAGGACATCGCCGGGCATATTATCTGAAAGATTCCTCTTTTTTTCCGGTCCGGTAAAATCTGGTGCTTCGTTTTGTTTACCTGGGTGGCCTCCTCGCGATAGGGCCTGGATCAGACAGACGAGGGCCCCGGGAGCTGCACCAGGCACGCCCTGATCACAGGTTGGCGTGGCACAGGAGGACGGCAGGCCCCCCAGCAGGGGGCTACTCGATTTTCTAGAACTCTCGCCCTCCAGGTGCGAAGATGCGATAATTACTCGGGGTGGAGAGGACACCGCGCCGGGGGTTTCACCCCCGGACCCCCGCGCGAGGATTGCCCCTGATATGAGGAAACGGGAGGAGCGGTGCATCTGTCGATGAAAAAATCCTGAGGGACCGGGCGGAGCATCTGTCGATGAACAATGATGGATGCGTGTGCCAGCGTGGTTTTCCCGTCCTTGCCCCAATCGCAATCGGCAGGGGGACCGGGGGGCAGCAGGCCCCCCGGCAGGGGCTGCTCGATTTTCCAGAACCCGCACGTCCTCAACGTGAAGAGATGATAGAACGAATAGCAAAGTTCTCATCTGCCGGGGGTTGCACCCACGGACCCCCACGCGCGATTGCCGTGGATACGCGGGGACGGGGGGGGCGGAGCATCTCTCGATGAAAAATGATGGGTGGATGAGCCGGAGTGGTTTGCCCGTCCCTTCCCCTATCGCAGTTTTACGGGGCAGCCAGCCCCCCGGCAGGGGCGTAACCAGATTTCCCATCCCCCACACACCTGAACCCCGGCACGCAGATCAACCACCCTTTCATCGATGCAAGCGTCCTGAAACACTCCCCGCCTACCTCTCCAGCGCCGATCTCACATGCAGGCGGCATTGCGTTGCCGCACCGGGATTGCACACTCCGCAACACCTATCACACGACCGGAGCAATTGAGTGATTGCTTTCCCCATCCAGCGGGCAAAAAAGCCGCATCGAGCACCAGGAGATAAAAAAAACATGGAACACTCACCCTCCTCAAAGGCGATCACGCTCACACCCATCGGGATCGTCAGGAACGACCTTGCAGCACCGCTGCTCGTCGCGGACGGCGACGGCCTGAAGGTGAACGAGGTGCCGAAGGCCGCGTTGAAGAAGTTCAACCAGGCGTCTGATGCGCGTTCGAAGATCGTCATCAGGGAAGACCTCTCCGATCTCCTCGACGGCATCGAAGACTACTCCCACATCGTGGTGCTCTACTGGGGTCACGGGATCACCGACGAGGCCCGGTCCTTAAGACGCGTTCACCCGGTCGGCCGCACCGATTATCCATTGAAAGGCATCTTCTCCACCTGCAGCCCGGCCCGCCCCAACCCGGTGCTGATGACGGTGGTCAGGTTGTGGGAGAAGGACGGCACCACATTGACCGTCTCCGGCCTGGACGCCATCGACAGAAGCCCGGTCCTGGACCTCAAACCCTATGTGGGTGAGTCCTACCCGCGGGACGGTGTTTCTGTCCCCGAGTGGATGGAGCGGATCATGGGAGAGTTAAGGGGGGTGTGAGGCCGGGGGCTCTTACCCCTTGGGCCGCCGCGTGTGATTGGCCCTGGAAGTGAGATGACGGGCCGAGCGGTGTAGTCCTCAATGAAAAATTCTGGATGGTCGTGCCGGGGCGCTTTTATGGGTTCCTGCCCTCAATCGCACCGGCGGGGGGTGTGTCGGGGGGCAGCCAGCCCCCCGGCTGGTGTCTGCTCAGGCATTCAGGAACCCTCATGCTCTCAGCGCCTGGATGCGGAAGTATCCCCGAGGGTGGAGCGGACACCGCCCGGGGGTTGCACCTCCAGACCCCCGCGTGCGATTGCCCTGGAAATGCGGGGGACGGGCGGAGCGGCGTGGTCCTCAATGAAAAATTCCGGGTGGTCGTGCCGGTGTGATTTTGCCGGTTCCTGCTCCTCACACACTCCGCGCATGAAGGCGCAGGCGAGCACCTCTCTCACCCGATCAGGTGCCCGGCCTCGTCGATCTCGCCCCTGATGATCCGCGTCGAGGAGATCCACCGTCCGTCCTCGGCGAGCACGCAGGCGATCTGGTAGATCTCCACCATCTTTTTTCCCTTCGCCCGGCGGAGTCTGTTGATCTCCAGGGCGACCGGCAGGGTCTCTTCAGAGACGACCAGGATATCGAAGTTTGCTTCGAGCGCCGAGCCGTAGCGGTCGTTCAGCTCCTCGATCTCCCAGGCGGCGCCGGGGGGGAGGCTCCTCACATACCGCTCCAGCGCCGCCCGCCTCTGCTCGTACTGCATCACCGGGTGGCTCTTCCTGCCCGCGAAGGCGTCTGAGGAGAGGCCGATCACCACCTTTCCTTCCGGCCCCGCAAGTTCGAACGAGCGCGATATCAGTTTCTTATGGCCGGCATGAAGGGGGGAGAAGGTGCCCCCCACCATAATCTTCATCCATAGTCATGGGGTACCAGTACTATTAGTATGAACCACAATCTGCGCATCGGCGATGAGGTCTTCATTGCGGAAAACGCCACGCTCGTCGGGGACGTCACCATCGGCGACAGATCCGGCGTCTGGTTCGGCGCCGTGGTGCGGGGCGACCGCGACCGGATCGTCATCGGCGCCGGCTCCAACATCCAGGACAACGCCACCGTCCACGGCTCTGCCGGCCACCCGACGATCGTCGGGGATATGGTCTCGGTCGGGCACGGGGCGATCATCCACGGCTGCACCATCTCCGACGAGGTGCTCGTCGGCATGGGAGCGATCGTGATGAACGGGGCGGTCGTCGGCGAGGGCTCGATCATCGGCGCAGGTGCGGTGGTCACCGAGGGGAAGGTCGTCCCGCCGGGTTCGGTGGTGCTCGGCGTCCCGGGCAAGATCGTCAGGCAGGTCGACGAGGCCGGGCGCGAAGGGATCAGGGAGAACGCCCGGGTCTATATCGAGATGGCCGGGAGGTACAGGCGTGGCTGAGGTGGTCGTCGTCGGCGGCGGGATCGCCGGCATCCAGGCGGCGCTCGACATCGCGCAGCACGGTGTCCGGGTCCATCTCGTCGAGAAAGAACCGACGATCGGCGGGCACATGGCGATGCTCGACAAGACCTTCCCGACAAACGACTGCTCGATGTGCATCCTCTCCCCGAAGATGGTCGAGGTGGAGCGCCACCCCCTGATCACCGTCCACACCTGCACCGAGGTGACCGGGGTCGAGGGCGAGGTCGGCGACTTCACGGTCAGGATGCGCCGCTACCCCAGGTACGTGGACGAGGAGCGGTGCAACGGCTGCGGCGACTGCACCGAGGTCTGCCCGGTCGAGGTCTACAACCGTTTCGACGCCGGGATCGGGGTGAGAAAGGCGATCTACCGCCCGATGCCCCAGTCGGTCCCGAATATCACGATCAGGGATGCAGAGCACTGCATCGACTGCGGGCTCTGCTACGAGGCCTGCGGCCGCGAGGCCGTCCTCCACGACGATGAGGACCGTGAAGAGGAATTCAGCGTGAAAGCGGCGAGCCTCGTGATCACCACCGGCTACGGCACCTTCGACCCGCGAAAGAAGGGAAACCTCAGGTACCTCAGCATTCCCGACGTGATCACCAGCCTGGAGTTCGAGCGGATGATCAACGCGAGCGGCCCGACGGCCGGGGAGATGAGGCGCCTCTCCGACGGCACCCTCCCGGAAAGCGTCGTCTTCCTCCAGTGCGTCGGCTCGCGGGACATGCAGGTCGACCGGCCGTACTGCTCCTGCGTCTGCTGCATGGCGGCGGTGAAAAACGCGATCCTGATCAGGGAGCACCACCCCGAGATCGCCGTGACGGTGCTGTACATCGACCTCAGGGCCTATGGCAAGGGCTACGAGGAATACTTCAACCGCGCCGAGGAGATGGGCGTCCGCTTCCTGCGCGGGCTGCCCGGCGAGATCGCGCAGAAGAACGGCGGCATCGAGTTGCAGGTGGAGAACTCGGAGACCGGCGAGGTGGAGACCCTCCACCCGGGCCTCGTCGTCCTCTCGGTCGGGATGGAGCCGCCGGCAGGGATGGAGGAACTCGCCGAACGCCTCGGGATAACGCTTGAGAAGACCGGGTTCGTCCAGACGCAGGACGAGAAGATGAACACCGTGGCGACGATCAGGCCGGGGATCTACGTGGCCGGCACCGCGGTGGCGCCAAAGGATATCCCTGACTCCGTGGCGATGGGCGGGGCGGCGGCGATGCGGGCGTACACCGACGCCCTGCGGGCCGGTCCATGATCCCGCGGACGATCGAGCGGGTGGATGGGGCGATCCGCTTCATCGACCAGACCCTCCTGCCCGAACGCCTTGAGATCGTGGAGTGCACCGATATCGAGCGGCTGGCAGGGGCGATCCGCCGCCTGGAAGTCAGGGGCGCTCCGGCCCTCGGGATCGCCGGGGCGTACGGCGTCGCCCTTGCGGCGATCCAGAGCGAAGAACAGGATCTCGACGCCTTTCTGGCAGAGGTCTCGGCGGCCGCGGACTACCTGCGGGGCACGCGCCCGACGGCGGTGAACCTGGGCTGGGGGATCGACCGGGTGCTCGCGGCGGTCAGAGGAGCCGGCTCTATCGAGGCCGGGAGGGAGGCGGCGGTCGCCGTCGCTGACGCCGTCGCAGAGGAGGACGAGGAGACCTGCCGCCGGATCGGGGCGCACGGCGCCGCCCTCCTCCCCGAGAACGCCCGGGTGCTCACCCACTGCAACGCCGGCGCCCTCGCCTGCGCCACCTGGGGGACGGCCCTCGGGGTGATCAGGTCGGCGGTCGCGGCCGGAAAGACGGTCTCGGTCACCGCCTGCGAGACCAGGCCCCTGCTGCAGGGCGCACGCCTCACCGCCTGGGAACTCGCCGCCGACGGTATTCCCGTGCGGGTGATCACCGACGCGACGGCGGCCTTCCTGATGCGGCGCGGCGAGATCGACTGCGTCGTCGTCGGCGCCGACCGGATCACCGACGACGCCGTCTTCAACAAGATCGGCACCTACATGCACGCCGTCTGCGCCCGGCACCACGGCATCCCCTTCTACGTGGCCGCCCCACTCTCGACCTTCGACCCGGGGCGATCCGAGACCGACGTGACGATCGAGGAGCGGGGCCGGGAGGAGGTCGCCGCCTTCAACGGGAAGCAGACCGTCCCGGACGGCGTCGGGTGCACGAACTATGCCTTCGACGCCACCCCGCTCGACCTCGTATCAGGGATCATTACGGAAACCGGGGTCCTCCTGCCGCCATACGACTCCATGCCCCGACCCCGGCATATATAAACGGGCCCACCGAATAGTGTAGCAATGTTCCTCGACTCCCCGCTCTGGACGCAGGCGATGTTCCTCATCGGCGAGGTGACGGTCTTTTTGATCCTCGGCATGTTCGTCGCATCCCTCGCCCTCATCTTCATCATGACGCTCTCCATCCAGCGGGGGAAAGTCTATTTTCCGCGGCTCATCAAGAGCGGGATGGTCTTCCTCGAAGGGATGGTCAGGGGGATCTGCAAGTTCTTCGGGTTTGAAGACCAGGACCTCATCAAGTTCTCGATCCGGCTGCACAACACGATGAACTTGAAGCAGTTCGAGGAGATCCCGGTCGAAAAGCGGGCGATATACCTGCCCCAGTGCCTGCGGTCGGCCGCGTGCCCGGCGCACCTCACCCCCGAGGGGCTCGTCTGCCGCCGCTGCGGCCGGTGCGATATCGGCCGGGAGATCGATAGTTATGAGGCGATGGGATACCGCGTCTTCATCGCTCCTGGCTCCACCCTGATCAAGAGAATGATGAAAAAATACCGGCCCGAGGCGATCGTCGGCGTCGGATGCCTGATGGAGATAAAAGAGGGGCTCGAACTCTGCGACCGCGCCGGTGTTGTCGGGATGGGGGTCGTCACCCTGAAGGACGGGTGCGTCGAGACCCTCCTCGACTGGCACGAACTGCGGGATATCGCGGTTATTGGTTTGCCTGATTCCCGATGACCTTCACATTTCTGCCGATGAGCCGGGTGCTCAGGATCCTGCCGTAGACATAGATCGTGGCGTCGCTCTTCACCTCGCCGACCTTGATCCCCGGGCGCAGAATGATGTCGCCCCCGGCAGCGACCGATTTTACGATGACGTTGTCCGAGATGGTGACGTTTTCCCCGACCGAAAGGGCCCCTTTGATCCTGACGCTCCGCCCGATGACGCCGGACTTGCACCGCACATCCTTGCCGACCGTGGAGAGGGCGCCCAGTTCGAGCCGGCCGTCGACATCGAGCGATCCCCAGATGTGGGTCTCAGGCGGGACGATAAAGTCCCCGGGTATGTGGACATTCCCGTCAAAAAAAGAACCTTTTGGGGCGATATAGGTGTCTCCGCTCTGATAGACCTTCATATAATACCACTAGGATCATGCACCCCCACCATTAAAAAATTTAGGAAAGGAGCGCCGCGGCTGTGAAGATCAGGAGGGAGAGGAACATCCCCTTCTTCAGGGTGGCGGTGACGCCGGAGCGGCGGATGCAGGCGGGCGTCGTGCACCCCCGCACCGCGAGGGAGCGGTAGAGCACCCCGGCATTGAGCAGGCCGATCGCCGCCAGATAGGGCAGGCCCCACCACCGGAAGACCGGGAGCATGGAGAGAAGGGCGGCGGCGAGGGCGAAGGCGAAGGCGATGCCGACGCTCCGGTCCACGCCGACGATCATCGGCAGGGTCCGCGCCCCGCCGGCGCGGTCCCCTTCGATATCCTCGGCGTCCTTGAGGACCTCCCGTGCCGTCATCGCAAGGAAGGTGACGCCGGCCACCGGCAGGGTGGCAAGAAGGCCGTCCATCCCGGCGAAGGCCCCGCCGAAGAGGAAGATCGAGGCCGAGAGGTAGGCGACGGCGAGGTTGCCGAGAAACGGCGTCGCCTTCAGCCGGACGGCGTAGAGGACAAGAAGCGCCGAGTTGAAGAGGGCGATCGCAAGGCAGAGCGGGTTTGTGAGGAGGGCGAGGAGGTTGCCGGCGGCAAAGAGCAGCGCCGCGTAGATGAGCGCCCCACGCATGGAGACCGTGCCCGCCGGGATCGGCCTCTCGGGCCGGTTGACGGCGTCTATCCCGGCGTCGCAGTAGTCGTTGACGACGTTGCCGGCCGCCGTGACAAAGGCGACGATCCCGACGAGTACGGCGGCCTCCGGGACGAGGGTGCCGGTGGCGATGAGGGAGCCGAGCACGCCGGCAAGCCCGGCGATGATGCTGTTGACCGGCCGGGTGATGGTGAGATAGCCGTACATCTGGAAAAAAATGCGACGGCGGGGTATTTCAAGATTGGCTGGCAGTCCACCACGGGCGGGCCGGCGGGTCCTGGCGGAGGCGCCCCTGCCAGACCTCGTCGGTGAGGCGGCCCGAGAGGGGGACGGTGAACTCGTAGTACGAGAAGACCGGGCCGGCGGCGAGGGTGACCGACCCGTCGGGCGCCGGACAGGCGGCGACGACGAGGCCGGTATAGCCCACCCCCTCCTCCAGGACGAGGTCGTGGTACGGATCGGTGTGGACGTCGGCCACGATCGCCGTCGTCTTTGCCCGGTCGTCGACGCCGGTCAGGGTGCCGTCGAGGAGACTGCCGACACCCCTGATGAAGGCGTGATCGGCGGCGGTGAGGGGGCTGCCCTCCAGCTCCTGCACCGAGATGGCGGCGAGGCGATCGAGGGCCACATCGAGCGTCTGCAGGCGCCGCTCCGAGACCGGATCGAGGGCTTCGAGGGAGGCAAGCCCTTCCCGCGTCATCGCGGTGAGGGCGTGGAGACGGGTGTAGAACTCAGGCACCGGCTCCACATACCCCGGGACCGCCTGCTCCTCAGGTTTGACCGAGATCGCCCGGCCGAAGGTGTAACTCTGCTTCGCATAGAGGATCGTGTCGTGGCGCAGCTCGGTCCACGAGGCAAGGGCGGTGGTCAGTTCCTTCTCCTGCCATGCAGGGGTCTGCATGAAGGCCGGGTAGCCGTCCCCGAAGGTGGCGAGGAGCGGGCGGAGGGTATAGAGCCAGCCCCAGTAGAGGTTCCTGTTCCACCCGCTCTCGTTCACGGCGGCAAACTCCCCCTCCAGCCTCCCATAGACCTCGTCATAGTGGAGGTACCGGCTGTCCCCGCCCGCGTCCAGGAGGGCGGCGGCCCGCTCTGATCCGAGGAGGGACATGAGGTCGAGGCCGGTCGGGATCGCCCGCTCGCCCTGTACAAGGGTGAACGGCGCACCGGTCCCGGTGAAGGCGCCGGTGTAGGGCGAGACCAGCCCAGAAAAGACGTACGAGTCGGGAACGAACCGCTGGCCCATGAACCGGAAGCCTATGGTGGCGTCGAGGGCCTTTTGCCCCTCTTTCTCGTTGCCGACTGCACGGTAGCCGGTGCCGCTGTAGATCGCCGGGGGCGGGCGGGTGCGGAGTTCGGCCTGGAGGAGGGCGGTTTCGTCCGCGGTGAGGGTGCGGTTCACCCCGCCGGGCGCCTTTTTCATCGCCTCGATGTAGTGGCGCGGGCCGAGGTCGTCGGAGTAACCGGCATAGAAGGCAGTGACCTCGTAGATCCGGTTCCAGCGCGCCATCAGTGACGGGTCGGCATCGAGCGCCGCGGCGATCTGGGCGGCGGCCGCCGTCTGGACCGCTGCCTCCTCTGCGCTGACGATCGAGCCCTCGTCACCGCCGGTGAGAAGGAAGGTCATCCGCCCGTGCCACATCATCGCCAGGAAATAATTTTTCAGCCGCATTGATCGCGTATAGTGGCCTCGCGGGAGGTACTGCGAATAGTCCTCGGCATACGTGAAGATCGGGCTCTCCGCCACACCGGCGCGTCCCCGGATCAGGGCGAGTTCGTCGACGGCGGCGGACGGGAGGGAGGATGGAGGCAGATAGCGCGCCGCATCGTCAGGGGTAAAGCCCGTATTCTCCCCGTCCGCGGACGGCGCCAGAAGGGCGAGGGCCACGGCGAAGTAGGCGGCGTTTCGCCGGGCCGCCTCCAGTGCCTGCCCATCGGCAGCGGCCATGGTCTCGACCGAGGCGTTGAAGAGGGCGGCGTCGAGGGTCCAGAGATCGTCGTAGAACTGCTCCTCCTCGATCGTCCGCATCGTCTCGTCGAACTGGATGTGGTAGAGGTGAAGGACCGAATCGGCGGTGACGAAGACCGGGATGCCGCGCTCTTTCAGGACGGTGTACGGCCTGACCATGTCGGTCTCCCGCGGGTTGAAGGGGTTCTCGATCGCCACAAACCCGTTCTGTTCGAGGAGAGCAGTTGCATTCCGGTCCAGGGAGAGGCCGGCGGCCACCGCCCCCCAGTTCCAGACGCTCTCCGGGTCGAGGGGGAGGCGATAGGACGGCGAGGCCGGGGTGAGGTTGAGGGGAAGGGATCGGTAATACGCGCTCACCGCGCTGCCGCCTGCCGTGAGGGGGGAATCGTTCTCAGGCGGTTCTTCGCCGCCGCCGGTACACCCGGCCGTCAGCAGGACCACGGCGGCAACACCCAGGACCAGCACTGTCCACTCCATATCCCCCCATGGGCATGACTGCGGATAAAGATGCGGATGACTGCGAAGATTTTCGTAACAAAAAGGACGGGCTTGGGGGGATTTGAACCCCCGGCGTTCAGCTTAGGAGGCTGACGCCATGTCCTGGCTAGGCCACAAGCCCCGGGACTCTAGTAATGTGGTCGTTGAGATGGTATTAAGGTTTGTGAGAGGCCACCTTTCTGGCACGATGGAGCGCCTGCCGGTCACCGAGGGGAAGACAACATTTTTTGCACCTGTTCAGGATGAGGGAGCGGCATTTCCACCGGGATCGGCCCCGATCTTCTACAACCGGAAGATGGAGGCGAACCGGGACGGGACGGTGCTCTTCCTCGCCGCCGTGCGCCCTTCAGACTACCTCGACGCGATGGGGGCGACCGGGGTGCGGGGGCTGCGGGTCGCTCACGAGACCGGGATCGCCGTGACGATCAACGACATCGACCCGGCGGCGGCGGCCGAGATCCGGGCGAACGCCGGGCAGATCGAAGGGGCGATCGAGGTGACCTGCTCTGACGCCAACGCCCTGATGAGCACCAGGCGTTTCGACGCCGTGGACCTCGACCCCTTCGGGACGCCCGCGCCCTTCGTGGACGCCTCGTGCCGGAGCGCGAAGCGGTTTCTCTTTGTCACGGCGACCGACACCGCCCCGCTCTGCGGCGCCCACTTAAAGGCCGGGATGCGCCGCTACTTCGCCCGCCCGATGAACACGGAGTACCACGGCGAGGTCGGGCTGCGCATCCTCCTCGGTTTCGTGGCGCGGGAGATGATCAAGTACGACCGCGGCATCGAACCGCTCTTCTGCTTTGCCCACGAGCACTTCGTCCGCCTCCACCTCAGGACGCGCCCGCGGGTGAAGAACGCCGACCAGGCACTCGACCGGATCGGCTACGTGATGCAGTGCACCGGCTGCTTCTACCGGGAGGAGAGGGCCGGGCTCCTTTCTGAATCCGGCGTCTGCCCCTGCTGCGGCACGGCCCTGCGACCGATCGGCCCCCTCTGGCTCGGGGCGGTGAACGACCCCGAGACCCTTCTGGCGATGGAGGCGCTGCTCCCGGAGATGGCGCTCGGCACGGCGTCGTACCTGGGGCGGCTGCTGCCCGTCCTCAGGGACGAACTCCCCACCTCGACCTTCTATGACTACCACCGGATCGCAAAGGCGCTCAGGGCCTCGCCGCCGGCGATCGATATCGTGCTGGAGCGCCTCCGCGCCGATGGCTACCTGGCGACGCGGACGCATTACGAGGGCACCGGGATCAGGACCGACGCCCCGCTCGCGACGATCGAGGCGGCGATCAGCGGCCCTGCTTGAACTCCCTGGTCTTTAAAAAAGCCTCGAACTCGGCCTTGAACGAGGGGGAGCGCTCCAGGTACTCGACCAGCCCCCTGACCTGCTCGATCGTCTCGTTGTGGAGCTCGTGCTCCATGAAACAGGCGTCCTCCTCTGAAACCCGTTCCGAGACGCCGATCAGGGAGAGAAAACCTTTCAGGGTCTCGTGCCTGAAGGCGATCACCTCGGCGATCGACCGGCCCTCGGGGGTGAGGGTCACGCCCTCGTAGCGCCGGTAGGTCACCAGCCCCATATGGCCGAGTTTCTGGAACATCTCGACGACGCTGGACGGGGATACAGAGAGCTCCTTTGCGACGTCAGAGGTCCGGGCATACCCCTTCTCCCGCGCCACGCAGAGGATCGCCTCCAGGTAGTCCTCCACTTTCCTGCTCAGCGGCCCGCGGCCGCAGCATCTTCCCGGCGCCATCGCTCTCCCGCGGCGGTGCCCCAACGGCCCGCCGATCGCATCACTGTTGCACCGCCCGCCGCATAAAAGATCGGGGTCTGGACGGTCCCTCATGTCGCCTCCTCCTTAAGGAGGAAGAAGGCGATCGCCGCCATGAAGGGGAGGAGGAGGACGGCCGGCGTGTACGGCGGGGCAAACCCACCGATAAACCCGGAAATCGAGTTGAAGAAGGCCTCCGATTCCTCCCCGGCAGGGATGGAGGTGCAGATCATCCCGAAGATGTCGCAGCCGGCGATGAGGGAGACCAGGACCGCACCAAGGAGGACGCGCGCCCTGCCCTCGAGGCCCGCGCCCCGGAGACCGCCGGCGATCAGGAGGAGGCCGCCGCAGGCGACGACCGCCCCACCCCATGCCCAGCGGAAGAAGTCGTCGCCGGCGATCTGGATGAAGCCGATCTCGAAGGGGCCGCTCCCCCCGATCCAGACCAGGATGTCGGCAAGTCCGAAGAGGAGGGCGGCGATCCCGGCGACGACCGAAACGGCGCGGAGCACCACGCTTCCGCTCATCTCAGGCCACCCCCAGGAGCATGCCGGCGAGATGGATCAGCCCCCCGTAGAGGAAGACCACGATCATCAGGGCAAGCATCGCCCCGCCGAGGAACTTCCAGCCCTCTTTGAGCAGCATCACGAAGGTCGCCACGCACGGGAAGTAGATCGAGACCAGGATCACCGAGGCGAACATCTGGTACGCCGTCATCGGGATCGTCGAGAGCTGGGCGACGGCAAGGTCCTTTCTCAGGAAGGCGGCGACCAGAGGACCGACGGTCTCCGGCGGCACCCCGAACCACAGGACAAAGAGCGGTGCAAGGGCGCTGCTCAGCCAGCCGATCACGCCGAGAAGGTAGAGGACATTGACCAGCAGGACGCCGAGCAGCACGAAGGGAATGGCCTCGCGCAGGAAGCCCATCGTCCTGATCTTCATTTTGCGGGATACGTTCTCCAGCATCGGCCGGCGGTACGGCGGGACATCGATGAGGATCTCGGGGTTTTCGCCCGGGAGGAGCCGGTTGAAGGCGAACCCGAAAAGGGCGAAACCGACGAGCAGGGTGAGGATCACCAGTCCGACGAATTCCGGGATCACGGCGAGCATGATCCCGAGCTGCGCCCCGCAGGGGATGAAGATCGCAATCAGCGTCATCATCATGAACCGCTGTTTGTCCGTCTCCAGGATCCGCGTCGCCGTGATCGCCGGGACATTGCACCCGAGCCCCAGGATCATCGGGACGACCGCATAGCCGTGGAGGCCGATCCGGTGGAGGAGGGTGTCGGCCAGGACGGCAAGGCGGGGAAGGTAGCCCGAGTCCTCCAGCACGGTCATCGTGAGATAGAAGATGAAGACCGCCGGGAGGACGACGCCGATGGAGACGAAAAGCCCGGAGGTCAGGACGCCGAACACCTCGAAACAGTTCTCGGCCGCCGGATCCCCGACGAAGAGGAAGTAGAGGATGCTTTGCGGGTCTGGCCAGACGCTCTGGAGCCAGGGGAGCCAGTGGGCATCGAAGAGTTTGACCATGAAACCGTCGGTGACCAGGTCGCCGGCGAAGGATGAAAATACGCTCCAGAACGCATAAAGCACCGCAAAAGCGACCGGGATCCCGGTCAGCGGGCTGATCGTGAGGTCGCCGAGGACGTCGGAGAGCGTCCTTCTGAACACGCCGGTCCTGACGGTCCGGGCGGCGATGGCGTCGGCAAGGCTCCAGCGCTCGTCCATGGAAAGTGCGGTCATCCGCACCTCCCGCACCCGGCGCAGCCCGGGAGGTTTGCCCGGGGTGGGGGTGTTTTACCGGCAATGCGGTCCCTGACAGCATCGAGATCGGCGACCTGCGCCTTATGAAGGATGCCGACGAGGTCCTTGATCCCCTCGCCGGTCGTCGCCGCGGTGGTGACGACCGGGAGGCCGAGCAGGTGCTGGAGCGCCCCGGTGTCGACCAGGACACCTTTCGCGCGGGCGGCGTCGATCATGTTGATCGCCACGGCAGTTTTCATGCGACGTTCGAGCACCTGGAGGAGGAGGTAGAGGCCCCGCTCGATCCGGGTGGCGTCGAGGACGACGAGTGCAACGGCACCGGAATATTCCCCGACGATGCGGGCCGCCACCTCCTCGGCGGCGTCGCGCGGCTCCAGGGAATAGGCGCCGGGAACGTCGATCACTTCCCGGGCCTGGTGGTCCGCAATGAGGCTGCCGCGCGTGACGTCGACGGTGGTGCCGGGGTAGTTCGAGACGGTGGCGCTGCCCCCGGTAAGCCGGTTGAAGAGGGCGCTTTTTCCCACGTTCGGGTTGCCGATGAGAAGAAGCACCCCTTCGTGGCCGGACCCGGCGTCCGGCACCGCACTGCCGGAGGAGGAGAAGAGACGGTCACGCAGACTCATCGCTCATCCCCCGGATCTCGACGACGACGCCTGCGGCAAGGTCGCAGCCCATCGCCACCTCGACGTCGCCTGCGATCACGACGACCGGGCCTTTGATCGGCTGGCGCGTGATCATTTTCACGTTTTTACCGGTTCTGATGCCAAGGGAGTTCAGCGCCTGGCAAAAACCACGAATTTCAACGATCGTTCCGGTTTCACCGTATTCAAGATCAGTAATTGCTTTTTTCATCAGGATTCCTCTCAACAGTGATGTGTGCGGCCATGCCGCGGCCGAGGGCAACGGTGCCGCCGTCGACGGCGAGGACGATCGGACCACAGGCGGCCGATACGACCGTGCAGATCTGCCCCGGGGCGATCCCCCGCAGGGCGAGCCGGTGCCTGAACCTCTCGCAGCCCATGACGGCAACGACCCGTGCCGTTTCACCGATGCCACATTCTGTCAGTTGCATGCTCTTGTCAGAGAATAGTGGCCGCTTCGGCCCGGATAAAGCGGAGCCGAAAGGTGTGAGGGAGTCTCGGAAGGTCCGAAAAGAATTCGGAAATATTATACTTTCCGAACGGTGCGCGCGTGATGCACTCGCTTTCCCCATCTTTGTGCCGGGGGTTCTTACCCCCGGACCCCTGCATGCGATTGCCCTGGACATGCGAGGAGGGGCCGGGCGGAGCATCGGTCGATGAACAATGATGGATGGGCGTGCCGGCGTGGTTGTCCATCCCTGCCCCAATCGCAATCGGCGGGGGGACCGGGGGGCGGCAGGCCCCCCGGCACCGGCGTACCCTGATATCCTGTACGCTCACACCACCATCCCCGCACCGGGGGTTGCACCCCCGGACCCCCGCATGCGATTGCCCGGGCTATGCGAGGAAGGCCCGGGCGGCGCACTGGTCGATGAAAAATTGATGGATGGGCGTGCCGGCGTGGTTGTCCATCCCTGCCCCAATCGCAGTTTTGCGGGGCACTGATCCCGCATCTGCTCTCGGAAACTGCCGGGCTAATGGCTTTGTCCAGACCATCCCATATCCTGGTTCCACGATAAAGGGAAGATCTATCATACCCTCACCAGGGCCCCTTCAGGCGATCTCGAACGTTGTTGTAGTGGAGCGTTTCAACAGCTCCTGAAAAACAGGATGGGATGAACCGGCGGATGTGTGGAATCGAACGCCGGCCCGTCCGAAGATCATTCGAGATCGCTGGAAATTGTGGAGTACGTGTCATGTGCCATGGAAAGAGCGGGGCGTATCCTGGATCAGATCACCCTCCTGCCAGACATTTCCAGCGATCCGGAGCCGTATTCGTCATCTACACGGTCACCAGCAGCACAACGGCCATCAGCGCCATCCCTGCGATCAGACCGTAGACCGCACAGTGCGTCTCCCCGTACTCCCGTGCCGCGGGGAGGAGTTCGTCCAGGGCGACAAAGACCATGATCCCGGAAACAGCGGCAAACAGCAGGCCGAGGAGGCCCGCCGAGAAGAAGGGAAGGAGGATGAAAAAGGCGATCAGGGCGCCGGCGGGTTCGGCAAGACCCGAGAGGAGAGCATAGAGAAAAGCCCTGGCTCTGCTGCCGGTGGCGCAGTAGACTGGCACGGATACGGCGATGCCCTCGGGGATATTGTGGATGGCGATGGCCGCAGCGATCGAGAGGCCGATCCGCAGATCCACCGTGGCAGCGTAGAAGGTCGCCATCCCCTCAGGGACGTTGTGGATGGCGATGGCAAGTGCAGTGAATATGCCGGTGCGATAGAGGCCGGTGTTCTCCCCATCCGCCACCTCCTCTACCCGCCGCGCCTCGTGGGGGTTCTGGGGATAGGGAACAAGATGATCGATGAGGCCGATGAATGCAATCCCCCCGAAAAAAGCAAGTGTGACCGCCCATGGACCGGGCACACCGCCCCATGACGCCCCGACCGACGCATGCGCCGCCGGCAGGAGTTCGGTGAAGGAGACATAGATCATCACCCCGGCAGAAAAGCCGAGAGAAAAAGCGAGAAGGCGCGTACTTGTTTTTTTCGTGAAGAAGACCATCAGGCTGCCGATACCGGTCGAAAGCCCGGCGATGAGCGTCAGCACGAAGGCGACGGCGACAGTGTCAGGATCGATCATACCCTTTCCCGGCGGACATGCTCAGGTATCTCTGCTCTGGCTTAATACCCTCGGAGGCATGCACAAAAACGCGAGAGAAGACCTGAGCCTTCCGGCGCCGACGGCAGAGAAGCCCCATCGCCTGAAACGATGGAAAGAGAGGGGGAACATCCCCCGGTACATGAAAAATATCAACGAGAGGAGTTCAGAACCGCGTGACTATCGTCACGATATCCCGATCTTTGAGTTTGTGCTGCAGCCCGACGCGCTGGGCGTCGTGCTTCACGGATTTACCCCAGATCTTTGCATACCTGAACTTGTCCACGAAGTCACGGTGGAGACGGCGGCAGACGTCCTCGATCGTCGAGTCTGAGCGGACGATCAGCGGCTCCTCCATGTCGGCCGGGCCGCCGAGCGGCTTCATGTAGACGCGCATGAAGCCGAGGTGCTCGTAGATCCCGTCCTTGAGCGTATCGACATTGTAGCCCGAGTGTGCCGAGATCATATAGGGCTTCTCGCCGAAACGCTCGGTGAGCTCGCCCTCGATCTCGGCCCGGGTCTTCGCATCGACGAGATCGACCTTGTTGATGGCGATGAAGGCCGGGATATAGACGCGGTTTCCGATCATGGCGTCGATGAAATCGTCCTGCGAGACATTGCCCCTGATCAGGACGTCGGCGTTCATGATCTTGTTCTCGGCGAGGATCGACCTGACCTCCTCGATGTCGAGGGCCTCGTCGCCGACATAGTTGAGCCTGATACCGCCGTTGCCGCTCTTTTTGATGGTGATGTCGGGTTTTGGCTTGTTGATCCTGATCCCGGCGTCATAGAGTTCCCTCATCAGGACATCGACATGCCGCCCGTTGTAGACGTCGCCGAGGATGAGGATGAGATCGGCGCTCCGCACCACGGCGATGACCTCCTTGCCGCGCCCCTTGCCCATGGCGGCGCCGGCGATGAGCCCGGGGATATCCAGGATCTGGATCTTCGCGCCCTTGTGCTCCAGGATCCCGGGCACGACGGTGAGGGTGGTGAAGGCATAGGCCGCCACCTCGCTCTCCTGCCCGGTGAGCTGGTTGAGGAGCGTGGACTTGCCGACCGACGGAAAGCCGACGAGGACCACCGTCCCATCGCCCGACTTCTTGACCGAATACCCTTCCCCGGAGCCGGCGGACTTCATCGCCCGCTGTACGGCTTCGTCTCTGATCTTGGCGAGCTTGGCTTTCAGGCGTCCGATGTGCTTGGATGTGGCCTTGTTGTACACGGTGCGCTGGAGCTCGTCTTCGATCTCCTTGATCTCATCTTCAAGACCACTCATTCCTCATAGATCTGTAAGCCTGACTACATAAGGATCGTGGATAGGGAACCGCATTCTGGTTCTGCGCGTCGCCGATCTCGATGGGGCGGGCGGCGCCTGATCGGGCTGCGCAGAGAGGAATGGTTAAATACGTCCATATCCAATATTGTAGAGCACTCAGGTGCGCATTGCTGCTATAGTGTAGACCGGCCAATCATGCAGGACTCTCACTCCTGCGACTGGGGTTCGAATCCCCATAGCAGCATCTAAACGGGTTGTTTGTGTTCCAATTTTGAAACGGGGTCCTTCCGGCCCTCTGTCACCATGAAAATAAGGGTGATGTTTTTAAATACCGTTCTGAAATAATGGTATACCATGCGAGAGGACGAAACCCATTGCACGCGGTGCGCGGGCCGGATGTACCGGGCCAGTGTGCGCCGGCAGGTCGAAGGTAAGCGCGCCTGGGTGGGTGTGGGTTGGTGGTGCCCGGTGTGTGGATCATTCCAGGGCGATCCCGGGATCTGATCATCGTCACCCTGCGATCGCACCCGCGACTTTATCACCCTGTCGGCGCGATCACCCCGATCAGAAATAAGCGATTTTTGAAGAGTATAGATTGCCCCTATTGGCCTTCACCATAACACCATATGGGATTCATCATACCCATAGATAAAACCCAAAAATAGGTATTGGTATTGTCCGCACATTAGAGATTATGTAGTGAACCGGTACCATGTCCCGGCGCTATAGAGCCACACCTCCCGGCCGCGGGAGACGTTGAAGGGTTTGCCCTGCACCCGCCGCCGGGCGGCCTCTACAGTGCGGATGTCGCGGCTGCCGATCGCTTTTACCTGGATGCGCCGGACCCGCGTACCCTTCCGGGCGATCAGGTCGGCGGATCCCCGGCTTCCCGGGGAGATGTTCACGCTCCACCCATCACGGCGAAGGATCGCAGCTGCTCTCCCCTCGGCCCCGCGGCCGCGCTGATAGTTCTGGCCATAGTTGCGCCGGCCGGCCTTTGTTTGTTGTGCATGTGTTTTCATGTGGGACCCCATCGCTTCCTTTTCAGGTTTGCGATCGCTCTCAGGCCGGGCTGGAAAAAAATTTCGACTTCTAACCATAGATCGCTTCTGATGAGGCCGAGAGTGTTTCAGGTGTTTGTTTGGCAGGAGTCTCCACATCGGCAGTCAGACGGTGCACCGTCTCGGTAGATCGATCGAACACGGCACAAATTTTCCGAACAGAGTAACCGGCCGCCCGGAAGCCCCGCATTAGTTCGGCCTCCTCAGCACTCACGTGGACGTCGCGGTCGGGGAGTCGAAACGTGAGCAGGATCCGATCGAATGCAACATCGGCGGGGATGGTGCCTTCCATGACCTTGGCGTACTCGCCCACCACAATATCGTGAAATTTGAAAGCCCGGACGTCGCAAACCCACGCCACGCTCTGAAGGACTTTTTCGATCGTCGGGGTCGTCATACCGGCACGGCGGAGGTGGGCGATAACGTCCCCGACTGCCCGGGTTTCAATGTCGATGTTTGGTAATTTCTCCATACAAATGTATATTTCTCCCAAGTGTTATATAACAATGCCACAGAAACAAATATCTACTACAATGTCTATATAGGAATATATCGGAGGCATCACCGACAAAGTGGAAACTGCAAAAACGGTATTAACTGCCCTCGTCGCCATCAAGGCGCGGGCGATCGAAAAACAGAACGCGATCCTCTTGAACGACGACGCGGTCGGCATGATCGACGCCGTTATCGGCATGGCGATCGGGCTCATCGTGCTCGTCGCGGTTTTCTCCATCGCCCCGGTTATCGGGTCGAACATTGACTCGTCCGTCACGATCCCGGCGGGCTCTCAGTGGAACTCGACCACAAACGCCGATATGACGACCGGCGTCGAAATCTGGACGCAGAACTCGGCGCTTCTGATTCTCGCCGTCATGGTCTCGATCCTCTCCCTGGTGATCTTCTCGATCATGAGGATCCGGGGCTCGGAATAACCCCCTTTTTTGCGCCCAATCGATGATCATCGTCGATTCTTAATATATTTGTTAGGACATAATATTAAGGATCACGTCCATCTCTCCCGGCAGTATGCGATCGTCTGTTTGAACGCCTCGCCCCTGAGGGGCTGCCCCTCATCGGAGAGGAACCGCTGTTCCAGGGCGATCAGTTTGAACAGGTTCCCTGATTTCCCGGTCTCGTTCCCGCCGTGGAAAGAGGTCCAGGTCTCGCCGTCTCTCGATACGGCGAAGTTGTCGCCGTGCGTCGATCCATAGACCGGGTGAGGCCCCCGTTTCCCTGGGGCGATGCCGGTATAGGCGGAGAGGGAGGGCATGCGGCGTTTCAGGTCGTCGATGTCGTCCGTATTGCCTTTCTTTTTCCCGCTCCTCTTCCACCGTTCCTGAGAGACGGCGGACCGGAGGGAGGCACACCCGGCAAGGATCTCCTGCCGCCTTTCCTCCTGCACCCCCGGGTGCTCGCCGGCTGGGATTGCTTCGGCGAGGATCGGGGCAAGGTCGCCCCCGCCCCTGAGATAGTCGTTGAGATCCACCTTCTCGATCCCATCGGGCCGCGGCAGCGTCCCGATATACACCCGCTCGATCCCATGCGCAAGGAGGGCGTGGGCGGTCTTTGTCGCACCCTTCGGCCCGGCCCCGCTCTCCTCGCTGTCCATGATCACATAGACCGCACCGGCCCGGCGGCAGTACGCGGCGGCCTCGTCGATCCGCACACGCTTGAAGGAGGTTGTCACCGGCGAGATGCACGGCCGGCAGTCCTGCAGCACCGCGAGGGCGTCGCTGATCCCCTCCGTGATAATCAGCGGTTCGCCGTCGATGACCGACCATCGGCCGAAGATCGGTTCTTTCGGGCCGGTCTCCGTGACGATCTGCTTCACGTACTTCGCCGGCTCCCGGTCGCCATACGCTGGGGTCTCGTCGGTCTGCCTGCCGGTGAAGTATTCTGGCGTCCCGTCACCATCCAGGTAAGGGAACACGCGCCGGCCCCGAAAGAGGTCGCCAACGCCGGTTTTGCCGCCCTTCGTCCACCGGCCCACCGTGCCGGAAGCGATGATCTCCTCGCCGCTATACCCCCGGTCCATCAGGTGCAGGAGGAGGGCCGTACTACTGTCTGCCGGGGCGTAACCGAGGCGGGAACGCTCCACAAACCACGGCTGGAATCCGTACCGGGTGAGGAGAAAGGCCCGGTGCTCGTCGGTCAGGTGCTGCTCATAGAAACGACAGACGTCTTCCATGAGGGCGTTCCATTCGGTCATGCCCCCACCCCTCGAAGGAACGGACAGACCGGCGTTTCGCCGTAGTCCAGGAGGAGGAGGGCGTGAGAGGCTCGGGTCGCACCGACATAAAAGACCCGCCGCTCCTCGGCGAGGCGGTCCGGGTCGGTGAGGTCATCGAGGCGTTTTTTCTGGAATCCGGTGTGAAGGAGCACCACCGCCGCCTCAAGACCTTTCGCGGCGTGGATCGTGTCGATCTTCACCATATCGGGGGGGATCTCGTATCCTCGGCGCTGCTCGAGGGTGAGACATGCACGGATCTCCCGGACGATCCAGGGGCGGAGGTTCAGGGCGTCGAATATCCCGTCCCGCAGGTGGCCCCCCGTCCATGCGTACACGTCGCCCAGGCGGACCGGCTCACGCTTTGACTTCAAGCGCCGCAGGGCGGCGAGGGCGTCGGTCCGCTTCGCGTCGGTGAGGGTGGCCAGGATCATGGTTTCGGCCTCGATCGTCGGGACCGGGGCCGGGTCGATGGCAGAAGACCCCGCGAGATACCGGGTGATCGCCTGTTTCAGGGTCCATGGGCTGACCGTTGTCGTTTCGAGGTGTGCCCGGTCCCGGCCGATCCTCACTCGGCTCCAGAACCGCACCCGGCCGGGCTTGATACTGCTGCACGGGACGCCGGCGGCCGAGAGAGCGCGGGCGAGGGCCTGGCCGGTCTTTTGGTAGCGCGAGAGGACAAAGACCGGCTGCCGCTCTCCCGGGAGGGTCCGGGCGTACCGGATCGCCTCCTCCACCTGCCGGGCGAGGGCGTCGGCATCCGGTGGCTGGACGTGATGGACCTGCCCGCGACGGATGCACGGGGAGACGTTCGCCGGGCGGTTGAGGATCGACTCGGCGGCGGCCATGACCGATACCGGGCAGCGGTGCGAGACGGGGCGGGAGGATGGGCCGGTTGCCCCCCGGTCCTCGGCGTTGATGGCGAGGAAGAGGCGCGGGTTGCATCCCCGGAATCCATAAATCGACTGATCGGGGTCTCCCGCAACGTACACGCGCTTGGTCTCAGGGTGTTCGATCCACGATCGGATCAGGGCATCCTGTGCGGGTGAAACGTCTTGGTACTCGTCCACGACGAGGATCGAGGCGGGGGGCGGGAGTCTGTGAACGAGGGCCAGGCGTATATAGTCCTCGTGCTCGAAGAGCCCGTTTTTGGCCTTGTAATCCCGCCATGCGGTTATGTAGTAAGAAAACGGCCAGATCTGCGGCTGGGCCGCAAGACCCAGGGCGGTGGCGGCCACCCGCCACTCGTCGGGCTGGCGCATGGTCGCCGTCAGGTACGCGGCGAGGGCGATCACCTGGTTGCCGACCGGGAGATCAGCACGGCTGGGGGCGTCGTCCTCGGCGCCGATCGTCGGGTCGAAGGCGAGACCGTGCCCTGCCATAAATTCTTCATAGATCGGGGCCTTCCGCCGGGAGGTGACGGTTATCACCTGCTCCCGCGGGTCCTCAATCAGACCGGCGGCCATGCACTGACGCAGGGCGCAGGCGTGGATCGTGCCGCACATCCGCGAGATCGTCTTTGGATCGGCGTCCAGGAAGACCAATTCGTGAAGGCGTCGGGCCAGGTCGGACGCCTGGGCGCGGGAGAAGGTCATCACGCTGATGTCGCCGATCGCTGCGCCCGCTGATACTTCGGCTCGGCAGAACTCGATCAGGGTCGTGCTCTTGCCGGCCCCGGGGCCACCCCTCCACCGGATCAGGTCGGCAGTCATCGGATCGGCCCCCATCCATCGCACGTGAGAGAGGAACGAAGAGCCGTTCGGCACAAAGAGGAATCTCGCGATCCCCTTAAATTTGTTACACCGTTACGGGTGTTACGGGTGGAAATGCACAATGTGCGATTTCGCACATGCATGATCGCTCGCGGGCGCGTAACGTGTAACGCGTAACAGGTCATGGCGCCACCTCCTCAGCGGTCAGATCACTGAAGTCGGACACCTTCGGATCATCCGGCCGGAAGTCTGGCGTGAATCCCCAGGCGCGGATCAACATCCTCCCGAGTCGTTTGGGCTGTGACGGGCATACCAGGAGCCCGGCGGCCTGGAGGTATTTCGAGAACCCCGCGTCGTTTTCATTCCGGCCCGAGTCCTTGAGCACGTCCCCGACCAGCCGCCCGCTTATCCACAAGGGGCCGCCTGGCTCCTGGTAGATCCCGCCCTTTATAAGGCCATCAGGAGTTTGAGGGGCTTCAAGGGGGGCGATCCTGATCTGGAGACGTTCAACGACTGACTCCCACGGCGAGACGCTCCCGGCGGGCTCAACCTCCTCGGCGATCGAGAGCCAAAAGTCGATCACCGTCTCGAAGTCTCGACCCGATGCGCCCAGGGGTTCCCGGGGGTGTACGGAGAGCCATCGCGTGTTCAGGGCGATCGGGGCGTGGGCTGCGACATCCCGCGCTGTGAAGGCCATGCTCTTCCCCTGCTCTAAGTCAATCAGATAGACCGGGGGGTCGCAGACTTCAACCCGGACCGCCACCGTCTCACCGATCACCCGTGCAGCTGGTTCGGAGACCAGTGCCTGGGCGTCGTCGGACCCCTCAATCGCCTCGAAGATCTTGATGATTGCCGCCCTTACCGTCTTTTTGTCCAGCGGTACAGCGGTACAAACCACGTTGGTAAGCCGCCCGGCAGCGTATCGCCCGGCCCACGGCGGCGTCTTGCTGCGCTCCTCGGCGATCACTTCCTCGCCCCTGGTGAAGGTCGATATCCACCGATCGCGCTCGGCGGCGATCGTTAGGCTGATCCCGTCGATGAGCGGGATCGGCCCCAGAGAGGATCGCGGCTTGGGGGTCATTCGCACCCCTCCCCGCCGCGGTAGAGGATCCACCGCATGGCTCGCACATCTGCATCAAGGAGAGCGGCGGCCCGCCTCGACAATGGCGGCGGCGTCATCCCGAGTCCCCGCCGGGACAGGAATTCGAGGACCTCGAACTCGTCATCGGTCAGGTCGTCGATGTGCCCCTGGAGGCGTCGAAGAAGTTCGTCGAAGATGAGCGGGAGCCCGCCCGGTGCGCACCACATCGCAGAAGGGTTTTTATATTTGCGCGCCCTTGTCATATTTAAGGCAATCCCCATGTGGGCGTTGTCCGGTGCTTGCTGTCCTGGGGCGGGTGGCTGGCACTGCTCTACTCGCATTTTTGCGCCTCTCGCTCGCGAATGATGATCATCCCGCGGCGCTCCATTACCGCGATGGCTGCACCCTCCAACGGGCTTTCCTTGCAGATCGCCTCATACGCCGCCCGGCTGTAGACCGGCACCCTGCCGCATCCGTTCATCTTCATTCGGCGGCCGATGGCGATGGTTTCTTTGCCGCGCTGAGCAGATTGATCAGTCATCCGTCACCCCCATCTGCGGGGCGTGTCGGTGGCCGGGGAAGGGGGCGGAAGTTGGCGCTTGCTTACCCCTCCCGGTGTCGTGGTCCATTTTTTCAATAAATGCCTCCAGATCAGACTCCCTGATTTTCCAGCGGCGACCGATTTTCACTGCCCTGAGTTCACCAGAACGAATCCAACGCCCCACAGTTTGCGGTGAGGCACACAGGATCGCGCCGGCGTCGACAGCGTTGTACAGCAACTCTGTAATTGCCATACAATTTAGTGGCGTTTCGATGTGATTAATAGAAACATCTTTATATGAGAGATGAGATTTATTATCTGGGACATTGAATAATATAGACGATCAACCCTCCTCGTTTATCTTCGAGCAGATACGCGCGTGTAACGGACGTTACCGGGAACTTCTCAAAAAAAACTATGAAAACAATTTTGACCGCCCCGAATATCAAGATCTCAAAAGTGAGTTGCTTGTAGAACATCAGGCGGCTATTTACAAGATATTTGTAGAAAACCACGCGTTTCTTTCAGATGGAAAGTGGATTCGGCAAGATCCGGGTTATAACGTGGGAGAAAACCACAGCACATTAGGAGATAGATACCGTTCTGTAAAAGCCCTAAAACTTCTCTCCCACCCCACCGTGATCACTACTTCACAATGTGAGACATACTATCGATCCGAACTACGAACCCTAAAAAAAAAGTGGGCTCGCCAAGCACGGCAAGTAGTCAGAGAAGCCGGCAGGCATCATAAAATTTGCAAATGGTGCGGGCAGGAATTTGTTTCAGTCCGTTCGGATGCGGAATATTGTTCGAATGAAAAGTGTCGAAAGGCAGCACAGCGGGCCAAAAAAGAAAATCAATGATCTCCGCCCACCATCTCCCACCGCCCTGTGATCTCCCTCGATGCGGTCACTTCACAACCGATGTGGCGCGACGTGATCGCATCTCGTCGAGAACCTCCCGCATCAGATCGGGGTGCTCGGTTGCAAGTTCTACAAACTCTATGGCCTCGGCCTTCAACCGCGCCTTTTCGTCCGCCGCGGCCTCGGTCAGTTCAAGCCCGCAGGCCATGCACCACCCGGCATCCGGGGGCCATATCCGCTTGCACCGCGGGCATTGTTTCGGTTCGAGGGGCGAAACCGCGTCTGATGTGTCCGGCGTCTCAACACCGTTCAATGTCGCCATTGCCTTTGAAATATCGTCTTTTCGCAGGTGAAGATATGTTTCAAGCATATCGGTGCGCAAATTGCCCCACATCATCAACTTGATCACCGATTCCGACACGCCTTGCTGCACCAGGTGCGTGATCCGCGAGTGCCTGAACAAGTGCGGCGTGATTTTTTTCTCAATCCTGGCCCGCACTGTGATCGCCTTGATCTGCTTCACGACACCCGCGTACTGCAGCGGCTGGTGTGTGTGCTCGGTGAGAAACACCAGGGCGTCGCCGCGAGGGTCGCCCGGGTACTGGCCGCGCCACATTGCAAGATCGCCCCGTGCGAGGATCAGCGGGATATACCGAAGGATTCCGGTTTTGCCGTCTGTCGATAGGGCGGCGTTCCAATCGTTAAACTCAATATCGCGCCACCGGAGGGCTGCGAGTTCCCCGATCCGCATTCCGCTTTCATAAAGAACGCTGATCAAAGCCCGGTCCTTTGTGGTCCGGCACGCCTCGATCGACCGCCGGATCTCATCCTCGGTCAAAACGTCATCTACTCCCTTCGTCACACGCTGATAGGGCGGCGGCCGGATCTTTCGCCGGATCTTCTCCGCCGGGATCTCCGTGAACCCCTCTTCACCCATCCACATGAACAGACGGCGGAGGATTCGGACAATATCGGCAATCGTGTTTTTCGCGTATGGTTCGCCGTTTGCCTTCGTCGCCGTCTTGACGGACTCCACCGCCCGCAGAAGATCGGCATAGGTCGCCTCGCGGAACGGCGGGAGCCATCGGCGGAGTGCGCACGCGTGGACCGTTATTTTATACCGCCGGCTCGCGCATATTCCCCGGCCCGCTGCCGATAGTTCGGCAAGAAACAAGGTGATCAGGTCCGCATCATCGCGGGTGATCCGCCCCTCGACCACGGCCTTCTCAATCATCTCGGTGCCCTGTCGGGTGTACGTCGCATCGGTCCGGTGAAACGCACTCCCTGATCGTACCCCTCGCGCCATGATTGATCAGTGGTTGTACAAGGGTAAATAATTATTTGGAACACAAACGTCCTGTTTGAATACCCCATAGCAGCATCCTGTTCTCTTGCTTCAGTTTCTTCCGCACGAACGTGTTTTCCCTCGTCATTTCACCGGAAAGGTTCCCCGTGCTGATGCCCGCCAATCTCCTCCCGGAGATCGGCCCCCACAAAGACGATAGCACTCAGTCGAGTTGGGGGAGGCCGCCGTACACAAATCTATCACGAATAAAAATGACAAATCATTAATATCCAACCAGATAAGATCCCACGATGAAATCGGGATTGTTGCTGCTGGCCGGCGCCCTCTGTCTGGCCTTTTTCCTCTCCGCCGGATGTACCGGGACAGGCGGCGGAGCAGATCTCTCCTCGCTGACCTATGTGACCGAAGACTATCCCCCCTATAACTACATGGATAACGGCAGCGTCACCGGCATTGCCGTGGACATCCTCAAGGAGATCGCCGCGGATGCCGGAACGCCGATCCCTGCCGGGAAGATCCGGATGATGAAATGGGACGAGGCCTACAACACCGCACTATCAACACCGAATACCGTTATTTTCTCCATCACCCGACTGCCAGGGCGCGAAGCGGATTTCAAATGGGCAGGCCCGTTTACCACACAAAAAATGGTGCTCTTCGCCCCAAAATCATCCAGCATCACCATAAACGGACCTGAAGACCTGAAGAATTACACTATCGGCGTCGTAACAAACGATGCAGCGATCGGACAGTTGAAAGCCCTCGGCGTCCCGCAGAAGAACATGCTGGCCGATCAGGATCCTGCAGTGATCATCAAAAGTCTTCAGGACGGCCGGATCGATCTCTGGTGCTATGGACAGGAGGCAGGAATGATCGCCGCCAGAAAAGCCACCGGATCCGCCTCATTCATGGAACCGGTCTATACCCTCGACTGCTATGACCTGTATTATGCATTCAACCGAAACACACCCGATTCGGTGGTGGCGCTCTTCCAGCAGGGGCTCGATTCGGTGATAGCCGGCGACAATCAATCCGGTACGAGCACCTACGAGGAGATCCTGAAGCGGCACGTATCGTCATAATCCCGGGGCCCCATCTTTTTTCCAGCAGAACCGCCCAGATATACGGACGCATCAAAAGTGATACCTTCGAAAAAATTCGTAGTGAACGCCAGAGATATCTATCAGCACGCCAAAAGAGCGGGCATGAAACACAATCGTGCCGGCCTCGTGCTCCTGGCATCGGTGGTTGTCATCGCCACAGTCCTTGCCGGATGCACCGGGGTTCAGGATGCGGCATCTCCGGAGCCCACGCCTCCGGCCGGGGAGGATATCCCGGAGGCCGGGGGAAATGACAGCGTGGCCGCCGGAAACAACCGGTTCGCCTTCGACCTGTATCAGGAGTTGAGAAACGATCCGGCGTACGCGGAAGAAAACCTCTTCTTCTCGCCCTACAGCATCTCATCTGCCCTCGCGATCACCTACGAGGGCGCCCGCGGCAGAACCGCCGATGAGATCAGGGCGGTCTTCCATCTCCCGGTAGACGACACCGCCAGACGGGAAGGGTTTCTGGCGATCGATGCGGGCATCAACAGCGAAGATTCCGGCTACACCCTGCGGACGGCAAACGCCCTGTGGGCTGAGGAGACCTACCCCTTCCTCCAGGACTACATCGAAACGGCCGGACGTTATTACTCTGCAAACGTCACCAACCTCGACTTCACCACCCAGCCCGAGGCTTCGCGCATCACGATCAACCGGTGGGTGGAGGAGAGGACGAACGACCTGATCAAGGATTTGCTGCCCGAAGGATCCATCAGTCCACTGACCAGACTGGTGATCACCAACGCCATCTACTTCAAGGGGACGTGGGTGAAGCAGTTCGATGAGAACAAGACGGTCGAGGCGGAGTTCAGGAAAGGACCGGGCGAGAGCGTGCTCGTCCCGATGATGCAGCGGACCGACGAGGAAGCCGTGTATGGCTACGCGGAGACCAACACCCTCCAGGTGCTCGAGATGCCCTATACCCACGAGAGCGGGACGGGCCTCTCCATGCTCGTCATCCTCCCCGACGAAATAGAGGCAGCCGAGGAGTCGCTCGACGCGCAGAAGATTGACGATCTGCGGCAATCCCTGACCGAGCGGCGCGTGAACGTCTATTTCCCGAAATTCTCGCTTGAGACGACATACCCGCTGGCCGGGACGCTTGCGGCGATGGGGATGCCGACCGCCTTCACCGACGCCGCCGACCTCTCGGGAATGGACGGCACACAGAACCTCTTTGTCAGCAGGGTCGTCCACAAGGCGTTTGTGGACGTGAACGAAGAGGGCACTGAGGCAGCCGCCGCCACCGGGGTGATCATAAACCTGAAGACCTCCCTTGAAGGAGACGAGACGCCGACCTTCAGGGCCGATCACCCATTCATATTCGCGATCCTGGACAACGACACCGGAACAATTCTCTTCATGGGGCGGGTCGTGGACCCGGTCAGCCCCTGAGCATCAGGGAATGCCCCACCTTTTTTCCCACGAAAAAAAGGAGCAGGAGGCCACACGGCTGCAGGCGTGCCGACCACCCATCGCTCTCATGATCCGGCGAAAAAAGACAACACGCCGGCCGCCACACAAAAAAGAGGGTCCCGTCAGATCAGTTCCAGGATCTCCTCAAACGAGGCGTTCTTCTGGACCCACACGCTTCTTCCCGTATAGTTCAGGCCTTCGGTGGCGCGGAGGTCCTCGAGGTCATAGACCCGCGGGCCGTACTGGTAACCGGCTGCCTGATACCACCATGCCGGATACCCGGGCTCATCCACCGCCCCGGTCAGAGGATCGGTGATCAGCCCGTTTGCATACTTCACGATCAGCGTCCCTGAGAGGTTCTGCCATTCCTCGATGATCTCGTCTCCCCGTGCAACGGTGACGTTTGTGAGAAGACGGCGTGCAGCGGCCTCATCCCCCTTTGCGATGAGATCTGCCGCTTCAGCGTCGGTCTGGCGCACCCGCTCGATCGATCCCGCTTCCAGTTCGGTCTGCTTTGATCTGATATCCTCGATCATCGCATCGTACCTGAGCATCGCCCAGTTCGTGACAGAAGCAAATGTCCAGTAGGCGGCATCGGGATCGTATACCGTCCTCGCCCCGGTCGTGTATGAGCGCGAGAGACTTTCAGATCCCGCGTAGATCGGTGCGTACACCGTCTCATATGCGACTGCAGGACCGAACCAGAGCACGCCGCCGACCGGGTCAGGGAGGTCTGAGCGCGCCTCTGCAACATAGCTGTAACTGCAGAAGATCGCCGAGACCGGCCTTGGATTCGCACCGGCACGCACCTCGATGAATGATCCGTTCTGGAAATCGGTGTGCGCATCGGCGGGGCCGAGGGAGCGGTACGGGTTCCCGAACGGCCCTGCGGCGATCCCTCCGGTCAGGTCAAAGTCGGTTCCTTCGTAGTGGTCCCTGAAGAGGGAGAGGGCGGTGGTGAGGTTCACCAGCCTGTCGGGTGCGATCGTGAACGGCAGCGCGTCCGTATACGAGCCCTCCACATACGGGCTCAGGTTCAGCGAGGGGGCAAGCCTGTTCTGGATGCTCCATACCCGCATCAACGAATAGTAGGGGTGAGAGTACTCACCGTAGCTCGTCACCTCCAGCCAGTCGAACGCCCCGTCTGAGGGTGACCAGAGGCCATACTCTTCGGTGACGGCGAAGAGATTGCGGGCGTACAGCATCTCAGGGTCGCCCTCCCGGACCGTGCGGATCCGAAACTCGTTGCCGGCGACAAAGACCTCGCCGTCAGGTATCCTCTCTGCGACCCAGAGACCGCCCGTGCCCGTTGGGCTGCAGCAGATCTCGATGACCCATGCCTCCTCTGGGTCAGCGAAGATGAGCGTCTCGCCGGTCCCGTAATAGCCATAGGTTTCGATGAGGGCGCCGGTAAGTTCGATGGCTTCCCGTGCTGTTCTGCAGCGTTCAAGCGCCACATTGGAGAGCTCCGAGGAGTAGAAGATCCTCCTGCCCTCCTCTGCATCGAGCTGGATCCTGGCATAGTCGGTGCACTCGGCGCTCAGGAGCTGGTGCTCGTTCATCATCCCGTAGGACGCGGTGTAGTAGCCATAGGTGTGCGGCACCTGATCGATGGAGCCGAGAACCCACTCAGAAGCGTCTCCGCCTTTGTTGCCGGCGGCGTCCGATCCGCTGTCTGGATCGAAGAGGACCGCTCTCTTCGCCCCGGCCGGATGGTCGGCCGCGGGGATATAGGTCACGCTGATGTCGTCGATGTTCCGCCAGTCGGTGCCGACGCCGTCGTTGGTGTGGCCGAGATACATGGTGCCGTCCTCTGAGGCGCCGGGCGTCACCGCAAAGATCGTGCACGCCGATACCGATGCAGATGAAAGAAAAAGCATCAGTGTGAAAAAAAGGGTCACAAGACGAAATCGCGATCTGACTGGCAATGGATCCATACAAACATGAGGAATCCACCGATTAAAAAGAGTGTTTATTTGACCCTTCGCTCACAGCCCCGGACCGGTACAGGCCCCCTTTCACTTTCCAACCATCACCGCCCCGCATTTCGGGCACTTCATCTCCCGGCAGGGCACGCCCCGGGTCTTTTGCACTTCCTCGCCGCACGAGGGGCAGATACATGCTTCAGGCGGCACTCCCCGCCGCCCGAGCCCCCGCCCGGGCGGTCCTCTCTGGCCATCGGTCAATCGCAGATTCACCCCGGACGGCAGATGGTCGCGGCCGGAAGATATATCTGGTGATCAGGGCAGGCAAGGTTGCGCACACAACAGTTGCGCACACAACTGTTATCCCTCCTGGGCGCCAAACCTGATCCCCATGTACCAGCCGCGCGAGACGGTCCCCCTCGGGGCCCTTGTCTCCATCATCCACCGGACCCACCACATCATCGTTGACGAGCGGATGAGGCAGTTCGGCCTCTCCTCAGGGCAACTCTTCACTCTCCTCCACCTCGCGCACGAACAGGGGATCACCCAGGACACCCTGGCCCGCCGCTTCCACGTCGACAAGGCGACCATTGCCAGGGCCGTCAGGAAACTCGAGGACGCCGGATATGTCAGCCGCACCGTCGACCCGGGGAACCGTCGCGCAGTCCTCGTCGCTCTCACCGATGCAGGAGAGCGGATCGTACCCGAGATCGTCAGGATCGACCGGCAGTGGGAGGAAGAGATCTGCGCCGGACTCACCGGAGATGAACGCCTCACAATGCAGACCCTCCTCAGGAAAATCGCACGCAACAGCCTCGCCATGACCAGGGCAACAGGAGACAGCGACTATGCAGAACACTGGACAAGAACCCTCTGAGCGGACAGGAACAACTGCGGGCGTCGCCCTCCTCACCGGCGACCCCAAGCGGGCGATCCTCAAACTCTCGATCCCGATGATCGCCGCCATGCTCCTGATGTCGACCTACAACCTCGTCGATGCGATCTGGGTCGCGGGCCTCGGATCCGACGCTCTGGCCGCCGTCGGCTTCATGACCCCGGTCTTCATGATCCTCATGGGGCTTTCCGTCGGCCTCGGGGCCGGTGTCACCTCCGCGATCGCCCGCCGGATCGGGGCCGGGAACAGAGAAGGGGCCGACAACACCGCAGTCCACGCCATCCTCCTCTCCCTCACGCTCTCCGCCGCCCTCACTCTCCCCCTCATCCTCCTCGCAGGCCCGGTCGCCGTCCTCCTCGGCGCCGGCGATACGACCGGGCTTGCAACGGTGTACGGGCAGACCCTCTTCACCGGCACCGTCTTCGTCCTCTTCACCAACATCGCCTACGCCATCCTCAGGGCCGAGGGGGACATGAAGCGGACGATGTACGCCATGGGCGCCTCATCGATCATCAACATCGTCCTGGACCCGATCCTCATCTACGGGGCCGGGATGGGGATCGCCGGTGCAGCCCTTGCGACGGTCATCTCGATCGCCCTCGTCTCGGTGGTGATCCTCTTCTGGTTCTTTGTGAGGAAGGACACCTATGTCTCCCTCTCACGGCGGGTGTTCTCTCCCGACCCGAGCACCATCATTGACATCCTGAAAGTGGGCCTGCCGGCAAGCCTCGAGTTCTTCCTGATGTCGGCCCTTGCCATCATCATCAACAGCCTCCTCGTCGGGATATCAGGGACCGACGCCGTCGCCATCTATACGACCGGGTGGCGGGTCGTGATGTTCGCGATCATCCCCTTCGTCGGCATCAGCACCGCGGTGGTCTCGGTCGGCGGGGCGGCGTACGGCGCCAGAAAATACGAACATCTCAAGACTGCCCATACCTTCTCGGTCGGGCTCGGCGTGGTGATCGCCATCGCAATGAGCGCCATAACGTGGCTCGTCGCCCCGCAGATCGCCCTCATCTTCACCTACTCACCGGAAAGCGCCCACCTCGCCCCGGGGATCGTCGTATTTCTTCAGATCATGTGTTTCTTCTATCCCTTCGTGCCGCCGGGGATCATGTCGGGCTCGATCTTCCAGGGGACCGGAAAGGGGACGACCTCGCTTGCGATCAGCGTCCTGCGAAACCTGCTCTTCATCGCCCTCTTCACATGGGTGCTCGCGATCCCGATGGGCATGGGAGAGGCCGGGGTCTGGTGGGGGATCGTCGCAGGCGATATCCTCGGCGGGATCGTCGGCTACCTCTGGGCGCGGCTCTATATCGCCAGGCTCATCGCCACCGCGAAAAGTCCGCACACCCCATAACCTTTTTTCCTCTCACCCCAGCCCGACGTCCAGCACCATCATCACCACAAACCCCACCAGGGCGCCCATGGTGGCAAGATCGGCGTTCCCGTGCATCTGGGACTCGGGCACGACGTCTTCGACGACGACAAAGATCATCGCTCCTGCCGCGAAGGCGAGGGCGTACGGGAGGATCGGGGCGGCGAAGATGACGGCGACCGCCCCGATCAGGGCGGCGACAGGTTCGACAACACCGGATAATTGCCCGTACCAGAAGCTCTTCATCTGTGTGAACCCTTCCCGCCGCAGCGGGATGGAGACCGCCATCCCTTCAGGGAAGTTCTGGATCCCGATCCCGAGGGCGAGGGCGAAGGCGGCGGCAAGGCTTGCCGTCTCGTGACCGGCCGCCAGCGCCCCGAAGGCGACCCCGACCGCAAGCCCTTCAGGGATGTTGTGGATCGTGACGGCAAGGATCAGAAGGGTGAGCCGGTGCCAGGATGTCGTCGGCCCTTCGGTCTCCCCTGAGGGCCGACCAGGATGGAGATGGGGCAGGGTCATGCCGATCCCCCTGAGAAACAGGCCGCCGGCGAGAAAGCCGGCCGCGGCCGGGATCCACTCGGGGAGCCCGCTCCCCGAGGACATCTCGATCGACGGGAGGAGAAGGGACCAGAACGAAGCGGCGATCATCACCCCGCCGGCAAAACCGAGCATCCAGTCGAGCACCTTCCGGTCGATCTCCTGCCTGAGAAAGACGGCCGCCGCTCCGAGCGCCGTCATCCCCCAGGTGAAGATGCCGGCGAGAAGCGCCTGCAATGCAGGGTTGAGGGCCTGAAACGATTCTATCATGGATGATGTCCCCGGCGGGCGACCGCCCGGTCACCCTCTGATCGATTAAAAGGTGCAGGGGACAGGGTGGGGTGCACCCTCACGACCCCCCCGTTCACCGCAGAAACTTCGAGACGAAGGGCGAAGTCTCTCCTCTCCGCAGGAAATGCCCTGACGGCCCCTCGCCCATGAACTCAGAGAACCAGGACTCGTGCTCGATCTCCTCGTTGAGAATGGAAAGGGCGAGGTCATAGGTCCGGTGGTCCTTGCCGGCCGTAAGGTTGCAGATATGCGTGTACTGCCTGACCGCACACCGCTCGGCCTCGACCAGCACCTTCAGCATCGCCATCGTGTCGGTCGGGTCGGGCGGCAGGCTCGCCGGCGGGCAGCCCGAGACATTGTGGAAATCCACCATATTCTCCGGAAGCTTGCCGCCGAGTTCATAGATCCTGGGCACGAGCGCCTCGAAGTGGTTCCGGTCCTCGATCCGTGCGGTCTCTGCGATCTCCTTGACCGTCTCGCCGTCGAGCCCGATCAGGTTCGCCCGGAGGATCGTGTAATAATAATAGGTGGTCAGCTCGGCCGCGGCGTTCTTCACCAGCAGTTCGATGAGGTGATCGACATCGACCCCTGCATCCTCGACCATCTTTCGCGTGACTTTAGCCATCTGTGTTTCCCCCCGAAAACAGGTGATACTCACGCACCGGCATGATATAGGTTTCGAGAGGGGGAAGGGATCGGCCCGGCGAAAGACGCCAGAGCTGCGGGAGCAAATTCAAAAAGGGTGGACCGGGCAGGCGTTCTGAGACCGTCCTGCGACAGGAAGGGATCGGGACATGGGCGTGAGAGGGGGAGATACTGCCCCGGGTACGAAGGGATTCGGTCAGAAAACAAAATCCAAAAATGATTAAATCTCAAAAACAGATGATCCGCGAACGATACGATGGACACCCTGGAGATATTCGCCCGCCACCACGACACCGTCCAGAAGATCTTCAGATCCCGGCTTCTTTTGCAGATTCTGCTCTCACTGGGGAAAGGGAACAAAACCCTTGCAGATCTCCGAAGCGTTACCGGAAGCACGTCGCAGTCGATTCTCCCCAGGATCCGGTTCCTGGAGGAAAGACACTATATCGAGAGCCGCAACGACGGCTACGCCCTGACTCCTCAGGGAAAGGTGCTGTCGTCCCAGATCCAGGATTACCTGAGATCAACGATTCTTTTTGACAAAAACCCAAAATTCTGGTCTTCGCATTATCTTGAAGCCATTCCAGAACCGTTTCTCCGCGACATCGGCGACCTCGCCGATTCAGAGATCGTGGAGAGTTCGGATGCAGACATCTTCTCGGTCATCCAGTATTTTTTTGAGATGATGAAAGACGCATCGTGGATCCATATCATCTCCTCGTTTATGAGCCATCCCCATGCCGATGCCCTCGGGACAAAGATACAGGCGGGCGTGCCCGTGGAGATGGTGGTCACCGCCAAAATTGCAGAAGAACTCAGGAACGATCCGTTCAGGAAAAAAATAGAGGCGCTTCTGGAGCACCGGCACTTCAGAATATATGTGGCCCCGGCCCCCCTCCTCATCGGGCTGACGGTGACCGATTCTTTCCTCTCCTTCGGGATGTGCCTGAGAGGGAGCCTGAAATACGATATCTCAAGCGACCTTTTCAGCACCGACAGAAAGGCCCTGGCCTGGGGTGAGCGGCTGTTTTCGTATTACAAAGATATTTCAGAGGAATTTTCTCTCGATCCGCCCTGAAACCCGACACATTCGTCAGAAACCCTTTTTATTCACCAGTCCGCTGAATATTCGCCGAGCGTACTAATGTCACCAATATCCATCCACCGTAGGGTATGTTCGTATGTGAGCATACCCCCGGCAACACCGGCCTGAATGGTCGGGCGGTGTTGAATGTCGTCATGTACAGCTCGTTGTACCTTTCTTTTGCCGCCGTATTTATGGCCTACGTCTCCTCGGCGATGCAGGATCTCCCGGTCTCTGCTGCGGCATGCCTGATCATGTTCCTGACCACGTTCTCGGTGTACAACATGAACCGGAAAACCGATGAGAGCGAGGATGCGATCAACCATGCCGAGCGCTTCGCATTCACCCAGAAGTATGCGAACCACCTGATGGCCGCTGCAGTCGTCGCCTACCTCTTCTCGTTCGTGATCGCAGGATTTTCAGGGCTCTCCACCGTGGCCGTCGCCTCGATCCCGCTGGTCAGCGGCATCTTTTACAGCGTGGCCGTCCTCCCTCCCGGCTTTGGATACAGGCGGCTCAAGGACATACCCTGCGTGAAAAATCTCCTGGTGGGAGTTGCCTGGGCGACGCCGATCGCACTCCTCTCCCCGCTCTGTATCGGAGCACCCATCGGGATGATGACCGCGGTCGTCTGGTTCTTTTTCTTCCTCCTCACCGTGATCAACACGATCGTCTGCGACATGCGCGATGTGGACGGCGACATCGCCTCGGGTGTGAAGACCCTGCCGGCGATCCTTGGTGTCGGGCGGACCAGGCTCTTTCTTTCGGTGGCGAACCTCGGCGGTGGCGGAGCGGTGCTCCTCATCTGTGCAGGCCACCTCCCCCTGGCCGCCGTCGCCGCCATCGCCTGCATCATCGCATATGTCCAGGGCTATATCCTGCTCTTCGACAGGAGCGATCGCGAGAAGGTCGTCTACGACCTCGTTGCCGACGGCCAGTATTTCCTGCTCGGCGGGCTGATCGTCCTCTCGACGGTCCTTCCTGCATAGGAGAGCAGCAGCACCCCCCATTTTCGAGTTCTGCCGGCCCCGCACGGCGGGGTGACCCCCTGGACGCCAGGAGGTGATCTGGCCCTGGCGACGGCATATATAGGATGAGGGCAAGACTGAAGACATGCTCGAATCACTCCTCGGCATCGTCATAGCGGTTATTATCGCGGTGCTGATCTACCATCTCCTGAAAAAAGCGATCTACCTGGTCATCAACGCCATCGTCGGCATCGTCATCCTCTTCCTGATCAATCTCCTCAACATCATGGCCCTCTTCGGCAGGCCCGAGATCCCGATCAACCTGATCACCGTGCTCATCAGCGCAATAGGCGGAATCTTCGGCATTGCCATTGTGGTGCTCCTCCACCTCCTCGGCGTAGCGCTGTGAGCGATCAGAGGGAGAGAAAAAACAGCCCAGGTACAGTCCCCCTATTATGAAGGGCCCTGGCGAAAAAGGAAGCAGGGAGTCCCTGCACCAGCACCGCCGGCGTCAGTTCTTCCCGTCCTTTAACCGGATCAGGGGAGGGCCGAGGGGGAGGATCGGTCGCCCGAAGATCGGGTTGAGCACCGTCGCGAGGACCACCCAGATGATCGAGACGACGACGAAGGGCAGGTCCCACCCGGCCACGAACCAGAAGAACTCGATCCCGGTGAGGAAATAGAGCCCGGCCGGTACGAAGAAGAGATCGGTAGCAACCATGAAGATCAGGGGCATGAGGGGGCCGGGAAGGTGCCCGATCGTAAACCCGCACATCAAGATCCCCATGATCAGGAAGATCCATCCGTCCACTGCCGCCGTGCCGGCCGGCATGAGGTCCAGGGCCTTGAGCAGGTTCTCCCCCATGCCGAGGAACATGAAGGTGGAGAAGGCGAGCAGGATGTTGCCGGTCATCGTTGCGCCGTTCCGAAGCTCGATGATCCCGGCGACGAGCTGGATGATCCCGCCGGCAAGGCCGAGGGGGACGAGCACGACAGAGAGACTATGGGGTGCGCTGCCGGTGGCGATCGGCCAGAGACAGCCGAGATAAAAGGCGAGCACCATGAGGCCGGCCGGGCCGGGGTTTGCAAAGGGGTGTTCTGAGGAGGACGTCATTGTCCAGATCGCTTGGAACGACTAATATCTAAAGGTGAGGTTTTGGGTCGGTGAATCTGCTCCTGGGGTACCTGAAATGAGGACCGGCAGAATTATATTTTCCTCCTGAGAGCCTCATACGATACTGATGCCGTTTGTATATTATGGCCAGGGCGTGGCCGATTATTATGACGATTTCCTTGAGCGCCTGATGTCGCGCCTCGCACTGGAAGGGACCGAGATCACCGGGGAGGAGAACGTGGACGGGAAGGCGACGATGGACGTGCGCCACACCGGAGAGCAGGGAAAATTGGAAGTGACGGTGTCGGGGAAGAACGTAAAGGTCGCCTATGCCGTCGCCCGGGAGAAAAAAGAGGTTGGCAGGGGCGTGATGGGCGCTGTTGCCGGGGCAGGCGTCGGGAGCATCCTCGGCGGGATCCTGAGACGGGACGGCGGCGAGATCGGGGATCGGATCGGAGACGCCCTCGGCGGTGCGGCGGCCGGAGGGGCCTACGGCGCATACGGCGGATGGGAAGAGTCGAGGGAGGACCGGACGGCGTTTGCAGCCCTTCTTGCTTCCTGCGTCAAAGACGTCGAGGACGAACTCCAGGAGATCATGCGTGCGCAGGAGGAGGCGAGAGAGGCGCTGAGGGAGCGGGGACGGCAGAAAAAAGCCGAAGACGACGAGAAAGAGGAGGAGGTCCGCGGCGAACTCGAAGACGTCCTCGGCGACCTGCTCGCCGTACAGGAGGAGATCGACCTCCTGGAGAGCGAGGGGCAGGATGTGAGCCGGGCAAAGAACCGCGCCGAACGGGCTGACAAGCTCTATCACGAGGCCGAAGACGCCTGTGACGAGGGGAAATATACCGCCGTACGGACGAAACTCAGGGCGGCACGGGCGATGATCGACGCCGCCCGCGAGATGCTCGAGGCGTCAATGGCGGAGGAGTGAGGCTCCAGGCTCCCTCTGGATTTTTTTGGCCGGGAGGGTCGGGAGGTAGCTCGATCTTCTGGAATCCTCACCCTCCAGGTGCGAAGAGACGATAGAACGAATGTCGACGTTTGCCTCTGCCCGGGGGCTCTTACCCCCGGACCCCCCGCGCGAGGATTGCCCTGGATGTGAGGGGAGGGGCGAGCGGCGAATCTGCCGGAAAAGATCCTGATGGTCAGGCTGGCGTGGTTTGCCTGTCCCTGCCCCTATCGCATTCGCGGGGGGACCGGGGGCGGCAGCCCCCCGGGAGAGGCAGAGCCAGATTTCCCGTACGCTCACACAACACGCGCCTCTGCCCGGGGGCTCTTACCCCCGGACCCCCGCGTGCGATTTCCCCTGGATATACGGGGGCGGGGCGAGCGGCGAATCTGCCGGAAAAAATCCTGATGGTCCGATTGGCGTGACTTTCCCGTCCCTGTCCCTATCGTATGTGCAGGGGGACCGGGGGGCGGCAGCCCCCCGGTAGGGGCTGCTCGATTTTCCAGAACCCTCACGCTCTCGATGCGAAGATGTGATACTTTCTCGGGGTGGAGATAACACCGCTACGGGAGTTGCACCCCATGGGAGCGAATTGCCCCTGGATGTGCAGGGACGGGGTGGGCGGAGCATCTGTTGAATGGAACATGATGGGGGGGCGTGCTGGAGCGGTGTGCCTGTCCCCTCATATCTCCCCCCGGCAGTCCCGGGATCGCCTCAGCCGCTGCCCGGGCAACCGGTCAAACGGCCGAAAAAAAGAGTTATCGGTTTTTGATCGTCTTTTTTGCTGCCTCGGCGACCTCGTTGATCGCCCGCTCCAGTTCAGCACCTGCGGCGCGAGCCTTCTTCTCGATATGCTCCCGGCCCTCCTTTGTCCCGAACAGGTTCCTGCCGAGCACGACCACGTCGTCGATCGCCTTTTTCACGGACTTCGAGGCTTCTCTGGCGAGGTCCTCGACCTGGGGCGCACTCTGCTCCTCTTCAGGCGCCTGGTCCTCTGCCCCGGGTGCGCTCTCCTCTTCCACCGGCTCTGGCTCAAGTACCCAGCGCCCTTTCTCGAAATGTCCCTTCTCTTCGGTCATAGCAATCAGAGATTTTCCACCCCGGGAGGATAAATATCCTTTTGTTGCCGGAGATGGCGTGGATCGAGAGAGGGCCTGGCTCCAGGGAAGGGGAAACCGTCACTGGATATTAGGAAGCCTCCCCTTGATATCCTCCAGGCTGCAGTGCTTCAACTCCATCATGGCCGAGAGCACGGCATCGGAGAAGACGAGGGCGGTCATCTCAAAGAGAGTGCCGAAGGGGGCGAAGGCCGGGGAGACAGAGCGGTACTGCCCGGTGAGCTGACGGACCTCATACCTGCCCGGCATCCCGCCGATCCGTGGGGCGTGATCACCGAGGTTCACGGTGCAATCCGCGATCTGCCCGATCCTCGAGGTGGGCGTGGCGGTGATGAGGCAGATCCGCCCGCCGATCTCCCGCACCATCTCGCAGTAATCGACGATCGAGTTCGTCTCGCCCGAGCCTGAGAAGGCGACCAGAGTATCGCCCTTTTGCAGCGCCGGGGTGATCGTCTCGCCGACCACAAACGCCTCCACCCCGAGATGCCGCAGGCGCATGGCAAACGCCCGTGCAACAAGCCCCGACCTCCCGGCCCCGGCGACATAGACCCGCCGCGCTGCAAGGAGTTCGTCGACGAATGCCGCGGCGTCGTCTCCGTTCAGGGAGCGGGCGGCCTCACCGATCCGCTCGGCCATCATTTCCATGAGGTCGACAATGCTGTAACAGGCTGGTTGCTGCATCGCACGATCGGTTGAACGCTCTGGTTCATCAGGGTGCCGGTCGATCAGGCGCCGATCTCCCTGATGACGGACAAACGCCATTCTGTGCGGTGCAATCCGACGGTCGTCCAGTACGCCTCTTTTCGCACGACCGTCCCGGAACCTGCGGCATAGAACGAGTACGTCGTATGGCCCGAACGGTTCTCTGCATACTGGCGGGCGGCATCGAGCACCTCAGGGAAGTCGGCATACAGGGTATCGTTGAGCGTCTCTTTCCCGATCTCCCCGGGGTCTGCGTCATACAGCACCAGACCGCCGGGCTGAAGGGCCATCACCGTGTACGGCGTCCCGGCAACCGCGGGCTCCGCATATCTCCTGACGAGCACATCTGGCTGGAAAGCAAGGCTCACCGCCCCTATGACCTCGCCGTCTGAGGAGAAGACCGGGTGCTCGATCGTCGCCGCATGCCCGCCCTGCCTGAGGGCGAAAAGATCCGACATCACCGGGGCCTCCCGGGTGAAGACCTCCTGCACCACCGCCTGGCCGCTGAGGTCTGCGCCGGCGAGTTCATCGATATAAGGCTGCACCGCGGTGACCGTCCCGTTCCTGGCGATCACCGTGGCGGTGATCACCGAAGGGTCGGCTTCGAGGGCCTCTGAGAGGAGGGCATCGACATCAGGGCCGGCAAGACCGGTCAGACTCAGGTTTGCGGCGGTCATTTCGGCAGACCGATCGATCGCCGTCAGGGCGCCGTTGATCTCACCCTGCATGGTGTTGAGGAGTAAGAGCATCTCGACGTGGGCGTTGTCGGAGGCAGGAGACTGCACACACCCGGCACCGAGGATGCAGCATGCCACGAGAACCAGGAGAGCAATAAGCGACGTCGGTTTCATGAAGAATTGATCGTCAGTTTTTCGGAATAATCGTTGCGCTATGTCCTGGCAACGAGATCGACGGTCCCCCGTTCAGGGGCATCAGAAGATCCTTCGCCCTTTCACAGAGGTAACCCCCGGCAACGGTGCATCGATCAACCCTTCGACGCGAGGGACAGAGAAGGGAGGAATCTCACTCCTTCTCCCAGACCACCACACCATCATAGGAGATCCTTCTTATCCGGTGGTACGGCACCGTCACCGCCCGCTCCTCCCTGAGGACGTCAAAAAAGCCCGGTCCGAGCCGCACGATCTCCCCGCCGCCGACCGAGGAGAGATCGCCCGGCGCGCCGCGGTCCACGTAGGTGACCAGCACCCGGGAGAACTCGAAGGACGGGTCGTGGCGGTAGCGCAGAAGGAGTGCCTGGCTCGTTCTCACGCCCTCACCTGCGGGGGCCGCGGGGATAAACCTGACGGCGTTCAGACCGGGACGGCGTAGCGCTTCTCCAGGTAGTTTGCGGCGACGGTGGTGAAGGTGACGAGCACCAGATAGACCGCACCGACCACCATGAAGGTCTCGGTGAAGGTGAAGTATTTGGTGGCTACGAGTTTTCCGGCCCCGGTGAGCTCCACGACCGTGATCATGTAGGCGAGGGAGGAGTACTTGATCAGGTAGATGAACTCGTTTGTCATCCCGGGGATCGCACGGCGGAGGGCCTGCGGCAGGAGGATGTACCTGATACCCTGGTTGCGGGTCATGCCGAGGGCAAAGGCGGCGGTCATCTGCCCCTCCTTGATAGAGAGGAGGGCGCCCCGGATATATTCGGAGTTATACGCCCCGTTGCAGAAGATAAAACCGATCGCCGCCGCCTCAAAGGGAGAGAACCTGACCCCGACGGCTGGAAGACCGAAGTAGAGGATGAAAAGCAGGAGAAGCAGGGGGCAGCCTTTGACAAAGGTGACAAATGCCCGGGCCGTAAAGGAGAGCGGGCGGCTGCCGTAGGTGCGCCCCACCGCCAGTCCAGCCCCGAGAAGAAAACCGAACGGGGCCGAGACCGCGATCAGGGCCAGCGTCAGCACGAGCCCATCGGCAAGGGCCGGAAGAAGAACCTGTATGATAAATGCGACCTGATCCATTGTCCACCATCACCGGTTATATATCCCTGAATTTCCCCACGAATTTCCTCGTCCGCTCGAAGGCCGGGCTCGTCGGGATCTCCGAGGGGGGTCCTCTCTCCACGATCAGGCCGTGCTCCATGAACAGCACCTCGCTCGCCGCCGAGAGGGCGAACCCCATCTCGTGCGTCACCACCAGCATCGTCATCCCCTCGTTCGAGAGTTTCTTCATCACCTCGAGCACCTCGCGCGTCAGTTCGGGGTCGAGCGCAGACGTCGGTTCGTCGAAGAGGATCACGTCAGGGTCCATCGCAAGCGCACGGGCGATCGAGACCCGCTGCGCCTGACCGCCGGAGAGTTCGGCAGGGTAATGATCGGCCCAGTCCTCCATCCCGACCTGACGCAGTTCATACAGCGCCTTTTCACGGGCGGCCTTCGGCTCCATCCGCTTCACCTTCAGCAGGGCGACCTCAATGTTCCGCACCGCCGTCAGGTGGTCGAAGAGATAGAAGTTCTGGAAGACCATACCCATGCGCTGCCGGAAATAATTGATCCGGGAACCGGAGTTCGTCACCTCCTCACCGTGCAGGAAGACGCGGCCCTGGTCGGGCACCGTCAGCTGGTTGATGCACCGCAGAAGCGTGCTCTTCCCGGTCCCAGAGGGGCCGATGAACACCTTCGTCTCACCTTTGCGCACAGAAAAAGAGACGCCGCGGAGCACCTCACGGTCGCCATACGCCTTGTGGATATCTTCGACCCGCAGGATTTCCATCGTATTACAGCCCTCCCTGCCCGAACCCGGGGATGCTGATCCGCTGTTCGAGATAGTGCAGGGCCCTCATCCCTGCGTAATTGAGGACGATATAGAGACAGGCTGCAGCCAGATAGAGCGGCATGGTCACATAGGTCTGCGCCACGATCTGGGTCGTCCTGGTCAGGATCTCGGCCACCCCGATCGCATAGCAGATCGCCGTGTCGGTCAGCACCGTCGGGTACTCGTTCGACCAGCCGGGCAGGGCGATCCTGACCGCCTGGGGCAGGATGATATGCCTGATCGCCTGAAACCGGGTCATGCCCAGGGAGCGCGCCGCCGTCATCTGCCCCTCGCTGATCGAGAGGATCGCCCCCCTGAAGATCTGCGACTGGTAGGCGGCGCCCCTCAGGCCGAGCACGACGACAGCGACGAAAAAGGGAGGGAGGTCGCCCATGCCGAGCTGGGGGAAGATGCCGAAGAAGAAGAGAAACAGGAGGACAAGCACGGGAAGGCCGCGGAAAAACCAGACATACACACCGATCAGACTTCTGACCGGTTTTGAACCGTATATCTGACCCAGGGCCATCGGAAGGCCGAAGAGAAGCCCAAGGCCGAGAGAGGCGGCGACAAGACCGAGGGTGGCGACGATACCTGAGAAGAGGTAAGGGAACCATTCGACCAGGATTGATGTAATCTCCATGTTTCAGATCCTATGCAAATACGCCCATGCAGCCCTCCCCTCTGACAGGGATGGTGCAAATAATCTTAATGCTCACACATTTTAAAAATAGTTTGGGTTTTTGCCCGGCAGAACGGCAGGGCGCTCATGCAAGGTTGTACTTTTCGAGAAGCTCCTGCCAGTACGGGTCCTTCATGAGTTCGTCAAGACCGGTGTTTATCTTCTCCTGCAGTTCGGCATCGTCCTTGCGCATCGCAACACCGTACTCCTCACCGGTATTGATCTCGCCGATGATGTGGATGGGCTTTCCTTCGATCGCTGCAAGGTGCGACGGGCGGTCATAGATGGAGGCCTCGATCCGCTTGTTCTGGAGGTCGGTGATGACCAGCGGGAAGTTGTCGTAGAGTTTTAAGTTGTCCTTCGGCATGGTCCCGTTCGCGATCAGGTTCTCTTCGACCCAGATCTGGCCGGTCGTCCCTCTCTGGGCGCCGATGACGACGGTTCCGGCCATGATGTCTGCCATCGTGATCGCAGAGTCATTGTGGACGGCCACGCTCTGGTTGATCCGCAGGTACGGAATCGAGAAGGTGACCTGCTCGGCCCGCTCAGGGGTGATGGTCATGCCCGAGTAGACCATATCGATCTTGTTCGCGTTGAGCGACGGGATCATCGCGTCCCAGTCCATCGGCTGGATCTTCACCTCAAAACCCATCTTCTCCGCGATCCATTTCACCGACTCGACATCGAAACCGGTGACGCTTCCATCGGTCTCAATATAGGAATAGGGCGCGTAGTTGCCGTCGACACCAACGATGTAGACCTTCGTTCCGGTCACATCGGCCTGATCGTTGCCTGTACAGCCGGCGATGCCGACGGCCAGCACGATCATGCATCCAAGGAGAACACCAACACTTTTCGCATTCATTCGTCTGTAAGTAAGCATCAGGTTAATTTAATTTTTATGACTTGAAACCATGAGGGCGCTGATGCCAGCGTAGAGCGACATAAGGATATATTTTTTTCAAATTATCTTACTTCATCATACTCGTGTTTCAATATGAGATTCGATGAAATTGAGAGAGAATGCCTGGTTTCATCAAAAATAAGGCACAGATATCGGAAAAATTGTCTATTCACGATCATGTGCAGGCATGCATGAAACCTTCAACCGCCCCGGATAAATGGTGTCCGAGGCGAGCAGAGCCCCCATTCAGGTTACGGAAACGAGGGGCATACGGCCCTGCGGCAGGAGGGGCACCGCCGCCGCGGGTGCAGGGCGACTCACTTCGAGACGAGTCCGGGTATGGCGAGTTTGCGCTCCAGGAAGCCGAGGGCGATGGTGGCGATGCTAACCAGGCCAAGGTAGAAGAGGCCGATGACCGTGAAGGTCTCAAAGAAGGCGAAGTACTTCGCGGCAACGAGCTTGCCCGCCCCGGTGATCTCGATCACCGTGATCATGTAGGCGAGGGAGGAGTACTTGATCAGGTAGATGAACTCGTTTGAAATGCCGGGAATCGCCCGGCGGAGCGCTTGCGGGAGGATAATGTGCCGGATCGCCTGGGCACGGGTCATGCCGAGTGCCGAGGCGGCGATCATCTGCCCCTCCTTGATCGAGAGGAGGGCCCCCCGGATATATTCGGAGTTATACGCCCCGTTGCAGAGGATGAAACCGATAAGGGCGGCGACAAAAGGGGTGAAGACGATGCCAAGCGAGGGGAGACCGAAGTAGATGATAAAGAGGAGGAGAAGCAGCGGACAGCCCTTTATGAATATGACATAGAGCCTGCAGGCCTGGGAGACCAGTCTGCCGCCGTAGGTGCGCCCGACGGCGATGGCAATACCCATGAGCAGACCAAAGGGTGCGGCAAGAGCGATCAGTTCCAGGGAGATGACCCCGCCTTTGATCAGGGGCGGGAAGAGGACTTCGGTAAAAAAAGATGCCTCAATCATTCTTTGTTCCGGAATCTCCGCTATATTCGGTGAATCTTCCCACGAATTTCCGTGTCCTCTCGAAGGTCGGGCTCGTCGGGATCTCCGAGGGGGGCCCCCTCTCCACGATCAGCCCGTGCTCCATGAACAGGACCTCGCTCGCCGCCGAAAGGGCGAACCCCATCTCGTGCGTCACCACCAGCATTGTCATCCCCTCGTTCGAGAGTTTCTTCATCACCTCGAGCACCTCGCGCGTCAGTTCGGGGTCGAGTGCAGAGGTCGGTTCGTCGAAGAGGATCACGTCAGGGTCCATCGCAAGCGCACGGGCTATCGAGACCCGCTGCGCCTGACCGCCGGAGAGTTCGGCCGGGTAATGGTCGGCCCAGTCCTCCATCCCGACCTGCCGCAGCTCGTAGAGCGCCTTTTCACGGGCGGCCTTCGGCTCCATCCGCTTCACCTTCAGCAGGGCGACCTCAACGTTCCGCACCGCCGTCAGGTGGTCGAAGAGATAGAAGTTCTGGAAGACCATACCCATGCGCTGCCGGAAATAATTGATCCGGGAACCGGAGTTCGTCACCTCCTCACCGTGCAGGAAGACGCGGCCCCGGTCGGGGACCGTCAACTGGTTGATGCACCGCAGGAGGGTGCTCTTCCCGGTTCCGGAGGGGCCGATGAACACCTTCGTCTCGCCCTTGCGCACAGAAAAAGAGACGCCGCGGAGCACCTCGCGGTCGCCATACGCCTTGTGGATATCTTCGACCCGCACTATGTATTCATCTGATTCCATATACCTACAGAGCTCCTTTTCCGAATCCCGGAATATTCACCTTTTTTTCAATCCATGCAAAGATCCACACGCCGCCGTAGTTGAGGAGGATGAAGATCGCCGCCGCCACAAGATAGATCGTCATCGGTTCGGCAGTGAGCGCCACGATCTGGTCGGCGCGCGTCAGGATCTCCATCACCCCGATCGCATAACAGACGGCCGAGTCGGTCAGCAGGATCGGGTACTCGTTCGACCATCCGGGCAGGGCGATCCGCATCGCCTGCGGCAGGACGATGCTGGTGATCGCCTGGGGCGTGCTCATCCCGAGGGAGCGGGCGCGATCGTCATCATGCCGGCGATCCTGGCCCTCACCGGAAAAGAGAGGGATGCGGCACCGACAGCAGAAAAGGCCGCGCTCTCCACCTGAAACCCCATTCTCCCAACCTTTTATGTTCCTCCCCGCCGCATCCTGTCTGCATGGATCGGGCAGGAACAGGCGACACCGTTGCGGTCATCTACACCGGCACCCTCGAGGACGGCACCATATTCGACCGGCCAGAAGAGCCGCGGCAGATCACCCTCGGAGCCGGGGAGATCAACCCGGCCTTCGAAGAGGCGCTTGTCGGCATGGCCCCGGGCGAGACAAAGACGGTCTTCCTCCCCGCGGAGAAGGCCTACGGCCCCCACAGGAAGAACCTCGTCTTCAGGCTGAAGCGCAAGGATCTCAAACTCCCGGAAGAGCCGGTGCCCGGCGGGACCGCACGCATCAGCCTGAAGGGCGGGACGTCCACCCTTGTCACCGTGCTGAAGGCCGATAGGAAGACGGTCACCGTGGACGCAAACCACCCCCTCGCAGGAAAAGACCTGACCTTTGCGATCACCCTCGTGGATATATGCAGGGACGGCGGGGAGTGAAGCAAACGCTTATACCCGAAAACGCGGAGGGGGACGCATGAACCATGGTGAGCAGATCAGGATCTTCGTCGCCGGCACCGGCGAGACGATCGAGGTCGAGCCCTGCCGCAAAAGCGACGAAGAGTGGAGAAAGCGCCTCTCGCCCGAAGCATTCAGGGTGGCACGGCAGGCCGGGACCGAGCCGCCGTTCACCGGAAAATACCACGATTGTCACGAGGCAGGGATCTACCGCTGCGTCTGCTGCGGGACCGACCTCTTCTCATCGCGGGACAAATTCGACTCAGGCACCGGCTGGCCCAGTTTCACGTCGCCGGTCTCAGGCCTCAATATCAGGACGCGGACCGACAGGGGATCTGGCATGATCAGAACCGAGGTGCTCTGCGCCCGGTGCGATGCCCATCTCGGCCATGTCTTCAACGACGGCCCCCCGCCGACCGGGATGCGCTACTGCATGAACTCGGCGGCACTCTCTTTCTCTCCAGATGAGTGAAAAGGCGGATAGAAACACTTATCCGGAAACATGCGCCTCTTTTCAGGCATGCAAGCAGGCTGCACCGGCGAGGTGCGATCGTTCTGCACCATGATCACAGAGGCGCTCGGGCAGACTGAAACATATGAAAATACACTCAGAGAAAGCCTGAAAACAGGGATGGTCGAGCGCGTCGTCCTCACAGGTGCGGCTATGGCGATCGTCATCCCCGCCCTCATCCTCCCGGATTTTTTCCTCTTCTGGATCGTCGCGAGTTTCCTCCTCTACATGGTCAACCCGTTCGTGATGTTCATCCCGTCCGGTGGAGGCGGATCGCCGCTCCCGAATAGGGAGGAGATTCTGGCCTACACCCGGAAGTTGAAGGAGATCGGAGCTCTAAAGGGGACCGTCACCTCCAACACCAGCGGTATCGCCGAAGTATTCTGGAACCTCTTCTTCATCAACAGCCAGCCCCTCGCCCCGGCGTTCTGGCTGATCTACTCGGTCGACATCGTCATCGCCCTTGCAGGCGCGGCGACCGGCCTGTTCGGGCTCAGGGTCGCCCTGCTGGTGGCGGTCCAGTCCATTGCGATCATCGCATTTTATGCGGCAATCTGGCGGATGAAACCCTACTCACCGGGTTTTTTCAGGAGCGTCATCGACCTGCGCCATGACGTGAGCGCCGGGATCAGGGGCGGGATCAGATCGGCGGTGACGATCCTCCTCGTCATCGGTGTCGGCACCGCCATCGCCGGTACCCTGGTCATCGCCGCCATGCTCCTGCCCGGGATGACCTTCAACCGACTCATGGACCTCGAAGGGATCAGCCTGCTCCAGATCTTCCTGCCGGTGGTCCCGCTTCTGCTGGCTCAGATCTTCACCGTGCGCTACCTGCAGGGGAAATATTCGCAGATCCTTCTGACCGGCGTCATCAGGGAGCGCCAGAACATCCTCAAAAACCAGATTCTCCCGGCCGCACAAGCCCTTGAAAAGAGAACGGCAAAGGAAGGAGCGGACGTATGTGAGGAGCTGGACGAACTCAAACGGCAGTTCATGCGGCTGAGTATGTACCAGCCCGAACGTCACCGCCTGGGCGGCGCATTCACCGTTTATATCATCCTTCCAAACCTGAGGGTGGTCTTCACGCCTCAGGAAAAAAAGAAGGCGCCCGATCAGTAGTCGTCCAGACGGTCGAAATTATCTTCGAATTCGTCGCCCTCAGCGCCCTGCCGCCACTCCTGCTCCTCATAGCACTCAGGGCAGAGGTCGTGCGGCCATGCATCGGTCCGATAGGGCCGTTCGCAGTACGGGCAGATCCGAACTGCCTTCCGGCGGCATGCCGGACAGAGTCCGCCGATCTCCTCATCCCCGGCGGTCACTGCATAAAGGTCACCGCAGAGCTCGCACACCTCACGCCGGACAGACTCCCCTCCCCGAATGCGGCCGTCATCCCCGGCCGTCGTTCCGCAGGAGGAGACACCGGCACCGGCCATCGAGCGTGATTTTCTCGCCATATTTCCCCTGTACATCTCGAATTTTCCGCATCATTAAGGTTTTTGTATGGGTACAGGAATATTCCGTAAAAGCCCATGAAATCAGAGAGAAATCCCATCAGATCCTCTGGCGCCGATACAAATGCAGGAGTTTCACGCGGAGAAAAACAGAAAAAGCCTCATAACATAAGGGGGATCTCCGATACAAAGGAAAGCGCCAGGCCAGGGTGAAAAAGAAGATGTCAGGGAGCGAACTGTTGAGGAAGGGAGAACGGCTTCACAGCCGTATCCAGAAAAGAAAATACCTGATCCTTACCCTCCCTCTTGTCCTCCTCCTCATCCTGTACCCCCTTTTTGAGGGCAGTTTTGCCGGCACGATATTTTTAAAACTCCTCTCCACGGCGACACTCATCACCGCCGTCTATGCAGTAAGCGACCGGCGACGCCCCCTCTGCATCGCCCTGATCCTCGCCGTACCGGCGATCGGAACAGGCTGGGCCATCCTTGTCTATACGAGCGCCGGGTTTGTGCTCGCACAGAGCGTCTCTTCCATGCTCCTCTATGCGTTCACCACAGTTATGATTATCAGATCCATCATCAGGGGACGTCTGACCGACGATATGATCTTCGGCGCCATTTCGGTCTATCTTCTGATGGGCATCACCTGGGCGACGGCATATATGGCCATAGAAGGATCAGAGATCTCTGCATTCGTCATAAATCACGGCAACGGACCCGAAAATCTGCCTGCATTCTCGGATTTCCTGTATTTCAGCTTCATCACCCTCACCACCGTGGGCTACGGCGACATCACGCCCCTCACCGCAGCGGCCCGTTCACTTGCCTACCTCGAGGCGGTATCAGGCACGCTCTTCATGGCAGTCTTCATCGCCAGACTGATCGGAGCCCTTGCTTCCCACCAGGAGGATACGGGAGATAAAAACTGAAATAATCGCCCAGATACGAAATCAAAGCGATTATAACTGCGAATTATTTTGAAGTCAAGAGAAGATATTTCTAGAGGGCAAGCAGAATACAGCATGATAACCATGAGAACCAGAACACTCATTCTCTGCGCCGCTCTGATGGTGCTGCTGGCCGCAGGCGTCTGGAGCGCCAGCGCCGCCACAGACACCACCGACGAGCGGTTGATCCACGCATCAGGGACCGGCGAGATCACCACCACCCCTGACCGCGCCGTAATCTCCTTCGCCGTCGAGACACAGGACGCCGATCCGAAGGTCGCCCAGGCAGTAAACGCACAGATCATGGATACCGTGAACAGCGCCCTCAAGGCGGCCGGCATCGCTGCCGAAGACATGAAGACCACCGGATACAACATCTGGGCAGAGACGTCAGAGGGCGACAGACCCTTCGGCGGCCAGAAGACGATCTACCATGTCACCAACACCCTGCAGGTGACCCTCGTCGACGTCACCAGGGCCGGTGAAATTATCGACATTGCCGTTTCAAACGGTGCAAACAGGGTAAACAGCCTCTATTTCACGCTCAGCCCGGAAAAAGAGCAGCAGTTCAGGAGTGAAGCCCTCACCAGAGCCGTCGGACAGGCGCGCACCGATGCCGACGTCGTCGCCGCAGCAGCAGGCGTGACCATCACCGGCGTCAAAGACATTTCCATCGGGAGCACCTATGTCCCGATGTACACCAGTTACCTCAAGGCCGACGCCATGGAGATGGGCGGGGCGGCGCGTACCCCGATCGAGTCCGGCGAGGTGAAAGTCACGGCATCGGTGAGCATCACCTACCTCTGCCGGTGAACCCTTTTTTTTCCTCAAACGATACCATTATTCAAGGCCAGAAACCTCTTTTCTCGATGTATACGATCATCGAGACCTACAACAACATCCCCTTCGATCCGGCCCTAACCCCTGCAAAAGGGTTTTCCTGCTATATCCCCGGAGCTTCGCTGCTCTTCGACACCGGCGGGGACGCTGGGGTGCTCGCCGCAAACCTCAGGGCACTCGGCATCGATCCGGCAGAGATCAGAACGCTCGTCCTCTCCCATGACCACTGGGACCACGTCGGCGGAATCTCCGCCGTCCTCGGAAAGAATCCCGACCTCGAGGTCTTCGTCCCGGCCGGGTTTTCAGAGGAGAAACTGGCCGCCATCAGGGAACAGGCCAGAGCAACGGTCATTGGAGAGTGGCGGGAGATAGAAGACGGCATCGCATCGACAGGTCCGTGCGGCGGCGCCATACCCGAACAGTCCCTCGCCATCAGGACACCTGAGGGCCTCCTGATCGTCGCGGGCTGCGCACACCCCCACATCAGCAGGATCATCGAGGCAGTCAAAGGGCACGGACCGGTCTTCGGGGCGATAGGAGGGTTCCACGCCATATCGGAGGCCGACCGTGCAGCGCTGAAAACTCTCGCCTATCTTGCCCCCTCTCACTGCACCGAGGACCTGGAGGTCATCGTGAAGGAGAACAGCGGGAGGATCCACCGTGGAGGCGCAGGCATACACCATATCCTCCCCTGAAAAATACCGACAGACATATATAATATAAAAATATATGTCGGCCCTGTGGTATCCGGCGGGCGGCCGAACCTCACCCTTCGTCGGGATATCACCGACTCCATGCCATTTCGAATCCATTCAACCCTCATGCATAATGTCCTGCCAGTGCAGAGATACCGGCAGAGGAATCCTGCCAACCTTTTTTTCCGAACCTGCACATACTATATAGAATACCTGACAGAGTAACCACAGATTAACGCATAGATATTCACATCGCTCATGAAACAGCGTTTCGAGCGCATACATGAAACCTGAAAAAAAGGCGTCTTAAACGTAATAAAAAGGGATATTGAAATGTACAGAAATATAGGCTTTAAAGAGAGGAGATATATCGAGGAGTTGAGGATCCTCACCAAATCGGTAGCCGTGGACTGCCTCATCGACGAGCGGTTCGACCGCGTGATCTATGTGATTAAGCCCGGGGACATGGGCCTTGCCATCGGCAAAAAGGGCGAAAATATCAGAAAGATGCAGAAAGTCCTGGGAAGAAGGATCGAGATGGTCGAGTACGCCGAGGACGAGAAAACATTCATTGCAAACATCTTCAGGCCTGCCGAGGTGCTGACGTCGCTGGAGGCGGAACCCGGAGGAAAGATCAACGTCGTCGTCGGAAAAAGAACTGACCTCGGGATCGCGATCGGCAAAGGGGGGAGCACCATAGAGAAGGCCAGGTTACTGGTAAAACGATTCTTCGGCCATGAAATCGGCGACGTCGTACTTGCACACGAGGAGGCAAGCGAAACATGAAAGACATCGAAATGATCGAAGAACTCTGGACGACCATCAATGATCGGGCCGATCACCCCTCTCCCGATTCCTACGTGAGTTCGGTGCTCACCCACCGGAAAGGGATCGATAAGTCCCTCGAAAAATTCGGAGAGGAGGCGACCGAGTTTATCCTTGCCGTCAAGAACGGCGTGGACCAGCGCACCATCGAAGAGGGGGCGGACGTCCTCTTTCACTTCATGATCGCCCTCAGGGCGGCCGGCATCGAGTTCGAGGAGATCCTCACCGAGCTGGCAGCGCGGCGAAAATAACGCCTTTTCTTCAGGAGAGATAGGTGGCGAGATCGACGCAGTCAGGGAGGGAGCCCTCATCCACCCCTGCCTGTTCGGCCACCTCAAGGTCCACGCTGATCGGGGCGCCTGAGCGAAGAGCGATGGCTATCCCGTCGCTCGGCCGGCAGTCCAGGCTTTCCTCGGTATCGCTTCTGACCGAGATGAGTCGGCCGTAAAAAACGCCGTCCCTCAGGTCGTCGATCTGGAGGGCGGTCACCCTGATCCCGAAGGAATCGAGCATGGCCACAAAAAGGTCATGCGTACCCGGCCTCGGGAGAAGATCGTGGTTCAATGCGTTGTTTATTGAGATCGCTTCCCATAGGCCGATATAAATCGGAAGCGACCTGCCGTTGGAAAGATCAAGCAGAACAGCAGGGACTGCTCCTCCCGACGCAGCGGTGAAAAAGACTCCCCGAACAACCGCATCCACGGCAGCCATAGGTAGGAGATATCCTCATGGGAGTTAAGGGTTGCGGCGACGGTCGGTCCTCACCACCTCGCGCCTGAGGATACCGACGCTCGCCGCAAGCCCGAGAACGATATTGAAATAATAGAAGACCATCCGCCACAGCAGCACAAACACACCGAGAACCGAGGAGGTCACAAAAATGCCGTAGAGCGAGGTGGCCAGGACCTCGGCGATCCCCGAACCGCCCGGGGTCAGGGGGACCATCATCAAAAGGGCGATGATGATCTGGGCGATGAACGACTCGACAAAGAACGGCTGCGAACCCAGACCCATCAGGATCACCGAGGCGATCGCAAACTCGATGCACCAGAACATCACGGTGCAGAGCGTCCCCCAGATCAGTCCGGCAATGCCGTGGCTCACAAAACGGGCGAGGCTCCCATGAAAATTGTCCACCTCGGCGTCGATGCGGTCGAGAAGGGCGTTCAGTTTCTCGACGTTGCGGCGGCGTTTTCTGCGGTCGAGCCAGAGCGAGATCCGGTGAAGGAGACCCTTGAGCACCTCGGGTTTCTTCACCGAGTATATGAAGAACAGGACCAGAACGGCGATCAGACCCCAGGAGATGTATATGAACGCCGCCATGCCAGGGGCGATGCTCTGCCACTGCTGGCCGAGGAGGAGCATGGTGATCATGCTGATCCCGACGAGCACGGCGCCGTCCAGGATCCGCTCCATGATCACCACCCCGGTGGCGTCGCCGAGTCTGACGCCGGCACGGTAGAGTTCATGGATCCGGATCGGTTCCCCCCCGGCCTGCGAGGGGGTGATGGCGGCGATGAGCAGGTTTGCAAAGACCGCATTGAGACAGTGGAAGAAGCCGACGGTATACCCGAGGGAGCGGGACATCGTCTTCAGGCGCAGCGCCCAGAAGCCGAGGGCGACAACATGCCCGGCAAGGGCAAGGGCGAGGTACCAGGGGTTGAGCCTCAGGATGTACTCAATGGTCGACTCGTCGAAGGTAAAGTACAGGACGAGTGCGAGCACAATACTGCTGAACCCGAGGGAGACCCCGAGCCATTTCCATTGAGACCTCTTCATGCAGTCCTCGAGCATGCCTGATCCAGACGGCACGCACTTTCTGTTCCATAAGGTTATAGAGCATACTATAAACCCTTTGAGGATTGAGAGCGGGAAAAAGGGGCGTTGCCGGGCAATCAGACCGTAAAGATCTCCCGCGATCCGACAACAGAGAAAAGACCGGCCTGCACGCCTGCATCGAGCCAGCCAAAACCATAGGAATACCACCCGAGGGCAGCAGTGGTCCTGCCCTCATCAGAGAGCCTTCTCCCGCGTTCAAGGGCTCCCTGCCCCTCAAAGAGGAGATGCCCGGCCGCCGCATACATCGGGGTATCGGGATCAGGCGCCGGCGAGAGTGAACAGGTCGCCTCGCAGAGCAGGCGTTCATACCGGCCGGTCTTCTCCAGGAGCCGATGCTGCTGCGCCTCAGGGATCGCACCGTCAAAGGAGCGATTTTCTTCAGGATTCAGACCTGCAAAAAAGCCGATATACGACCCGGCGTCCAGCCAGCCGAATGCATAGGCGGCACTCGCGTGGGCGTTGACATCGTCGCCCCGCTCACAAAAAACCATCCCATCAGAGAGATAAGAACGGGCCATCCGCATAATTACGGCCGAGACCGCCCCGAGAGGAGTCTCTTCAGGCGGGAGCGGCTCGATCGAGTCGAGAGCGGCGGCAAGGGCGGCGAGAAGCGGCGTCATAGCCCGGCGAAGGTTTCGAGGTACTCGCGCTCCATCAGATGGAGGTCGCCGGGCACGACCAGGATATGCAGGGGGCCGCCGAAGTCCACCCCGGCAAGAGCGGCGGCGGTGCCGGCCGCCACCACGGGCGAGCCCGAACCGGCTCTGGCCACGCCGACATAGACCGGGATCGAGATCCCCCGCGCCGCGGCCATCTCTTCGAGCATCCTGACCGCTTCGGGGATGCGCATATAGCGGTCAGGCTGGATGTCGAGATAGACGAGGGTGTGGAGTTTGTCGGCGATATTCTGCTCGATCACCTCGATCGGTGTCGTGGGGGCCCATTTGCCATAGGGAAACGGAAGGGAGCAGGACTTGCCGAACCGGTAGTTCTGCAGCCCGGTCAACCCGCAGACCGCGCTCACGATCGAGGCGCCATGGATGATCTCTGTCCTGATCCCCATCGCGGCGGCCCTGATACGAAGGTCGATATGCGTGGTCGATACCATCGGGTCGCCCGCCGTGAGAAACGCCACGTCGGACTCCTTTGCCAGTTCAAGAAAGGTCTCAGGGTGCCCTTCGACATCCTCCCGGTAGAGCATGCCGACCTCCTTCCCGAAGAGTTCGGTCATCTGTTCAGGCGTCGTCCCGGTCAGCACCGAGGTGTAGCATTCGAGAAACACATAGTCAGACCGCCTGATGCGGTCGAGCCCCTTGATCGAAATATCTGTCTCGTCATAGAGGCCAAGCCCGATAAATGTCAGCATCGTCTCCTACTCCAGAAAGGTTTCACGTGTAATAAGCATGATGAGAGCGTCGATCACGCCCATCGCCTCCTCCCTGTTGAGGGCGGAGAGATGGTAGAGAGGGGTGCGCTCCGAAAGGCGCAGCAGGGTGCGCAGCGTCGCATCTGAGATCTGGCCAGGCATCTCTCTCTTGTTCACCGCAACGACAAAGGGGATCCCCATACGCCTGACTGTTCCCAGAATGTCCAGGCCCCGGCTCAGGGATTCGGTACGCGTGCCGTCGACGACGAAGATCACGCCGGTCGCATTGGTGAGCAGATGGGTGATGATCGGACCGAAGTGCTCCTGCCCCGGGGTTCCGACGAGCGTGATATCAAAACCCCGGCAGGAAACAAGAGGATGACCGAAATCCATCGCCACCGTTGTCGCAGACCCGGATATTCCTATCCTGTCCGAAGATACCCAGTTTTCCGAGACTGTCTGGATAAACGTGGTCTTCCCGGCATCAGTCGGACCGGTGACGACGATCTTGGGGATCTGCGGCGCGACAGAACTGTCTTCGCGGATCATATAGGGGATCTGGCGGGGCGGGAGGGATGTCCAGGTCACATGCCTGACCATAAAATGATTGAAAAAAAGGATGTTTCCATAGCCCTCGCCGATGGAGAGGACAAGATCGAAGAGACAGGACGCCGTCAGATCATCCAGATGCCCCTCGTCATAGAGATTGAGGTATTCCACAAAGAGCGTCGCCCCCTCCTTCAAAGACCGTCCGAAGAAGAGGGCGAGGGCATGTTCTGTCCCGATTTCATCACAGAGGCGATTGCAGTAGAGAAAGATCGCATTGATGGGGCCGCTCCTGCAGATCGTATCGATCTGTTCTTTCCAGGCCGCACACTCGGCCTCGGGCGTACGGGAATTCGCTTCGATCTCCTCGAACGCCAACGAGTCCAGGAAGATCAACCGCTCATCGGCCTCCATGCCATAAGGTGTTGCCGAGAGGTCGGCGAGGAAGGCCTCAGCCGAGGTGTGCGGGACGATCACAAGACAGCGCTTCCCCATGCGGTGCGCGCATTTCAGGGCGCTGAACATGAACTGCTGCCCCTCGACACCCGGTGCAAGGGAGAAGAGCACCCGCTTTCCTCGCGGTACGCCCCCGCCGATCATCTCGTCCAGAGCAGTGATGCCGGTATAGATCATGGCTCCTCCACAAGGTCGCTGCCTGAGAAGCGGTACCGGACAGAAGGCACGCACTCCCCGCTCATCATCTGGCAGCGGAGGATCCGCACCGTCGGATCGGTCGCATCCTCCTTCACCTCGATCATGCCGTTCATCAGTTGTTTCAGGGTCGAGATCGTCTTCTCGTCGACGCCCTCAGGATTGAGAAGATAAATGCCGATCCCGTTCATCCGCCTGATCCTGGCAGAGAGGATATGGAAAAAGCGGTAGATCACCTCAAGTTTAGTATAGATCAGAAAACTTGAGAGAGAAATGATGCATACGCGCACTCTCGGCGTGCCTGAGAGGTCGTTTCGTGCCGCTTCCGCCCTCTGGATGCCGTCGAGGATCTTCGTGAACTTGATCCCCATCCCGGTCAGGTCGACCGGGCTCCCGACATATTTCACCTGATCTTCGTCAGCGATGACCGGGACCAGGGTCTTTGTGATGCAGTCGATGATCCAGAGGCGATGGCGCTCAGACTCGGGAAGGCCAAAGGCCATCACAAGCTCCTGCGCGTCCTGATCGGTGGAAATGACGACCGTATAATCGGAGTCGCCGGGTTGCCCCAGGTACATGGCAAGCCGTTCGGCATCGGCAAACGGAGGTGCAAGAAGGAGGAGATTAGATCCGGGCAGAATACCGCCCGTCTTCTCATCGATCTTCCTGATGCCGGTCCTGAACGGGTCCATCTTTATCCTGCGATAAAGTGTATGAGTCCCCCTATTAAAAAGCCAAGCGTAATCGTGTAGGCCGAGACGGCCAGCGTCACCCTCATCCCCATCTGACGGAGTATCACGGCGATTGTCGAGATACAGGGGACAAACAGCACGCTGATCACCGCAAACGTATAGAGCTGGACGCCGGTCAGCACCGAACCGAGATCGGCAGTGCCCGAGAGCACGGCCAGGGTTTCAAACGCCATCTCCTTGCGCAGGATCCCGAAGAGGAGGGCGGTCGTGACATAGGCAGGGAGTCCGAGGAACCCCTCGGAGACCGGAGCGACGATGAGGGAGAATGCATCCACCACACCGTAGTAATCGAGGGCGCCGAGGACGACGCTGCCCGCGAGCAGCAGGGGCATGGCGATAAAGAGAAACTCCTGGATCCGCCCCCACGATTTTTTCATGACCAGCACGGGATCGGGCATTCGGAGCGGCGCCATCTCCAGGATCATACCATATTGCCCGCCCGGGATATTCCGTGCCAGAAACACGCCGGTGAGTACGATCAGGACGAGGACGATCAGATAAATGGAAAGGGCCGCCCACAACCCGACAAACGCCGCCACGATGCCGGTGATGATCACCGTCCTGGCCGAGCAGGGGACCATCGTGACCAGAAAGGCGGCGATCGTCCGTTCACGCACCGTCCGGAGCTGGCTTGCCGCCATCACCGCCGGCACATTGCAGCCGAAGGCCATCACCATCGGGATGATGGCGCCGCCGTGGAGGCCGAGGCCGTGCATCAACCGGTCGGCAAGGAACGCCGCCCGCGTCAGGTAGCCGGTATCCTCAACGATAGAGAGGAGGAGGTAGAAGATGAGGACGAATGGAAAGGCGATGCCGAGGCCGGCAACGATGGCAAGGAGGGCCGCCATCCCGAGGGCGGTGGCAAGGGGGGGGAGGGAAAGGGTCTGAAAGGGCTCGATCGCAAGGACGGTAAAAATATCGACGATCAGCTCTTCCAGGAACGAGCCGGCGATAAAGACGGTGAGCAGCATCGAGAGGAGGACCACGGCAAGGATCGGGATGCCGGGGAACGCCTTTGTGAGCAGACGGTCGGCCGAGAAGCGTCGGTCAGGTTCCTGCGCCCCGACGACATCGGCAGCGATCCGGTGGGCACAGAGGTGCCGGTTTGCGCCGATGATCTGGTGGGCCGACATGTGGTTGAGGGACTCGATCTCCCCGGCGATCGTTCGCGCCCCTTCGATGAGATCACTGGAGGTGCCGATACCCTGAAGGGCATGGAGTGCCTGGAGGCGGGTGGCACCGTAGAGTTTGCCAAGGCTCCTGATGGCGGCCTCGATCTGCGGGGTATAGGGGACGGCGATCGCGGCCGGCCGTGCCGAGGAGAGGACCGCCGGCACGATCTCGCCGATGTTTTTTCCCAGGGATGCAGCGGTCTCGATCACCGGCGCCCCCAGGACCGAGGAGAGGCGCCTGCTGTCGATGATGATCCCCTGCTGCGCCGCCTCGTCGATCATGTTGATGACGACGACCATCGGGATCCCGTATTCGGCGAGCTGGAGGAGGAGGTAGAGGTTCCGCTCCATCCTGGTGGCGTCAAGGACAGCGATCACCGCATCGGGAGTTTCTGCAAGAAGGTAGGTCCGGACGAGTTCTTCCTCGGCCGAGTCGCCGTCCATCGAATAGATCCCGGGAAGATCGACGACCTGCAGGGTCGAACCCTGGTGACAGAGTTTTCCCTGCATCAGTTCGACCGTCGTCCCCGGGTAGTTGCTCACCTCGACGCCAAGGCCGGTGAGCTGGTTGAAGATCAGGGATTTGCCGACGCTCGGATTGCCGATGAGCGCGCACCTCATCTGACCGGCTCCGCAAAGATGGTCGATGCGATCTCAGGGGAGAGTGCGATATCCGCACCCTTCACCCTGACCACAATGGCGTCGTTATAGAGTTTGCGCCTGATCGTGATCTGCTCGCCCGGGATGAGGCCGAGGTCGATCAGACGGCGGTTCCGGCTGAGGCAGCGGATCATGGTGATCTCGAGGAGATCGCCCTCGGCAAACTCCAGCAGGCTGTGTTCGCGGCAGCGCCCGGCACAGTGCCGCCTCGGGCCGTGGCCGGGCCGCTCGATATATCTGGAAAGGCGGTCGATGGCCTCGTCAGAGATCTCGTGCTCGAGGACACAGGCCTCTTTTGAAGCGGCCCCGGTGTCCATACCAAGCATTTCGCAGAGGAAACACTCAAGGACGCGATGTTTTCTGAGGACCGCTTCGGCAATGCGCTTTCCCTCGGTGGAGAGGAGATATCCCCTATCGTCCTTCCGGACCGCTCCATCGGCAACAAGTCCTGCGAGACATGCCTCAACCTCGGCCCTGTCCGCGTCCACCGCCGCCAGGATCCCCTCTGCGGCCACAGAGCCACCGTTCGCCTGCGTCAGGGTGAGAATTGCCTCAAGGCAGTCTTCACGGACGGAGGAATTCATACATTCCATTTGAGCTTTTTGCTCATATGGATTTGCTTCCCTGCAGAAAGGGAGACAGAAGAGAGGGCGGTCACTCAAGCGCTATATAGGAACAAACCCACCTTCATGCATGGCGACGAGCAACCGGGAGGTGGCACGGCTCCTCGGTGAGATCGGAGCGCTGCTGGAGATCCAGGGAGAGAACCCCTTCAAAATCAGGGCATATACGAGGGCGGCCGAACAGATCGATCATCTCGCAGAGCCGATCTCCTCTCTGAGCACAGAAGATCTCGAGGCGATACCCGGCGTAGGAGAGGCGATCGCCGGAAAAATACAGGATATCCTGAATGCCGGCACCTGTGCCGAGCTGGAGAGGCTTCGTGCCGCCACCCCCCCGGGCCTCATCCGCCTCCTCGATCTCAACGGGGTCGGCCCGAAGACGGTCAGGAAACTCTGGACCGGCCTCGGGGTGGATGGGATCGAAGCCCTTGAGGCTGCAGCACGAAGCCGACGGATCAGGGCCCTGAAAGGGTTCGGGGCAAAGAAGGAAGACGATATCTTGAAGGCGATCGCAGAGGCGAGAGAAGGGGCAGGACGGATGAACCGGGCCGAGGCCGAACGACTGGCCGCGGCGCTTACCGCCGCAATTCCGGGGGATTCATGGGTGGCCGGGAGCCTGAGGCGCGGCCGCTCCACCATCGGGGACATCGACATCGTCACGACGGCACCGCCACGGGAGACGAGTCTGGCCCTCAGGCGGATTGCAGACGCCGTCATCGACGAGGGGGAGCGAAAGATCTCGGTGACGGTCGGCGGGCGACGGGCCGACATCAGGTTTGCCGACCCGGGATCGATCGGCGCCATGCTGATCTACCTCACCGGATCGAAGGCCTTCAACATCAGGCTCAGGGAGATCGCCGGGAGAAAGGAGATGCGCCTGAACGAGTACGGCCTGACCGACCGGGGATCGGGAAACCTCCAGATCTTCCCGACAGAGGAGGGCGTATTTTCCGCCCTCGGCATGAGCCAGGTCCCGCCTGAACTCAGGGAGGACCGCGGGGAGGTGGAGGCCGCCCTGAGCGGGGCGCTCCCCCCTCTCCTGGACGAGGCCGGGATCAGGGGCGACCTCCACGTCCACTCGGACTGGAGCGACGGCGTGCTCTCCCTGGAAGAGATCGCCGCAGAGGGAGAGCGGATGGGCTACGAGTACATCCTGATCACCGATCACTCGGCCGGCATCGGGATCACCCACGGCCTCGATGCCAGGCGGCTGGAAAAACAGCGGCAGGCGATCAGGGCGGAGAACAGAACCTCGTCCTGCACCCTTCTCGCCGGGGTCGAGGCCGACATCCTCCCGGACGGGAGGCTCTCTCTCCCTGATGCAACACTTGAAGCCTGCGACCTGGTGGTCGCCTCGGTGCACTCGGCCTTCAGGCAGGACGGGGATACGATGACGCGGAGGGTGATCGCCGCCCTCGAAAACGAGCACGTAGATATCCTTGGGCACCCGACCGCCCGCCTCATCGGCCACCGCCCCGGGACAGCGCTCGACATCGGAAGGGTCATCGAGGCGGCTGCCGCGACCGGGACGGCCCTTGAGATCAACGCATCGCCGGCGCGGATGGATCTGGATGATATTTATATCAGGCAGGCAAAAGAAAGGGGCGTGATACTTGCGATCGGGACCGACACGCACCGAAAGCCTGAATTTGCCCATATGAGATATGGCGTCGCCCTGGCCCGCCGGGGATGGTGCGGGCCCCATGACGTCCTCAACACCCGCACTGCCGAGGCCCTTCTGGAGATGCGGAGATGATCCGCTGGTTTTATGAACGGAGGCTGCAGCGCAGCCTCACCGTCCTTCCCCGAGAGATCTGTTTCATGATCACCGAGGAGGATATGATCGAGGCCCCGCAGAAGATCGTCGAGGTGGCCGGGTGGTGCAGGGACGCCGGGCTTGAGGCCGCCACCTTTCACATCTCCACCGACGACCCCGGCCGGATCGCACCCTGCCTGCCTGAGATCAGAAAGATCGCCGCTATCGGCAGGCTCAACCTCCATATCGGTGACCGGATCGAGACGACAGGAGAGGGGATGAACGTCATCGTCGCCGTCGGCAAGAGCGGAAGGGAAGAGATTGCCGCATGCATCAAAAATATCGCCGCAGAAGAGACGTGTGCCGAAGAGATCGACGAAGCGGTGATCGAACGGCACCTCACCTTCAGGTGCGCCCCTGACCTGGTGATCAAGACCGGCGGCAATTATCTCACCGATTTTCTCATCTGGCAGTCGGTATACTCGGAGTTTTTCTTCCTGGATGTGAACTGGACGTTGTTCAGAAAGATCGATTTTCTCAGGGCACTAAGGGACTTCGGAGCAAGAAAAAGACGTTTTGGGGCCTGAGGCCCCCTATTCTCTGGCACGGATCCGCTGGTCATAGAGGCGTATCGCCCGCAGGAGATCGATCTTCCTGAAGAGCGGCCAGTACGGCGCACAGAAATAGACGGCACACTCGTTTCCGTTTGCCATCCATGGCAGAAAGTTCGAGGTGCGCCGCTCGTTTCCGGTCCTGATGATCAGGTCGACCGGGGGGAGGTGGAGGCCCTCGTACAGGTAGTTCTCGACCGTACGCGGCGTGATCTCGTCAGAGGCGATTGAGCCCTCGCGGACGCCGGCGACCACCCGCCGGGCGGCATGGACCAGCTCGTTCCTGCCCCCGTAGGCAAGGGCGATGTTGAGGAAGAAGCGGCTGTAGTGGCGGGTGGCTTCTTCGGCGGCTTCGATCGTCTCAAGAAGGTCTGGAGGGAGCATCGATCGGTCGCCGATCATCTGGACCCTGATCTGATTTGCATGGACCCGCTCGTCGCTGAGAACGCCGATGAACTTCTCCTTGAAGATATCGAAGAGGTAGTTGACCTCACCCTCGTCACGGTTGAAGTTCTCGGTGGAGAAGGAGTAGAGCGTGATCGTCCTGATCCCGATCTCCTTTGCCCATTCAAGCACCTGCTGGGTCGTCTCGGCGCCTGCACGATGGCCCTCGATCGTTCCGACCCCGAGGAGGCGGGCATACCTGCGGTTGCCGTCCTGTATGATGGCGATGTGGCCGGGGATATGTTTGCACTGCCACTGCAGGTAGCGCTCGTAGAGCGGATCGATCCGGTCTCTGATCCTCAGAGCGGCGTCACCTCCAGGATGATCCCCCCATTGGGGTAGCGCTCGATCACGGACTTTTTACCGGGGAGTTCATCTTTCAATTCGGCAAGCACCCACCAGGCCATCTCAACCTTATCACCAGAGACCTCGATATCATAAATATGTTCGCGGAGGACCGGCGGCAGGACGTCGTCTTCCAGTTCGAGGAGGCCGTAGACGATGGTGCCGTCCTCGGTGATCTCGTCGAAGGGGCGGGCGGTGTTCCCGGCGATGCGCCGAAGACGCTCGCGCAGCTGGACCGAGTCCTTGAAGCCGGACGAACAGAAGTGCACTTTCGGATCGTCAAGAAGGGGTTCTGCGAGCGCTGCGGCGCCGCCGACGGCGTTGTGAAGGCCGTCCTCCAGGTCAAGGCCACGCAGACGCATCGCTTCGGCGTTCGTCTCGCTCCACTCGAGTTCGTTGATGTTGAGGAAGTCGAGGTCTGGAAGGATCGCCCGAAGGGCCTCGATCCCGGGCAGGGATGGCACCTCGATCCCGATCGAGAACCCGAGGCGGCGGGCGGTCTCGACCGAGCGGGCATAGGGCGAGTCGAGGATGCGACCCCAGACCTCCTGCGGCGGGTGGAGACGGATCTCGTCGACGAGCCCGCGGAGCGGGAGCAGTTGCTTTTCTGTCGGTGCGATCCCGGTGTAGAGGTGGATGTGGTGGTCGGGCCCGAAGTGCTCCTTGAGGAGACGGCAGGCGTTGACGACCACGTCGAGCACCAGGAAGGGTTCGCCCCCGGTGATGCTGCTCCCGAGAGCGCTCATCATCTCGGCCTCCTCGATGATGTCGTCCGGCGACGTCACCACGCGATCGTTGGCATAGACCAGATCGCCGTTCCGCCGCTTCTCAGAGATGGGGCAGTACCAGCAGTCCCGCCCGCACCTGCCGGTCACAAAAAGGACCATCTTGGCGCCCTCGTAACAGAGGACGCAGCCCCGCGCCAGACGGGATGTGCTGCCTGTGATTTCGGACACGTCGGAATTCCCCGCTATTTTATCTTCTTATAATTATGAACCGGCGATTTCTTAACATTATGCACGTCTGCAGGAGCGTACATTCTGAAAGGAATATATAGAGCCCGGGAAAAAAACACCGGTACAATGCCTGCCGCCCTGAACGAAGAAGGTCTCTCCGAGGTCGTCGGATTCGTGCTCCTTCTGGGAGTGCTCGTCATGGCGCTCTCCGTCTACCAGATCTATGCCGTGCCGGCAGAGGGGCGGGCGAACGAGATCGAGCATATGAACATGGTGAAGGACCGTTTCACCGACTACAAGATCGCCCTCGATTCGCTCTGGGTGAACAAAAATAACGTGACCGGCGTCACCCTCTCGACGGCCTTCGACCTCGGCACCGGGTCGGCGGCGACGCAGGGAGGAGGACTCTCCCTCCCGATCCTCAGCCCGGCCGGGTCGTCCGGGGCGGTGAGCGTCAGGTCGGGCGGGGCGGCCCTGACGATCACGACGCCGACCAACACAACGGCGATCCCGCTCGGCAGTCTCCAGTATGTTTCCGGGAACAACTACTGGGTGGACCAGACCTGGACCTACCAGATGGGCGGGGTCTTCCTCACCCAGAGCGGTGGGACGACGGTGCGGGTCTCCCCCTCCTTCTCGTTCTACAATGTCAGCGGCAACGCCTCAGTGTGCATCGCGCCGGTGAACATCACCGGATCGGCCCTCCTCGCCGGGTCAGGGCCGGTGCGGATCGAAACAAGGCTGCGTGACATGCCGCCCTATGCAAACCTCACCGGCACCTTCCCCTGGGTGAAGATCTCGATCGAGGCGGGCGACGAGGGCATGGCGCGGGCATGGGAGCGGGTGTTTAAGGAGGCGGCACTCCGCGAGAGGATCAAGCCTGCATGGTATGCGGTCGGGAGAGGGGCGGAAACGGCATATATCAATATCACAGGCCCGGATACAGGCGCCAGGGAGGACGTCACCCTCAGGACCGTGCAGGCAGACTATCGGGTGAGCATCGCAACGGCAGCATCATTGATCGAGTGAGGTGAAGACGATGATAGTGACAGACGAACAGGGTGTTTCCGAGGTGATCGGAGCGATACTTCTTGTATCGCTGGCAGTGCTCGGCGTGGCGATCGTGGCGGTGGCGCTCTTCTCCCAGCCCCCGCCCTCAGAGGTCCCGCACGTGAGCGTGGTGGCGGGAACGACAGTAGACAACACCACGTTTGTCCTCCTCCACGAGGGCGGCGACACCCTCGCCGCGGGGAACTACCGGATCTACGTGGACAATGGGAGCGGGCTTGTGGACCGGACCGATGAGTTCGCCCTCGCAGGCGACGATATCTGGTCGATCGGCGAGAACCTCACTTACACAGGCGGAGGCACCCCCGAACGGGTCGTCGTCTCGGTCGTCGATTCGGGCGGCGGCGAGACGGTGATCGCCGAACCCTCTGGGTTCGGGGCGGCGACGGCAGGGGCATATGCGGATGCCGGGGGATCGGGGACGCTGCCGGTGGTGACGGTGACGCCGGTGCCGGGAGGCGGGAATGAGACATCGCCGATTATGATCGTCGGACCTGATGTGGAGCAGGAGTATGTCATAGATATGAAAAAGGACTTCACTTTCTCCGTGAATGTCTCGACAATCGCCGCAAAATACGTCCATATGGTCATCTACAATTACAACGTTCTCCTCGACAGCAACAATAACGAAATCCCAAACCAGATTGTCGCTATGAACCTGACCCAGAGCGAGGTGGAGGCCTTCTATTACAATCATACCTTAAAGACCACCAACAAACTCGGGAGTGATGGAGATCGGATCTCTGTGACAGCAATCGTATATGGTATAAATGACACGGTGATCGCCCACGAATCTGTGCTAGGCACGCTGAATCTAAAATAGGGGTTACAATGAAGGACAATGACGCCGCCGCCAGCGAAGTGATCGCCGTCGTGATCCTCATCGCCGTGTTTGCAGTGGCGGCGGGGATCGTCGGCGTCGTCATGCTCTCGAACCCCCAGGGTGACGAGGCCCCGGCGATGCTTGCGAGCGTGATGTACGACAACAGCACCGCAGACGATCACCGCCTGATTCTCCGCCATGAGGGAGGAGATCCCCTCAGGAAGGGGGAATTTCAGATCTTTGTCAACGGCGAAGAACGGACCGACGAATTTTCAGGAGAGAGTGAATCGACGGACTGGACAGACTGGGAGAACGGACAGACCCTCACCCTCGGGTTGGGCAGCGACCCCGAACCTGACGGCGTGCTGATCACCAGCGACGGAATCGCTGGCAGCGGAACCGCGTGGATGCTCCATCTCGTCGGGGAAGGCGCGATCGTAACGGTAGTGCCGACGCCATCACCAACACCTGGAACGGTAGTGGCCGCGTTCTCGGCAAACTCTACTGCGGGATCGGCCCCGCTCATAGTGCAGTTCACCGACACCTCAACCGGGAACCCGAACGAGTGGTACTGGAACTTCGGGGACAACACCACATCAGGCGTACAGAATCCGACGCACACCTTCACAACCCCTGGATTCTATACGGTACGGCTCACGGCATCAACCACAGACGATTCTGACACCACCACACGGACGATCACTGTGGTCGGCCCGCCGACCGCCAACTTCTCGGCAAGCACGACCTCAGGAATCATTCCACTGGAGGTGCAGTTCACCGACCACTCCACCGGCACACCGGCATCGTGGTCATGGGACTTTGGCGACGGCACCAACGCCACCGCACAGAACCCCTCCCACACCTACACTACCGCAGGCACCTATACGGTGATCCTCACCGTCTCAAACGCCGCAGGAACCGACACGGCCACCTCAACCATCAGGGTCTCAGCCTGCGCAGGATTGGGGCTTGCCGGCACCTACTACCCGAACCGGGAGTGGATAGGGGAAGGGGTGACCAGGATCGATCCCAGGATCTGGTTCGCCGACAATGAGGCAAACACGTCGTGGCAAAAATCTGGAACCGATGAGTACAACTGGCCCATCGCCACCCTCGGAAAAGATGACCAGTTCAGCGTCATCTATGAGGGCTACCTGATCGTGCCAGAAGACGCCACCTATACCTTCTATCTCACCTCTGACGATGGCTCATGGCTCTGGATCGACGACATGGATACCGTACTCATCGATAACGGCGGGTACCACAGCAGCACGACAAAAACAGCGAATATCCACCTCACCGCCGGTTCCCATCAGATCAGGGCGAAGATGTTTGAGAACCTTGGAAAGGCAGTCTTCCACCTCGAATGGTCATCTCCCGCATTTGCGAGAACACCGGTGGAAGACTTCTGTCATGATCCCATAGCGGTGGCCGCGTCCTTCACCGCAGCACCGCAAAGCGGCACCGCCCCCCTCCAGGTGCAGTTCACCGATCTCTCTACCGGCGCACCGACCGCATGGCTCTGGGACTTCGGCGACGGCACCACCTCCACCGAACAGCACCCGGTCCACATCTACACTGCCCCGGGCACCTACACGGTCAGCCTCACCGCTGCGAATGCCGCCTTCAGCGATACGGCCACACGCACCGACCTGATCACTGCAGAAACACCGACCATCACCGAGGGTTTCTGGCCGATGGACGAGGGATCCGGCTCTATCGTCTATGACAAGAGCGGGAACGGGTACAACGGGACGATCACCGGCGCCGGCTGGATCTCCTGCGCGGACCGCGGCTACCTGGTCTTCGACGGGAGCAGCGACAGCGTTTCCATACCAAACAGCGCCGGACTCAACCCCACAAATGCCGTCACCTACGAGGCATGGGCCTACCCTACCGAGTATGACACGGATAAGGTGATCCAGAAGCGAGACTGGGACGGTCACGGCCTCGACCTCGACAAATGGAATGGGTGGCAGGGGGGCGTCACAACAACATCGTCGAGCAAGACCACCATCGAATGGGGAGAGGGGCGCCCGACCCTGAACCGCTGGTACCTCCTCGCCCTCACCTATGACGGCAGCACCCTGCGCCTGTACGTGGACGGCGAGGAGAAGGCGTCAACACCGCTCACCGGCACCCTGAAGACGAGCACAAGCCCGGTGTACATCGGTTCTGACGCGAACACACAGAAATTGTTCAACGGCTCGATCGCAAACGCCGCGATCTACAGCACCGCCCTCAGCCCGCAGGAGATCGGCGCACACTATGCCGCCTTCACCCCTGCAGGGTGCCCTGCAGATGCGGCATTCAGCGCCGACGTAGTGAGCGGGACCGCACCCCTGACCGTCCAGTTCACCGACCTCTCGACCCGCCACCCGACCGCATGGCTCTGGGACTTCGGGGACGGCACGTCCTCAAGGGTGCAGAACCCGTTCCATATCTACGCAGACCCCGGCACCTACACGGTCAGCCTCACGGCCTCGAACCTTTTCGGGCCAGGAACTGAGACAAAAACGGGTTATATTACGGTTACATCACCTTCATCAGGATATGACATCCTGCTGATCACCGAGCATCCAAAAGGAGGATATCTCAGAAATGGAGGGTACATGGAGTTCACCGTGAGCGGCCTCTGGTCCAGAATCAAGGTAGGAGAGACATCCTATGAGCTGAATCAGGGAGATATCGTTCACATCCTTCTCAACAAAGATCAGGCAGGGAAGATCCACATTGCAGAACAGGATATCAACGCTTTCATACTCGATGATATAACCGTGTCCATCAATGGTCTTACCAAAGGTTCCGGGAGCATAGGAGACGGGGATATCTGGATCAATACTTCTTCAGGGATGGTTTCAACACTTACTCTTATAGTGCCTCAAAAAAACGCATGGACTCGCTTCGAAATCGATGGTGATCAAATCCTCTATGGAAAAGATAAAAGAGGCATCGTCCTAACGGGCCTTGTTCCCGGCAGTGACGGGACCTTAAACCTCGATATCAGTGATAAACCATCATCATCAGAAATCCATTACGATGGAGGAGTTAAAGAATATTCATTCATCTGATTTTTCGCAAAAAAAAGTGAGAATACGCATTATTTACCCCGACGCCTCCCCGATCTCCACCGGCACCGGCACATCGACCGCCGGCTCGGCATAATCATCGAACCACAGCGCCTCAGGGTTCCGCCTGAAGACCATCACCGCCCCGATCTTCTCCGGGTCGGCCGCCTGATGGTACTTGAAGAAGACATACTCGTCGGTGAGGCCGGCGACCTCGATCTTCCCGGTCGCATGGGAGATCACAAACCGCGCCCTCTTTGCGAGGCCCGAGACCTGCGCCTTCGCCGCCTCGATGATCGCATAGCTCTCCTCCACCGGCACCTGAAACATCCGGTTCCCCAGGGTCGGGCGGCACTGGAAGACATAATACGGCGGCACCCCGATGAACGAGAGTTTCCTGAAGAGATCGGCGAGCACCGCCGGATCGTCGTTCACCCCGCGCAGGATGGGCGTCTGGTTCACCACGATCGCACCGGCCGAGAGGAGGATGCCGAGCGCCTCCACCGCCTGCGGCGTGAGTTCCCGCGGGTGGTTGAACTGCGCCATGATGTAGATCCGCTTCTCGGGCGTCGAGTATTTCCTGATCATCTCGGGCAGGGCCGGATCGTCCAGGATCCGGTACGGGCTGAAGGCCGGCATCTTCGACCCGATCCTGATGATCCCCACATGCTCGATCCCCCTGATCGCCGCCACGATCGGTTCGAGCTTCGAGGTCGCCATGATCAGGGGATCCCCGCCGGTCAGGAGGACGTTCGTGATCTCGGGGTGATGCCTGATATACTCGATCTCTTCGGTGACGTCCCTCGTCACCTCGGCGCCCCGGTCCATGAAGAGGCGCTTCCTGAAGCAGAAGCGGCAGAACGTCCCGCACATGTCCGAGACCAGCAGCAGGGCCGTCTCGCGGTACTTGTGCTGGAGACCCGGAGCAACCGTATAGTTCGACTCCCTGGAGGGATCGAGGACACCAGACTCCTCCAGCTCCATCGGGTCAGGGACGGCGATCCGCCTGATCGGGTCGGCCGGATCGTCCCAGTCGATGAGGGAAAGATAATAATCGTTCGAGCGGAAAGCGAATTTCTCCTCCACCTTCTGCAGCAGGATCTTCTCTTCAGGGCTCAATGCATCGATCTGGTCGACGCCTGTCAGGTATCGCAGTTTCATCCTAATTTCACCTCCTCTTAAACCCGGGTCTCTCAAATTCCAGAAGGGGGGTAAGACATATGACCGGGCATGCCAACAGCGCCCCAGTACGGGGAAGGGCACTGCCAGAGGGTAACAGGTTACACTATAGCGGTAACAACATAAAAAAATTAGGACTGCAGGAAAAAGGGGATCACTGCTTCTTCGAAGACTTTTTGCGGTCCTTTTTATGCATCGAGAGGATATCCACCATATATTTCCCCTCTCTGCCCAGGCTGACGACCATCTCCTCGCTCTGTGCGAGCTTCTCGATGTTCAGTTCATACGAGCCCGGCCCGACGATACGGATCGACTCGACGCGGTCATAGCACTCGACACGCTTCGGGGCCTCCTCCTCCCTGACCTCGAGTTCCTCCTCACCGGTTTCCTCGGCGATCTCCTCGATCGTCTTCTCCTCGAGCACATCCTCGTGCCGCGTCGATTCCCTGATGTAGAGGAACTTCTTCCCCCCGCAGCTCGGGCAGCCCTTCAGGATCCCGGTCGAACCGTCCTCGAACTCTCTTCCACATCTGGTGCACTTGTGCGGCATTGCCTCTCACCGTGACGAAACCCAGGCACTGATCAGGTCCTGGTCCTTCTTGAGGGTCTTGAGCTGGTTTGCAGGCCCGATCACCGTCAGCCGCGACTCGGACTTTTTCCCGATCAGACGTGAAAGTAAGCCGCCAAACCCTTCTTTTCCGCCCTTTGCAGGATAGGTCTCCAGCTCGATCCCGGAAAAGCCGTCAGGCTTGATCTCCATCATCGTCAGCTCGATGAGTTTGCTCTGCTCCTCGGGCAACAGCCCCTTCTCAAGCACGACAATGGTGCCTGAACGCACATCGTCGAGGATCAGCCTGATCTTCTCCATCATGGTCAGCCGATCAAGCCGTTCTGCCGAGAGGAAATCGATCTGAACTCCCTGGATCATCCTGCTCACCCAAACATCTCGGTCATCTTCTCGTAGAGCTGCTCAACATTGCTCCCCTCCATCCCTGATATGGGGATCACGGGGTGCTGCGGGAAGGCGCTCCTGATGCGCTGGGGGGTGGCGTCAGGGAGGTCAATCTTGTTGGCAACAATGATCACCGGGAGTTTCCGGCTCTCGATGATCCCGATCATCATAATATTGACCTGCATGAAGGGGTCCTGGGTGGAGTCGAGCATGTAGATGACGCCGTCGATATCATCGCGGAGCCAGTGCATCGCCTCGGCGACACCCTCAGTCGCCTCCCTGGCCCGCTTGATCGCCTCCTCCTTCTCAAGGCCGTACTCGAGGAACTCGTTGTAATCGATCTTCGTCGTCACGCCGGGGGTATCGACGATATCGATGATCACCGAATTGCCGTTCGTGCCCGTGATCGTGATGTCTTCCTTCCTTCGGGCCCGCCGCGTCTCATGCGGAATCTCGGAGACCGGGCCGACGGCGTCGCCGGTCCAGTCCCTCACGATCCTATTGGCAAGTGTGGTCTTACCAGCATTGGGAGGACCATAAATACCAATTCTTGACCGCTTTCTTCTAAAAAACGCATTGAGAAATTTAGATACCCGTTGTCTTGCCCGAACCAGAAAATTCATCGTTCATCCCCTATTCCAGAGTATACAGCTACTCAGTAGAAGATTGCCCCACCCGGTATAAATACTCCCCCATATTGTCCCGGATATAACCCCGGCGCATACGGGCATGGATTCATGAATTTCCTACAGTATTCTTTTATAGGGGAATCTCATAGGTAGAGGTATCTGGATTAAATCCGGAGTAAAGCGACCCTCTGGGGTGAACTCATGTCCGGCACACGAGAAACAATGTACGTAGAAACCAGGGTTCCGCTGAAGGAAGTGATGAGGGTCAACCCTACCACCATCGAGGCTGAAGCAACGGTCGCAAAAGCCGCGGCTCACATGTGCCGAGATGAGGTCGGGAGCTGCATCGTCCTTTCGGGGAACGTACCCATTGGAATCGTTTCCGAACAGGATATGAACTGCAAGGTCGTTGCACGGGATCTCAAGCCGAGTTCGGTCTATGTCAGAGACATCATGAGCACTCCCCTCATCACCATCGAGTTGGACAAAACCGTGGGGGAGGCGGCACAGATGATGATCAAACACCGGGTGCGCAGACTTCCGGTGGTTGAGAGCGGGAAAGTCCTGGGCATGGTCACGGTCAGAGATCTTCTCGGCGTTGCAAACGAACTCAACGAAATCATGTCGGATCTCATCGTCATCAACCGGGAGGAAAACTATGCCATGGGCATCTGCGACCGGTGTGGAAAGATGAGCGATGACCTTACTCCTATGGACGCGGTCATGCTGTGTAAAGAATGCAGGGAGGAGGAGCGTTTGAGATGAAAAGGGCCGAAGATGTAATGGTGAGGATCCCCGTCCTCACCACAGACGAACCCATGACCCGGGCACGCCAGGTGCTCCGGGACGACATATTTCGCGAAATCGCGGTCACCGATCCAAAAGGGCGGTATGTCGGCTACATCGACATAACCGATGCCCTGCGGGTCACGGACACGAAGTCCGACATCCTCATCAAAGGCTTTGTCAGAGACGGCGCAACCGTGCCGCCCGGCGCATCGCTGATCGCCGTATCGCAGGTGATCAGGGAGAAAAATACCGACATCGCTGTCGTCGTAGACGATGAAAACCATGTGCTCGGCGGCGTCCTGCTCTCCGAGATCTTCCCGATCCTCTGCACGCGTGAGGACCTGCGGGGAACGGTCAGGGACTGCATGGAGAACCGGCCGCCGGTATGCCATGCAGAGGATAATCTGGGCAAGGTATATTCGAAAATGATAGAAAGCGGCATTTCGGCCTTTGCAGTCATAAAAGAAAAGAGCCTGATCGGAATGCTGTCCCGGAGGGATATCTTAAATAACGGAAGGGTAAGAAAGAGCCTTGAGAGCGGGGGGAAAGTGCCGGTCGAAAGCGTCATGACGACACCGGTCATCACCATCGAAAAAGACGAGAGCATCAGCGCCGCTGCGGAGCTGATGGTCGGCCACGACCTTTCCCAGCTGCCTGTAGTCGACGGCGATCTCCTTGTCGGGATGATCGACAGACATGGCGTGCTGAACGGGCTTCATGCAAAGGAATGATGGTATGCACAGGAACAACCAGAATATGAAACAGGGAGACAAACTCCTGAAAATGCCCGGTAAACTTGACCGCGGCCCGATCGAGTTCAAGTCCAGAATCGTCGAGTCCGAAGGCGGGGTAATGGCGATCGCCACGCGTGAGGTCATATCGGTACCGCCGACGATGAGCATCATCAGCGCCATCGAGACGATGACCGAGTACGGCTTCCGCCGACTTCCGATCACCGACGCAGGGACGAAACGGCTCCGCGGCATCGTCACGGCACGGGACAGCATCGACTTCCTGGGCGGCGGCGATCATTTCAATCTGGTCAGGGTCAAGCACAACGGCAACCTGCTTGCAGCCATCAACGAAAGTGTCAGAGAGATCATGACCCAGCAGGTGACGACCATCCCGCACACCGCATCGATCGCCGACGTCACCGAGATCATCGTCACAAAAAAGATTGGCGGCCTGCCCATCGTCGATGAGGAGGAGGTCCTCACCGGCATCGTCACCGAGCGGGACGTGATGAAGGCGCTTGCAACCGAGGAGACCGATATCATGGTCGAAGAGATCATGAGCACGGGGCTGCGGGTCACCGGCCCGGAGACACCGATCGGAACAGTGACGCGGGAGATGATCGCACACGGGTTCAGGCGTCTCCCTCTGGTCATGGACGACGTACTCTACGGGATCGTCTCGGCATCGGATATCATGAAATATCTCGGCACCGGCGAAGTGTTCAAGCGCCTCTCGACCGGCGACGTTGCCGAGATAATGGCCCTCCCGGTGAGGAGCCTCACGTCAGGAGAACTCATCACCACCGTCCCTGACGCAAATATCAACGATGCAGCACTGAAGATGCTGCAGAGGAAGGTCGGTGCGCTTCCGGTCATCGAAGACGGGAGACTGATCGGCCTGGTAACCGAATTTGACCTTGTGAAAGCATTTTCCGGGAAGTGATACAGATGAAAGCAGAGGATGTGATGTCATCACCGGTCAGAGTGGTAGCGCCTGAAGACACCGTCGCGCACGCGAGAAACCAGATGATCAAGCACAAGATCTCGCGCGTTCTGGTGATGGAGGGAGACCGCCTTGCCGGCATCATTACCAAGAAGGATCTTGCCTACCGCCTCAGAAACACCGATCCAATCTGGCGGAGACGACCAATCGACCGCATCCCTGTTTCCTTACTGATGACGCCGGCCCCCCTTGTCGTGGACCCCGAGACGAGCATCAGGGATCTCGCCGCCCTCATGCTTGACCGGATGATCAGCGGCATCCCCGTCGTCAACAGTGGCGAAGTGGTCGGCATCGTCACAAAATCCGACATTCTGAGGTCAGCATCGGTTCAGAAACTCGACGTTCCCGTCACCACCCTCATGGAGGAGGCGGTCACGGTCAGTCGGTATCATTCACTTGACCACGTCGTCGATCTCTTCTCCGAGAGCGGAGGAAAACTGATCGTCGTCAACAACGACGGAACGCTCGCCGGAATCATCACCGAAACGAACCTCGCATTTTACGAGTATGCAAACGAAGCTGGCGGGATACCCGAAAAAGATATTAAAATGCTGAGAAAAGAAACATCTGGCGGTAGGAAGTCATTCAGATATGTTCAGGAAGCCTCGGCAGTCGCCGAAGACGTAATGACCCATCCTGTCGTGACGGCCGACCCGGAGACCACCGCCGCAGCAGCGGTGAAGATGATGGTCGACCACCACATCAACAGCGTGGTCATCGCGCGAGGATCTGAGATCCTCGGGATCGTAAAGAGAGACAACATCTTACAGGAAGTGGCAAAATGAGCGAAGAGATGTACATCTATATCAGAGACGTGATGGCAAAACCCCTCACCATCTCAAAGTCTGCACCAATCACCGATGCCCTCGACAAAATGCTCTCCGAGAACATCGACCCCCTGATCGTCACCGACAACGGAGCGGTCGTCGGCACCATCTCCAGACAGGCGATAGCGGAGACGCTCGGCAAGAAGAGGAACGCCGACATGCCGCCGACACAGATCCATGTTTCAAACACGGTCTCAGAAGACTTTACGGCGGCCTACCCGGATCAGGGCGTCGAGATCCTTCCCGACCTCCTCCAGCACGCAAAGATCGTTGTTGTCTTCGATCAGGAGCACAATTTGATCGGCCAGGTCACCTACGGGGATCTTCTCAAGATCATGCAGCCGTCAGCGGCGGTAAAAGATGTTATGGAGCCGGCATACACCATCAACGCCGAGGAGAGAGTGGTTCACCTCCGCCGCAGGATGGTCGACGAGGGGATCGCCCGCTTCATCGTCGCTGCCGATAACGGTGCGATCGGGATCGTCACCGAGACCGATGTTGCCAGGTCCATGCGGGCCTTCCGCGAGGTGGTCGAAGGGAAGCACCAGGACCACCGGATCAGAAACCTCATCGTCCGCGACATCATGTCGACCCCGCTGATCTCGGTCGATGCAGAGAGACCGCTCGCCGAGATCATCGACCTGATGATCGCAAAGAAGATCAGCTCCCTCCCGGTCGCCGGCGGCAACGGACAGATCGCCGGCATCATCACCAGGTCGTCGCTGATCAAAGCGATGTGAAAAAACAGACTAATTTCACTTTTTTTTAACGTAATGCAAAGTGCTCCGATGGCTATTCTCATTCCAGTATTACCCTGCAGGGAATGTCCGGCAAAACCGAAAGAACAGACCAGACGCGGCCCCGCCATGGCCGAAAAAACATGCCCACCCCCACAATACATCAGACCAGTCAATTAATCACATCTCACCCCAGATAACTATCGGGAGGAGAGCCATGCATATGAACCCACGCCGATCGGTCATGCCGACAAACGACGTATCGTCCCTCCTTGGCGAAATGAGCGAGAGCGGATTTCAGGGAAGAAAACTCGGGGAATCCGTAAAAATATGGTCTGAGATGGTCCGGGACCCTGAGTGCACCATCCTGCTCGGCCTCTCAGGCGCCATGATCCCGGCCGGCATGCAGGAGTGCATCATCGAGATCGTACGCCGGCGCTACGTGGATGCGATCGTCTCCACCGGCGCAAACATCTTTCACGACATCGTCGAACACCTGGGCATCCGCCATTATGCCGGCCACCATGTCGTCGATGACGCTGCCCTGTATACAAAAGGGATAGACCGCATTTACGATGTTTTTGCGTACGAAGAAGAATTCAGGAGCGTGGACTGGCGGGTCGCAGATTTTGCCGGGACGATCGCACCCTTCCACGCCTCTTCGGCCGAATTTATACACAGGCTCGCAGGCTTTATCACAGAGAAAGCCCCGGAAGGACGATCCATCACCGCCACAGCCGCCGCCATGGGCGTGCCGATCTTCGTTCCCGCCCTCTGCGACTCATCCATCGGCATCGCCCTGACTGTGGCCCGTCGCAGGGGCGTCGATATCGGCATCGACCAGATCGCCGACGCCGACGAGTTGACGCAGATCGTTGAGAACTCGAAAAAGACCGGCGTCATCTATGTCGGCGGAGGAGTGCCGAAAAACTTCATCCAGCAGACCCAGGTGATCGCCTCGATGCACGACCTCGAACTCGGCGGGCACGCCTATGCCGTTCAGTACACCACCGACGCCCCACACTGGGGCGGACTCTCCGGGTGCACCTTTGAAGAGGCGATCTCATGGGGCAAAGAATCACCCCGGACAAGACAGGTACAGTGTTTCTGCGACGCCACCATCGCCCTGCCCATCGTCACGTCGGCGCTGATCGGGAGCGGACTGGAACGGGCGAGGCCCTTCAAGGGCTGACCACAACCCTTATTAGAGATTCCCACGTATATAGTAGAACATCATTCATGGAGCAGCGCTGTGCGTTGCGAGTGTCAATGGATGCGAACATTAACGGTTGAGGTAGCCAAGCCTGGTATGGCGCAGGTTTGCTAAACCTGTGTCCCCCTGGGACTCGAGGGTTCAAATCCCTCCCTCAGCGCTTTGACCACATCTGATGAGGAGATTGGATGGATCAGGAAGAAGAGATCAAGTATTTCGTCCGGGTTAGAGAAACCGATCTGGACGGCACCAAGCAGGTGCAGATCGCCCTCACCGGCATCACGGGAGTAGGACGGCACGCTGCGAAGATAATCGCAGAGCAGGCCAGCGTAAATTCCCACGCAATCCTCGGCAAAATGTCAGACGAGGAGATCGAGCGGATCCGCGCAGCGGTCGAAAACTATGCTGAAAGCGTCCCCACCTGGATGCTGAACCGGCCAATTGACATCTACTCGGGCAAGTCCAGGCACCTCCTTGCAAGTGAGGTCCCGATGACCCTCGACGAGGATATCAACATCATGCGTAAGGTCCGCTCCTACAGCGGCATTCGTCATGAGACCGGCCAGAAGGTTCGCGGTCAGCGCACCAAGTCCACCGGCAGAACGGGAACGACCGTCGGCGTGAAGAGGAAGAAGAACTGATTGCAGCGGTGAGACCATGGGATATCCAGGAAAAAACCATAAGCAATACTCAACCCCCAAGCGCCGGTTCGAAAAAACGCGCATGGAGGACGAGGTAAAGATCGTTATCGAGTACGGTCTCCGGAACAAGCGCGAGCTCTGGAAAGCCGAGAGTGTGCTCCGCAAGTACCGCAAGGCCACCCGTGAGATCCTCGCCCTTGAGTCCGCGGGCACCGACCCGAAGCGTGCCGAAGCAAAGAGGGAGCAGTTGATCAACCACCTCGCCCGCTACGGCCTCGTTTCAGAAAGCGGCGATGTCGATATCGACGACATCCTCGCCCTGAAGGTCCAGCAGGAACTCGAGCGCCGGCTTCAGACCCTTGTCTACCGCAAGGGCCTCGCCCGCTCGCCAAAGCAGGCCCGTCAGCTCATTACCCACGGGCACATCGCCCTGAACGGCCGCCGCGTCAACATCCCCGGCTATCTCGTTCCAAAGAGCGAAGAGGGCAGCATCGGCTACTACGGCCACTCGCCGCTCGCCACCGTATCGCACGCTGAGCGCACCAGGATCACCGGGAGATAATCATGGCAGCAGAGAAGGAGAAATGGGGCGTGGCACACATCTTTGCCTCGTTCAACAACACCATCATCACCGTCACCGACCTCTCCGGGGCTGAGACAATCACCAAGAGCAGCGGCGGTATGGTCGTCAAGCAGGACCGCAACGAGAGCTCACCCTATGCAGCCATGCAGATGGCGATCAACGTCGCCAACGCGGCCAGAGAAAAGGGGATCTCAGGGCTCCATGTCAAGGTCCGCGCTCCCGGACAGGGCAAACAGCGCAGCCCCGGCCCCGGCGCCCAGGCAGCAATCCGCGCCCTTTCCCGCGCAGGCATGCGCATCGGTAAGATCGAGGATGTCACCCCGGTCCCCCATGACTCAATTCGCCAGAAGGGCGGGAGACGTGGAAGGAGAGTCTGATGCAGATCGAATTCGCCAGAATTGACAGCGACTCCGCACGTTTCGTGCTTTCCGGAGCCACGCCAGCGTTCGCCAACACCCTGCGCCGCGCCATGATCGGCGAGGTGCCGACGCTTGCCATCGAAGACCTGAGGATCTATGACAACTCCAGCGTACTCTTCGATGAGATTCTGGCACACAGGCTCGGACTCATCCCAATAAAGACCGACCTGACCCGTTTCGTAAAACAGGACAGATGCTCGTGCGAAGGCGCGGGCTGCCCCCTCTGCTCGGTGACATTCACCATGAGCGTCGAGGGGCCGGGGATCGTCTATTCAGGCGACCTCATATCAGACGACCCCGAAACCAGACCGGTCCACGACGACATTCCTATCGTCAAACTCTTCGAGGGTCAGAAAGTCGTTCTCGAAGCGCGCGCCGTCCTGAACACAGGCACAGAACACGCAAAGTGGCAGGCCGTCACTGCCTGCGGTTACAAGACCTACCCGGTCATCACCATCACAGAGAACTGCGACGCCTGCGGCATGTGTATCGACGAGTGCCCGCGCGGCGTGCTCGAACTCAAAGGCCGCAAAGCCCGGGTAGTCGACGGGAAACTTGAGGAGTGCTCGCTCTGCAAGCTCTGTGAGAAGGCATGCCTGACCACCGGCATAGGCCTGGAGCCCGCAATATCGATCGGCTCCGACACCTCACGGTTCATATTTGTCGTGGAAAGCGACGGTTCGCTGCCTGTTCCGACGATCATAGAGAAAGGACTGGAATACATCAGGAATCAATCAACGGATCTGGCTGATACGTTGAGCGAGATAGCCGGAGTGAATTAGATGGCAAAGAGGACAAACCAGAAGACGAACCCCCGTCTCTCCAACCTCATCGCGATGCTGAAAGATACCGCTCGCGAGAACGATGCAAAGATATGGCGGGTCATCGCACAAAGTCTGGAAGCACCCAGCACCAATTATGCTGAGGTGAACATCGGAAAGATCAACCGCTACGCACAGGATGGAGAGACCGTCCTCGTGCCCGGCAAGGTGCTCGGAAGTGGCGTGCTCGACCAGAAAGTATCGGTCGCCGCACTGAACTTCTCGGAGTCTGCGATCATCAAGATCACCGGTCTTGAGGGCAACTGCATGACCATTGAAGAACTGGTGGCAGCAAACCCGAAGGGCTCGGGTGTGAGGATACTGAGGTGAGATCATGGTGACGATAATTGATGCTGAGGGATTGCTGCTCGGTCGGCTTGCAAGCAACGTCGCAAAGCGCTCACTTCAGGGCGAAGAGTTCGCAATCTTAAACGCCGAGAAGGCAATCGTCTCAGGGCGCCGGGCCATGGTGATCGAGCACTACCAGACGAAGCGGGCACGCGGCTCTGTTGAGGGCGGCCCCTTCTTCCCGAGAAGACCCGACCACATTCTGAAGCGGACCATTCGCGGCATGCTCCCGTACAAACGCCAGCGCGGCGCGGATGCGTTCAGAAATGTGAAGGTCTACGTCGGCGTGCCCTTTGAGTTCCAGGGCAAAGAGTTCGAGACCATCGAGAAGGCAGGGATCGATAGGCTGAACAACCCCAGGTTCGTAACCCTCGGTGAGATCAGCACAAAACTCGGATCCAGGTTCTAGAGGTGAAGAGAGATGGTAAAGGTCGTAAATACTAGTGGAAAAAGAAAGACCGCAATCGCACGGGCGACCCTGAAGGAAGGGAAAGGACGGATCCGCATCAACTCCGTCCCCCTTGAGGTCTACGGCACCGAACTCGCCCGCATGAAGGTCTCCGAGCCCCTGCTCCTTGTCCCGGGTTCAGTTGACGGCGTGGACATTGCAATCGAGGTGAATGGCGGCGGTTATATGGGACAGGCCGAGGCCGTCAGGACCGCACTCGCCCGCGGCATCCTGAAGTGGCACAACGATCCAAAGGTCAAGGATGTCTTCATCACCTATGACCGCACCCTCCTGGTGAACGATTCACGTCAGAAGGAAGCGAAAAAGCCGCACGGCCGCGGTGCACGCAAGAAGTTCCAGAAATCGTACCGTTAAGACCGAGAGATTAAAGAGAGGTAAATCGAGATATGATCCCGGTTCGATGCGTTACATGCGGCAAAGTGATCTCCCCTGCATGGGAGGCGTTCAAACGGCGTCGGGAAGCCGGCGAGGATCCAAAAGAGATCCTCGACGATCTCGGTTTAAAACGCTACTGTTGCAGGCGGATGCTACTCACACACAGGGAGACTGTAGACGACGTCAATCCGTACCAGTAAGGGGTCGTGGGGTAGCCTGGTATCCTAGGGCGTTCGGGATGCTCTGACCTGAGTTCGAATCTCAGCGACCCCATTATCTACTATTATGTGTTTTGATGATATATGACGGACCCATATACTCGCTATGAAAAGGCACGGATTGTCGGAGCACGCGCACTTCAGATCTCCATGGGTGCTCCGGTTCTCATTCCTACAGGCAATGTTGATCCTCTTAACATTGCACTTGAGGAATTCGGACTGGATCAGATCCCCATCACCGTAAAAAAGAGGGCGTGATCAGATGACTGAGATTGAGAGAATCGTACTGAGAACGATCCTGGACAGCAGGGGCAACCCGACCGTTGAGGCCGAGGTGTACACCTGTTGCGGTTTCGGCCGGGCTGCAGCGCCGAGCGGCGCCTCTACCGGCACCTGGGAGGCAAAGGTTCGACCGCCGCGGGAGGCGATCGCCGCTGCACGCGAGAACCTTGTCCCCGAGCTCGTCGGGCTTGACGCCGCCGATCAGGTGGGTTTCGACTATGCACTCCACGATGCGGACGGCACCGCCGATTTCTCCGCCATCGGAGCGAACGTGGCGGTGGCACTCTCCCTCGCCTGTGCAAAGGCGGCCGCGAACGCAACAGGAACAGAACTCTTCAGATATCTTGGCGGCGCATTCACGCAGCGGACCCCCCTGCCCCTTGGAAATGTCATCGGGGGCGGGGCTCATGCAACAAACGCCACAGACATCCAGGAGTTCCTGGTCATTCCGACCGGCGCCTCCTGTGCTGAGGAAGCGGTCTTTGCAAACGCGGCCGTACACAAAAAAGTAAAGGAACTCCTGATCGCGGAGGGCAAAGGCTGCGGAAAGGGCGACGAAGGGGCATGGGCCCCCAGAATCGCTGACGCCGAAGCATTCGACCTGCTCTCCCGAGCGGTCGACGCCGTCTCCGACGAGTTGAAGATCTCCATCAGCATGGGGATCGACGTGGCCGCCACAGAGATGTGGGACGGGAGTGCCTACACGTACACCGGCATCAAGAGATCGACCGAGGATCAGATCGCATATATTGCCGAACTGGTCGACCGTTACGGCCTCGTCTATGTCGAAGACCCCCTCCAGGAGGAGGACTTCGAAGGCTTCGCCGAGATCACCGCGCAGGTCGGAGACCGCTGCATGATCTGCGGCGACGACCTCTATGTGACAAACGTCGAGCGGATCACGCAGGGCATCGAGGCTGGAGCATCGAACTGCGTGCTCATCAAACCCAACCAGATCGGAACGCTGACCGACACCTTCGAGTCGGTGCACCTTGCCAAGTCCCAGGGGATGGACACGGTGATGAGCCACCGCTCAGGTGAGACGACCGACGAGACCATCGCCCACCTTGCCACCGCATTCGAGTGCAGACTCCTGAAGACCGGAGTCGTGGGCGGCGAAAGAATCGCAAAACTGAATGAACTCATACGCATTGAGGAGATGATCTAACAATGGCAGAAGAGAGTGAGATGGAAATTGTGTTGAACGAGCCGCTCGTTCCTGTGGAAGAATACCTCGCAGCAGGCGTCCACATTGGTACCCAGCAGAAGAGCCAGGACATGAAAAAGTTCATCTACCGCGTGCGCGGGGACGGACTGTATATCCTTGACATCAAGGCAACCGACGAGCGGATCAAGATGGTGGCAAAGTTCCTCTCCGGATACGACGCCCCGAAGATCCTGGTGGTGGCCTCCAGACAGTACGCCCAGTACCCGGCAAAGAAGTTTGCCGACGCCATCGGCGGCACCTCGGCGATCGGGAGATACATCCCGGGCCTCATGACCAACCCGAACTTCGAGCACTATATCGAACCCGAAGTCGTCATCGTCACCGACCCGATGGGAGACGCTCAGGCCGTCCGTGAAGCGGTTCAGAACGGTATCCCCGTCATCGGCCTCTGTGACACCAACAACATGACAAGTTATCTCGATCTTGTCATTCCGACAAACAACAAGGGTAGAAAGGCTCTTTCGCTCATCTACTACCTGCTGACCAGGGAGATGTTCCGTCTGCGCGGTGTTTCGACCTCGCTCACTCCCGAGGACTTCGAGACCGAGCTGTAATCGGACAACCAGGAGGCAGGAGAGGATGGAGACCAGGCCATGCACCTTCGCAGGCATGTTCTATCCCGGCGAACCGGGCCATCTCGAGCAGTTCCTCGAAACGGTCACCCCCGTCGAGAGACCTGCTCCAGATGCACTCGGTATTGTCTCCCCCCATGCAGGCTACCCGTACTCAGGTGCGGTCGGAGCCCGGGCGTTCTCCGCGATCAGGCCGGATTTTGACGGGACATTCGTGGTGATCGGCCCGAGCCACCGGGGATTTCTGACCTGCACCTCGGCAATACCCTGGGAGACGCCCCTCGGGATCGTCGATGTAGACGTCGATTTCGTGAGAGCGCTTGATATCAGGGTGGACGAGGTTTCCATGGAGGACGAACACTCCCTGGAGGTCCAGACCCCCTTTATCAAACATTTTTTCCCGCGCGCACAGATAGCGCCGATTATGATGGGCGACCAGAGCCCGGCAAGTGCCGAACTGGTTGCCGGTAAGATCGTCCGCGCCATAAGGGCAACCGGGCGCGAGGTCAGGATCGTTGCATCCAGCGATTTTTCGCATTATATTCCTGAAAGTCAGGCACGCAAACGTGACGCCATGGCAATCGAGGCGATCGAACGCCTCGATGTCGACGGGCTCTACCGGAGCATCGTGGAGTACGATATTTCAGCATGCGGATACGGCCCGATTGCTGCAATGATCGCCGTATGCAAAGCACTCGGGGCGACCGAGGGCCGCCTGCTCACCTATGCCACAAGTGGCGACGTGACCGGGGATCCCGAGGTAGTCGGCTACGCCGCCATCATGGTGGTGTAGCGTGGCTACCTGGAGCGCTCCCGGCAAAGTTTTTCTTTTCGGCGAACACGCCGTTGTATATGGTAAACCAGGCGTTGCCATGGCGATCAAACCCAGGGTCGCCGTGACGGTCAGAAAAAGCCGGAACCCCCCGCATGCGCGCTCGCCCTATATCGAAGAGTGTTTCCGTTCGACCGGCGTGCAGGGAAGCGTTTATATCAGGTCCCAGCTCCCGAGTTCTTCTGGCCTCGGTTCATCGGCGGCGGTGACGGCGGCCACCCTTGCAGCGATATCAGAGGAGTTCAATCTCGGGTTCACCAGAGAAGAGATCGCCGAGCGCGCCTACGCGATCGAGAAGAAGGTCCAGAAGGGACGGGCAAGCCCCACCGACACCTATGTAACGACCTTCGGGGGGATCGTGCTGATCACCGGCGATTCGAAACGGCGCCTTCCCCCCCAGAACTTTCATCTGATCATCGGCAACAGCCTGGTCTCCCACTCCACCTCAAAGATGGTTGAGCATGTGGCGCAGGAGCGGCAGCGCAATCCTGAGATCATCAACCCGATCCTCGACGCCATCGGCGCGGTGACCATGAAGGCAATAAAAAGCATGAACAAACCCCAGCAGCTCGGCCAGTGCATGGACGTTAACCACGCCCTGCTCGACGCCATCGGCGTTGGACACCCGGCCCTTTCAAAGCTCGTGCTCACCGCCAGGGCTACAGGGGCGTTCGGAGCAAAGATAACCGGCGCCGGCGGCGGCGGGTGCATGGTTGCACTCTGCCCCAAACACGCAAAGAGCAGGGTGGCAGGCGCAATGGACGCCACCGGGGCACGCTCGATCATCACCACCATCGACACCGAAGGAATACGCAGAGAGAAAAATGAATAGAGAGATTACACTGCTGAAGCTCGGGGGAAGCGTCGTCACCGACAAGGGAGGCAGCGGAGCGATCGACCATGCGCGCCTCGCAGAGATTGCCGGCGTGATCGCACAGCGCCCCGAGCAGCGCCTCATCATCGTCCATGGGGCTGGCTCCTGCGGCCACCCCGAGGCAAAACACTACCGTATCCAGGATGGGGTCGGCCCGGAGAACCGAGCAGGCGTCGCCGTCACCCATGAGGCGGTCGCCGCCCTGAACCGGGCCGTTGTTGCGGCGCTGAGAGCGAACGGCGTCGATGCCGTGGGTATCCACCCCCTCGCGGGGTGTCATGCAGACAACGGACAGCTCATATCCTGTGAGTGCATATCTATTACTCAACTGGTACGGCTCGGCATCACCCCGGTCCTTCACGGGGACGTGGTGACGGACATGAGCCGCGGTGCCTGCATCATTTCAGGCGATCAGATCATCCGGTACCTTGCCGTTGCCCTGAGGGCAGGGCGGGTCGGGCTTGCAACCGATGTCGCGGGCGTCCTCGACGGCGGCGCGGTGGTACCGGCGATCACAAGGGATACAGTCAGACATCTGTCTATCGGGTGTTCAGAGAACACCGACGTCACCGGCGGGATGAAGGGAAAGATCAACGAACTCCTTGCACTTGCGGACGAGGGGATCGAGTCGCATATATTTCACATCTCCCGCACCGCTGATTTCCTTGATGGGAAAGACCACAGCGGAACGATCGTCAGAAGATAACAGCATGACGACCAGGCACACCAGCAAACAACAACGGAGGAATCTCTATCAGAAAGAATACGCAGACGTCCTCGCGGAAGCTGGACCACCTCCGGATCTGCTGCGAGCACGAGGTTGAGGCGGGCAGCGCAGGCTTCGAGGACGTCAGGCTGGTGCATGAGGCCCTGCCGGAGCAGGATCTCGAAGACATCAGACTGGAGACAGAATTCCTCGGCGCCTCTCTCGGCGCGCCTATTTTTATCGCCGCAATGACCGGCGGTCACCCCGCAACGACCGAAGTAAACCGGAGACTCGCACGGGTCGCCGGAATGTTCGGTCTCGGCCTGGGTGTAGGATCCCAGCGCGCAGCGCTCGAACACCCTGACGTGGCCGAGAGTTTCTCGGTCGTCCGGGACGAAGCGCCCAACGCCTTTCTCTGCGCCAATCTCGGCGCGGTGCAGGTGCGCGATCATGGTGCCGGATGGGCTGAGCTGGCGGTCGAGATGATCGATGCCGATGCCCTCTGTATCCACCTCAATTTCCTGCAGGAGGCGATCCAGCCTGAAGGCGATCACGATGCACGCGGCTGCCTTGCGGCCATCGCCGAGCTCTGCGAAGACTTTAAAACGCCGGTGATCGTCAAAGAAACCGGGGCAGGCATATCCAGGGAGACTGCGCGTCTCATCTGGGGTGCGGGCGCCGCAGCGATCGATCTCGGCGGCGCAGGCGGCACCTCATGGGCGGCAGTCGAGGTGGAGCGGACCGAAGACGAAGGCCTGCGGTCACTCGGTGAGCGCTTCCTCGACTGGGGCATCCCGACAGTGGTCAGCCTCGGCGAGGTGGGCGGCACCGGCCCGGTGATCGCCACCGGCGGCGTGCGGAGCGGGATCGATGTCGCGAAGGCGATTGCACTCGGTGCCAGCCTTGGCGGGATGGCGCTTCCTTTCCTGCGCCCTGCGATGCAGAGCGATGAGGCTCTCGAAGCCGCGGTCGGCACAATCCTGCGAGAGGTGCGCGCGGCGATGTTCCTGACAGGATCCGGCAGCATTACGGATCTTGCAAAGGCACGGACCTATATTACGGGAAAAACACGCCAGATGCTTGAAATTTAGATAAATAGGAGATAAAAAATGGATATTGAAATTGTTGCAGTGGGCGGCTACAACGAAGTCGGTCGAAACATGACCGCCGTCCGCTGCGGAAAGGAGATCGTCATCTTCGATATGGGCATCAGGCTCGACCAGATCATGATCCACGAGGATGCCGAACTCGAGAACATGCACTCCCTCGACCTGATCGAGATGAAGGCGATCCCCGACGACACGATGATGAACACCGTCGAGGGGAGCGTGAAGGCGATCGTCTGCACGCACGGCCACCTCGACCATATCGGGGCGATCCCGAAGCTCGCGCACCGGTACAACGCTCCGATCATCGGGACGCCCTACACGGTCGAGCTGATCAAACAGCAGATCCAGGGCGAGCAGAAGTTCGGGGTGAACAACAAGGTGCAGGTCCTGCGGCCCGGCCAGCGCTTCCGCATCTCCCAGAACATCACCCTGGAATTTGTCAAGATGCAGCACTCGATCATCGATACGGTGATGGCTGTCCTCCACACAAAGGACGGGGCGATCGTCTATGCAAACGATTTCAAACTCGACCGGACGCCGGTGCTCGGCGACCCGCCCGACCTCGCCCGCCTCCGCCAGATCGGCAAGGAGGGCGTGATCGCCCTCGTCGTCGAGTCGACGAACATCGATAAGAAAGGGAGATGCCCGAGCGAGCGGATCGCCCGCGATCTGGTGCGCGATACGATGACCAGTTATGAGGACGACAAAGGCGCCATGATCGTTTCGACCTTCTCGTCCCATATCTCGCGGATCAAGACGATCGCCGAGTGCGCCCATGAGATGGGGAGAAAGCCCGTACTCCTCGGCCGCTCGATGGAGCGCTACTCCACGACCGCCGAGCAGTTAAAACTCGTCTCTTTCCCGCCGACGCTCTCGGTCTTCGGGAACAGGCGGACGGTGGACCGGACGCTTCGTCACATCTTAAAGACCGGCAAGGACAAGTTCGTCCCGATCGTCACCGGCCACCAGGGCGAGCCCGGGGCGATCCTGACCAGGATTGCACAGGGAGACACGCCATACAAGGTCGAGAAGGGCGACAAGATCCTCTTCTCGGCAAAGGTGATCCCAAACCCGATGAACTATGGCCAGCGCCACCTCGTCGAGACGCTCCTGCGGATGAAGGGCGCACGCATCCACGACGAGCTCCACGTGAGCGGCCATGCCTACCGGGAGGACCACTACGAATTGATCCATCTCTTAAACCCCCAGCACATCATCCCGTCCCATGGGGACATCGATATGACCGGCGGCTACCTGAAGTTCGCCGAGGGGTGCGGATATACCCTGAACAACGATATCCACCTGCTGAGGAACGGGCAGCGGCTTCTGCTCAAATAATGGAGGATTGACATGAACGATCTGGAGACCTATCTTGAGGCGACCGCCGGCACGGTCGATATGGCCCTTGACCGGTATTTTGGAGACGTGTTTGGCGAACTTTATAAGGCCGGAGCTCACCTGCTCCTTGCAGGCGGGAAACGCCTGCGTCCTGCGGTGCTGCTCCTCGCGGCCGAGACGGTGAGACCGGGGAGCTCGGACGACCTGATGAGCGCCGCCCTCGCCCTTGAGATGACGCACACCTTCACCCTTGTCCACGACGATATCATGGACGGGGATGCCACCCGCCGCGGCGTGCCGACGGTCCATACAAAATGGGACATGCCGACGGCGATCCTGGCAGGCGACGTCCTCTACGCAAAGGCCTTTGAGTACCTCACCCATGCTCTTGCCGAGGACCGGGCAAGGGTGAAGGCGGTCGCCATGCTTGCACGGACCTGCGCGGAGATCTGCGAGGGGCAGCACCTGGACATGACCTTCGAGAAGGCCGGAGATGCTGTGGAGGCCGCAGATTACATCGAGATGGCGGCAAAGAAGACCGGGGCACTCTACGCTGCCTCGGCAGGTATCGGTGCGATTCTTGCCGGCGGAAACGCCATGCAGGTGAGCGCCCTCTACCAGTACGGCATGAATGCCGGGATCGCCTTCCAGATCCAGGACGACCTCATCGATCTGCTGGCGCCTCCGGAGAAGAGCGGGAAGGACCGGGGCTCGGATCTCCGCGAGGGGAAGCAGACGCTCGTCGCCATCATCGCCCGCGAGCAGGGGCTCGACCTTGCGAAGTACCGCCGCCCGCTCTCGCCCGCCGAAGTCGACGCCGCCATCGCCGAGCTGGAGGAGGCCGGCGTGATCGCAGAGGTGCGCAAGATTGCCGCGGAGAAGGTGGCGAACGCCCGACAGTCTCTGAAAGTGCTGCCCGACTCGAAACAGCGCAGGTACCTTGACGAACTCGTAGAGTTTTTCGTGACACGGAGTTTTTAGGATGGATGCAGGGGTCAGAAGGGTCCTGTATGTCTACGCGCTCCAGAATGCCGTGAAGTACGGCAATGTGCCGAATCCAAAGGCGGTCATGGGCAAGGTGCTCGGCGCCCACCCTGAGCTCCGCCCGCATGCAAAAGAGATCCCGGGCGTGCTCACAGAGGTGCTCGACGAGGTGGCAGGGATGCCGCCCGAGGCATGGAAGGCGCGGCTGGAGGAACTCGCTCCTGAACTCGCCGGCGAAACGAACAGCGGGAAGAAGGACCGGTCAAAGGAGCTCCCCCCCCTTGAGGAGGCCGAGGGCGGCGTGGTGATGCGCTTTGCCCCCAACCCGTCAGGGCCTCTTCACCTCGGCCATGCGAGGGCCGCCTTCCTGAACGACGCCTATGTGAAACGCTATGGCGGCCGCTACGTGCTGCGGATCGAGGACACCGACCCCAGGCGGGTCGACCCTGATGCCTACCAGATGGTGCAGGAGGACATCGAGTGGATGGGGCTCGGCATCACCGATATTGTCTATCAGAGCGACCGGATGGAGGTCTACTACGATCTGGGCAGGAAACTCATCGAGATCGGCGGCGCGTATGTCTGCACCTGCGACGCCGAATATTTCCGCGACCTGAAGATCAAACAGAAGGCCTGTCCATGCCGCTCTCATTCGATCGAGGAGAACCTCGCCCTCTGGGACCGGATGCTCGGCGGCGATTTCGCCGAGGGGCAGGTGACAGTGCGGGTGAAGACCGATCTGGCCCATCCTGACCCGGCGATGCGGGACTTCTCCATCTTCAGGATCGTGGACACGCCCCACCACCCGCGGATCGAGGCGAGGGTCTATCCGTTGATGAACTTCTCGGTCGTTATAGACGATCACCTCCTCGGGATCACCCATGTGATCCGGGGGAAGGACCATATCGCCAACACCCGGCGCCAGCGGTATATCTACGATTATTTCGGCTGGAGGCCACCGGTGTACCGCCATTACGGGCGCATGGGTATCGAGGGGGTCGTGCTCTCCACATCGTCGATGCGCGAGGGGATCAACGCCGGAACCTATACCGGGTGGGACGACATTCACCTCGGCACCCTGCGGGCGATCGCACGCCGCGGCATCAAGCCCGAGGCGGTGCGGGAGGCGGTCGTGGAGATCGGAATCGGGGAGACCGATATCTCCTTCTCCTGGGAGAACCTCTACGCCAAGAACAAGGCGGTCATCGATCATGTCTCTGACCGCTTCTTCTTCGTCCCTGATCCGGTCTCGGTCAGGATCGAGGGGGCCCCGGAGCAGGTCGCACAGATCCCGCTCTATCCCGGGGATGCCGCACGGGGTGTCAGAGAGATCGCCTTTGCGGGCGCAGCGGTGCTGCCGCAGGCCGAGACCGAGGGCGCGGCCCTCGTCCGGATGAAAGATCTCTTCAACATCAGGATGACCGGCGTCGGTCAGGCCGAATACGCCGGCGACGATCTCGCGGCGGCGAGAGCGGCAAAGGCCCCGATCATACAGTGGCTCCCCGAAGGCTACGGCATCCCCTGCCGGGTGCTGACGCCCGAGGGCGAGGTGAGCGGGGTGTGCGAGCCCCAGGTCGCCGGGTATGAGGGCAGGACCGTCCAGTTCGAGCGGTTCGGATTTGTCAGGGTCGATCGCGCCGACGAGGCAGGCGTGCTCTGCTACTTCACCCACCGGTGAAGGAAATACTCCGTTCTTTTTTCTGCGATCTCATCCACAGCGATCTTCATTGGGCTCGCTGGCAGGAATGACCAGATCATTAATACCCATGAAGCGCCATCACCCCCCATGCGCACGATGGCACTCATGATCCTCATCCTCGCCTGCCTGCCCGTATCGGTGGCGGCGGCTGGATGGGTGGAGATCTCGACGGTTGCCGGCGGGGAGAACGGTACAGTGATCGTCGGTGGAACGACGAACCTGGCAGCGGAGAATATTTTGCTGGTGGAGGTCGTCTCCGCCTCCTTCACCCCGACAGATAAGAGCGAGCCAGAAAAGTTTTCCGGGGCATCGGGCACCGTGATCGTGGAGGAGGGGAGCCCGTATAACGTATGGACATTCACCGTCAAAACCCCCCTCCCGCCTGATACCTATCTGGTGACGGTCACCCACATGGAGAGCGGGACAGAGACGAGCGGAGGGTTCACCATCACCGAAGAGACGGTGAGCGAGATCACGACACCCGTGACGACTGCGGAAACAACAGCCACGGCGACGACGCCTGAGACCGCACCGGCGCAGATGCCCTGCAGCCTGGTTGTCGCCGTCTTCGGCATCGGCGTCGGGGCGTTTCTGGTGCGCCGCATGTGAACTGCCCTGCACTTCTTTCGAAGGACTTCCCCCCCACCGCTTTCAACCCCCGCAAGATAAATAGAAGGATCCAGATACTCCCTTCCATGACACAGCAAACTATCGTCAGGGCCCTCCTGATCGCTGCCGCGCTCGGCATTCTGTGCTGCACGGCAATGGCGGTCACGGTCTCCCCTGACTGGACCTATACGAGCCAGGCAACCGTGCGGTCGGTCTCTATCTCCGGAGACGGGGGGCTGGTCGTCGCGGGCGGCGACGATGCAAAGACGACCCTGATAGGCGCCGGAGGTGCGGTCCAGTGGCAGAAAGGAGCAGCGGCAGCATTAGGCGCCGTCTCCATCGCACCTGACGGGAGCGCCGTGGGTGCGGGAGGGAGCGACAACAGGGTCTATCTCTATGACGTCAATGGAGATCTGCGCTGGAGCACGGTCCTGCCCACCCGGATATACGGCGTGGGGGTTGCGGACGGTGGGGCCTATGTCGCCGTCGGAGGTTCGGACGACCGGGTCCATCTCTTCGATGGCACCGGGGCATCTGCGTGGTCCTATATGACCGGGGACGACGTCCTCGCCGCCGCCATCACACCCGACGCCGGTCTGATCGCCGCCGGGTCCAACGACGACCGGGTCTATCTCTTCGATCAGACAGGAAAACTCCTCTGGTCTCGTGTCTTATTCGCCAACGTCCTCGCCGTCGCCCTCTCTCCTGACGGAAAGTATGTCGCCGCAGGATCGGCCGACACAAAGGTCTACCTCTATGACCGGGACGGCACCCTCCTCTGGAGCACCCCGACGCGGGGATCGGTGAGTGCGGTTTCGGTGAGCGAGGGTGGCGAATGGATTGCTGCCGGTTCGCTCGACCAGAACGCCTATCTCTTCGACCGGAACGGACTGGTTATATGGAACCAGGCGATCGGGACTTCAGTCAGAGGTGCGGCGATCTCTGCAGACGGGAAGCATCTCGCCTTCGGCGGGGACGACAATCTGGTGCGGACCTTCACCGTCGAGTCGCCAGTCCAGACCACGACGGTGTCCACGACGGTGCCGACGACAACAGGGATCGAGACCGGGGCCCTTTCCATCGCCTCCTCACCTTCAGGGGCGGAGATCTACCTGGACAACAGGTATATGGGGATCACCCCGCTCACCCTCCAGGATCTTGTGCCAGGGAACTATGCCGTTTTCCTGCAACGCCAGGGTTTTGAGCCATGGACGGGCAACGTTTCGGTCTCTGCCGGGGCGACGGTGACGGTGAACGCCACGCTGAACCCGACAGCACCGACAGAGACGACACCGACAGAGGCCGCGGCCACGCCCTTTGCAGCCCTCGGGGCGGCGGCCATTGCTGCAGCGGTCCTGCTGCTGCGGCGGCGATAACTACCTTTTTTTCCCGTAAGCCCGCTCTCAGGTGAAAAAAAGAGGGGCAACCCGGCCCTTGATCGAACACAGCAACCATTCGGACAATAGGGGTTCACCCCACGGTGCCGATTGGAACGGGAAGGCGGAGGCGGGATCGAGATAGGGCTGCACACATCTCTCCGCAATCAATAGAGAAGGAGCCAATTCACCTGAGCGGGGTCAGAAGAAGATCGACGCGTCAAAAAATAGGATTATCCGGCTTTGTTAAAAAGCTCCTCTCCAACAACGATCGAGATCGCTTGAAGGTGCCCTGGTGAGGGTATGATAGATCTTCCCTTTATCGTGGAACCAGGCTCCGGGATGGTCTGGGCGAGGCCATTCGCCCAGCAGTTTCCGAAAGCAGATGGGGGCCTGTGTGCCTCTGCCGAGGGCCTGCTGCCCCTCGAAACTGCGATTGGGGTAGGAACCCACAAAACACTCCGGCACGTCCATCAAGAATTTTCATCGAGAACCACACCGCCCTGCCCGTTCCCTGCATATCCAGGGCAATCGCATGCAGGGGTCCGGGGTGCAACCCCCAGGCAGTGTCCGCTCCACTCACAGAACGAGTTCCAAATCTTCGCGCTGAGAGCGTGAGGGTTCCTGAAAATCGAGATGA